>CALMYE010000285.1 GCA_937873425.1 uncultured Sphingopyxis sp. | reverse complement strand
CTGACGATGGCCCACGGCCACAGCCGAAATTACACCACCTTGACGGACGCGACCCATTCTGTCCTCTGATGAGCCGCGCCGTCCCACTCCGAAACATGCCGCGCTGTTCACCCGCAGGGGTGAGAACGACTAACCCTGAGGTCTGCGTGAAACGTAGATAAGAAGGGGAGGGGGAGGGGATGTGTGCCCGGGTGATTGCCGGGTGCACATCAGGAGTGACCAAGATGCTTATTCCCTTTTCCCGGCTCTATCTGAGCGATGCCAATGTGCGCAAAACGCGCAGCGAAGAAGACGATATCCAGCTTTCCGCCGACATCGAAGCGCGCGGCCTTTTGCAGAATCTGCTGGTCACCAAGAGCAAGAAGCGCGGCAAGTTTGCCGTAATTGCGGGTGGTCGCCGGTTGCGGGCCATCGAGATGATCGTCGCGCGCGGTGCGTGGACCCCCGATGCCGAGATCGAATGCAAGCTGCTTGAGGGCAGCGAAGAGGAAGCTGGCGAGGCCTCGCTTGCCGAGAACTTCCAGCGTGTCGGGATGTCCCCCGCTGAGGAATGCCGCGCCTTCCAGCACTTCATCAAGGAGGGCAGCGATGTTGCCGCGGTCGCCAAACGCTTTGGTCTCACCCAGCGTTTCGTTGAAGGCCGCTTGCGGCTAGCAAACCTTGCCGAGCCGATTTTCGAAGCACTCGCCAAGGGCGATGTCACCCTCGAGATCGCCAAGGCTTATGCTGCGACCGATCAGCACGAGGTGCAGTTGCGGGTCTTTGAGCAGATGCGGTACGCCTACAATCCAAGCGCCGATGCCATCCGGCGCATGGTAGCGAGCGGTTCCATGCGCGGCAACGACCCAATCGCGCTGCTGATCGGCGAAGATGCCTATGTGGCCGCCGGCGGCAAGATCGAGCGCGACCTCTTCAGCGAAGCGGCAGATGATCGCTGGATCGACATCGAGATCGCCCACAGGCTTGCGGCGGAGAAAATGGAAGCCGAAGCCCAGCGTATCACTGCCGAGACGGGCCTTGCCTGGATCAGCCCGGTGGCGTCGACCAATTCATGGCAGGCGCGCAGCGAAATGGGCGTCAATGCTGTCCGGCTGCCGCCCGCGCCGCTGTCCGAAGATGCACGAGCCCGAATTGACGCGATCGATGCCCGCATGGAAGAAATCAGCGAGATCATCGACGAAGGCAATGAAGGCGGCCCTGAAGGCGACGGGGCCGATTTCGGGCAGCTCGAGGCCGAGTATGAGAATCTCGATGCTGAGCGCAGCGACCTCAATAACCCGGTGCGCGAACTGCCCGAAGAATGGCGCAGTGAGGCCGGACGGTTCTTGGTTCTCACCACCCGCGGCGAAATGGTGCTCGAGGCCGATTACTACAGCGAAAAGCGCCTGTCGTTCGAGACCGATGAGAATGGCAAAGTGACAGCGACGGCCGAAGAGCCGGTCCCAGGTTCCACCAAGCGAGGCAGCGCTGCACCTTCCAGGCCCGAGGCAGTTGCGCCGGGCACGGAGAAACCGATCAGCGCCCGCCTGTTCGACGAGCTTTCGGTTCAGCGCCGCAATATCCTGTCGGCATCCCTCCTCAGCGATGCCGGGCTCGCGCTCGACTTCGCCATCTTCGCGCTGGCTGACAGCCGCAGCTATGAAAGCCGGGGCACCTCGATCAAGGGCGGACGACCCAGCGATCCTGCGACCGGAGAACTTTCGCAATCCACAGGCGAAGGGATTCTCGCCGAGGCCGAAAACGCGCTCGACACGGGATGGCAGGAACATAGCTGTGCAGCCCAGCGCTTCATTGCCTTCCGCGAACTTGCCGACGAAGCCAAGGCGGCGTGGCTCGCCTATGCGGTAGCCATCTCGCTCGAAGCCAAGAAGGGCTATGGTTCGGAATACCATCCGATCCATGCTGTCATCGGCAGTATGCTCGACATCGACGTTGCAGCGATGTGGCGGCCGACAGCCGAGAATTTCTTCGACCGAGTCAGCAAGATCTCGTGTCTTGCCGCGCTGACCGAAGTCGGCGGCAGCGATCTTGCGGCGCGTTATGCCGCCTCGAAGAAAGCTGACCTTGCCAAGACCTGCGAGACGATCTTCGCCGGCAAGGCGATCGTTGAACAGGACGTCAAGGAAGCAGCGCTGGCCTGGTTGCCTGAAGGCATGAAGTTCACGATTGGTGCCAACCCCGCTGATCCGGTCATCCCGGACACCGACGAAAGCGACCCTGTCGCCGACGTCTGCGATGGCGATGACGGTGAAGCCGACAGCGAGGCCGAAGAGCTGATCGATGACCATCAACCAGAAGTCGCCTGTGAAGAAGCGGCGGTAGCCGCCTGAGGCGGCAAAACACCCCTCCTGATGACCTGGCCCGGCCACTCGCCTGAGTGAGCCGGGCCTCTTTTTGTTGAGGAGCAGGCCAATGCGCCAACGACCCAAGCGCGACGTCGCGCAGGAAATCACCAATCTGATCATCGCTACAATCGAGGCCGGAACGCTGCCCTGGCGCCGACCCTGGAAGAAGACCGGTATGGGCGGAGCGCCGCTGCGCGCTGCAGGCGTCCCTTACACAGGGATCAACCGCCTCTATCTTTGGGCGGTCGCCGACCACTATGGCTATGGCTCACGCTACTGGATGACCTGGCGGCAAGCCATCGAGCTTGGCGGACAAGTCCGCAAGGGCGAGACCGCCGAGCCGAGCATTTACTTCAACAGCACGAAGAAGACCGCGGTCGACCAGGCGACCGGTGAGGAGTCGTCGAAAACAATCCGATTCATGCGCGCTTACAGCGTGTTCAACGCCGCGCAGATCGATGGCCTGCCGCCCCATTTCTATCCGAGCCCGGTGCCTGAAGCGCCGCCGACGCCCTCGCAGAAGGCCGCTGCCATCGAGCGCTTCTTCGCACCCGTCCCGGCTGACATACGCCTCGGCGGAGACCGGGCGTTCTACTCGCCGGGCGCTGATTATATTCAGCTTCCGCACCCCAATGTCTTCAACACCGAAGACGGATTCGTGGCTACGAAAGCGCATGAACTTGGCCATTGGTCAGGCCATGCCTCGCGGCTTGCCCGCGAATTTGGCAAGCGTTTCGGCGACAAGGCATACTCTTTCGAGGAGCTGGTAGCAGAGCAGGTGAGTGCCCGGATCTGCTACGAACTGGGCCTTCCGGCAGACCTCCACGAAAGCCATGCAAGTTATGTCTCGCACTGGCTGGAGATCCTCAAGGCCGACAAGACGGCGATCATCACCGCGGCCGCGAAGGCCGATCAGGCATTCAACCATCTTGCGGCCTATTCGGGCTACCAGAGCGAACCTGCGGAGGATGAAGGGGAGAAAGCCGATGAAACGGCGCCAGTTCCGGCTTGTGCTTGAGCCAGCCCCCGAGGAGGTCGTTCGCCTCACCCAGCTTCACCGTTATGCCGGCGATGTTGCAGGCCGGGGGAAGGCGCCCATTGGCGGTGTGCTGGCTGAGTATATCGCAGGCCTGTTCCCCCAGAGGGATCCACGCCAGGTGCTGGACGGTCTTCTCGGCAAGGGGGACGCCGGTTGGTCGCTTGGCACAGCTCCGGGTCAAGGCCGAACGCTCATCATCCAGACAACCGAGGCGGGCGTTGCCGTCTCGGCTGTTGCACGAATCCTCGAACAGATTGCGCCAAACACGCTCCTACGACCGATGATCTACGAGCCGTTGCCGCTGCAGGGCCTAAGCGAACATCGTCGCAGCCTGCATTGAGGGAAGGGGGATGGGGCCATTGCATCTTGCAATGGAAAGGAAGCCTCATGTCCTGCGACATCGATTACCGTTACCGCCGCGCACTCCAGCCTGATGGACTGACAACCTTCGAGAATGCGCTGCGAGCATTGAACGAGGCCGTCGATGATGTCCGCCTTGCAGGCCGGAAGGTTGGAAGCTGCCCGGCAGTGCTGCTCCTCACCCGCCACCTTCAGCGCATTGCCGACGGAAGGCCGACCGAATGTGAGGCAGACGACCAGGCGCTGCGGTCCCAGTGCATCGAACGCCTTGCCGAGCTCAAGCACAGACCGGCGATCATTGCGCTGGTCAAGCGCGGGATCGACTATCGTCCCGAAGAGCTGCGCCACTACCGGCGTGAGGGCACGCGCGCACTCCGCCAGATTGCAGCAGGGATCGGGCTCGAGCATGCCGATTACCGCATCAGCTATTACACCTCACAGGAACAGCTCGCGGGCGAGCATGTGCTGGAAGCCGAAGGTATCTATGTCCGGATCAGCCCGGAAAGGTTCGGCGAGCCGGGTCTCGCCTGGCGCAACCCGTTCTGGAAACCGCCTGGCGCGGTGATGCGCAAAGCGCCGATCACCGCCCTTGCAGACATTCCCGCACTTACGGCGCGGATCGCGCGCGAATTGAAGATCGCACCTCCGGCGCAGCCGGGGCTCATCTGAAGGAGAACACGCATGGGCTGGCTTTACATGCACCGTGCCGGAATGGGGGGCTTCGACACTCCCAAGGCCTATCTCGACAATCAGCTCACATGGGAGCGCGAGAATGAAGAAACCGGCAGCTTTGAAGGATGCCGGGTCATCAGAAGCGTGTCCACAACCGGGGCCTATTACGCGGCTGTCCAGCGCTTTGGACCGAACAACCAGACCCACGCCATCTCCGCGGTGATCTGTCTGGTGCGCTGGAACCCCAAGGCCGCAGACGGCCTCCTGTTCGGCTATAAGGACAGTGCGCCGTTGTGGCGCTGAAATGGAGTATCAGTGATGATGAGGTAAGTTGAGAATGCCTCTGCTCGCCGAACTAACCTCGGGCCTCACAAGGTCTGAAATCCTGAAAGGGACGGGGAACAATAGCATGTTCGGGAAAAGGCCGGATGCGTCTCAGTCGCAAATCGAGGCGATGACGGTCAGAGCAAGGTGCGTATGGTGAAGGCTACACTGCTTAAATCCCAGTCTGCAGCAATCTATATAGCGATACTGGCGAAAGCGACTGTCACGCCAGGTCCGGATGATGGCAGCGGTCTCATGTCCTGACCGTCTGTTTCTCAGCCCATCCGGTGCGCCTCTCGTCGAGGGGTTTAGTGGACGAACGGGACACCTAACCGCGCCGCATCTCCATTCAGCGTAACTACGGGATGCCCTAAACAGGCGGCTTCTGCCGGCCTGCATGGGTACGGAGCCGCCATATTACTCAAACGCCCGGGGTAATGCCCGGGACATCGACCTCTTCGGAGGCGGCGGTGCAACCGTATAAGGTCTCGAGCGATCGGGCCGAAAGCGGGGAAGGCCGGGGGAAGGGCGGCAGCTGTGATTCTTCAACCACCGATCATGGGGTGTGCTGATGCTGCCAGAAACTGTGAAAGGCCGGTTGGAGGCCATTCCGACGCTCGTTGCGTCGGGCAAACGGGTGAATGGGCTTTATCGTCTGATGGGGTCTCGCCTCCTTTGGGAGGAGGGGCTCCAAAAGATCGCATCCAACAAGGGTGCGATGACGCCGGGCATTGACGGCGAGACTTTCGCGGACTTCGGACCGGAAGACCTCGACCCGATTATCGCCAGCGTGACGGCAGGGACCTATAATCCCAAACCAGTGCGTCGGGTGTTTATCCCGAAAGGCAAGGGCAAACGGCGTCCGTTGGGGATTCCCACACGTGACGACCGCCTCGTTCAAGAAGTGGCGCGGCAGCTGCTCGAACGGATCTATGAGCCGGTGTTCTCGAACGCCTCCCATGGATTTCGGCCGGGCCGGTCGTGTCATACGGCGCTTGAACACGTCAAAGCCGTATGGACGGGGGTGAAATGGCTCGTAGATGTGGATGTCGCAGGGTTCTTCGAGAACATCGACCATGACATTCTCCTGCGGCTGCTGCGGAAACGGATCGATGACGAGAAATTCATCGGTCTGATCGGTCGCATGCTTCAGGCGGGTGTTATGGAAGACCGGGTTCACACCCGGACCTACAGCGGCACTCCGCAGGGCGGTATCGTCTCTCCAATCTTGGCCAACATCTATCTCCATGAACTCGATATGTTCATGGCGGAACGGATCGCGGCTTTCGAGAGGGGGAAGGTCCGTGCCACGAACCCGGAATATCGGCGACTGGCTGGACGCATCCAGAAACAACGGACGCGCGTCACCATGCTGCGGGCCAAAGACAATGTCGACGAGGTGAAGGTTGCGGCCGCCTTGGCCAAAATCCAAACCTTACTGCCGCAAAAGCGGTCGATGCCGTCAGGAGACGCCATGGACCCCGGTTATCGCCGACTTCGTTACTGTCGCTACGCAGATGACTTCATGATTGGAGTGATCGGTAGCAAGGAGGATGCACGAAGCGTGTTCGCCGAAGTCAGGGCATTCCTGACCGATGCGCTGGCGCTTACGGTGTCCGAGGAGAAAAGCGGTATCCGCAAGGCGAGCGATGGGGCCGCCTTCCTTGGATATGAGGTTCGCACATATACGACACGCCAACGGGTTGTCCGGAGCCGACAAGGTTCCGTAAGCTTCCTCCGTAGGCCGCCGTCGGAAGTGATGCAGCTGCATGTTCCTTGGGAGAAGGTCCACGCGTTTGCCTCCGCAAAAGGTTATGGTGATCTGTCGGTGTTAAAGCCGCGTCATCGTAGCCTGCTGCTCAGCTGCAGCGATGTTGAGATCGTCCTTGCTTACAACGCCGAATTGCGGGGTTTTGCGAACTATTATGCTCTTGCCAAGGATGTGAGCTTCAAGCTGAACAGGCTTGAGTTCCTCCAGCGGTGGAGCTTGTTCAAGACCTTGGCCAGCAAGCACAAAACCAGTGTGCGAGCGGTCGTGGCCCGCATGAGGACGGGGCAGGAATTCACAATCGACTACGACGTCGATGGCCAGCCCCGATCGGTAAAAGTCTGGAAACTGACTCATCTGAAACGTGATCCGGCCACCTCGTCCAGGATTGATATCCAGCCTTGGACCCAGGTGTTCACTCACTCACGTACGGACTGGGTTGACCGTCAGAATGCCAAGCAATGCGAGGCCTGTGGTCGGTCTGATATTCCGTGTCAGGTGCATCATATCCGGGGAATGGCCGATGTTTCGCACCGCGGTTTTGTCGTGAGAATGAAGGCGGCCCGCGCCCGCAGGACGGTGGTCCTGTGTGAGCAATGCCACCGGGACACTCATGCTGGCCGATTGCCCGATCAACGCGAAGGAACGGTTCGTCACAGTGGAGAGCCGCATGCAGTGAAAGCTGCACGTGCGGTTCGGCGGGGGGATCAGGGCTGACTCCATGAGCAGCACCAATCCTACCCGACTGGATGAAAACTCCGGGCCGGTGGAGGCCGGATGTCCCAGAAATATCCTCGAGGAGCTGGGGCCAACCAATCACCCTTATGCCCTCGACTGGCGCAACCGGTGCTACCGGCAGCTGCGGCTGAAGGAACGCAAGATCGCCGATGGCGACATGATCCGGCTGCCTGAACCCATGAAGTTCACCGACGGGAGCGAACACGCCGAATTCAGGGTGACAAAGCGCGGGGCGAAGATTGAACTCAGTACGCCCGATGGTCGAGGCCGGTTCCGCATCAGCAGATTGATGGAGCGCCGGTTCGAAGTCGTGCCCCCCAAGCGTGCGCCGCGCACATTCTTCCCGGCAACGCCGTAACGCTCGGGAGGTGACCATGCTGCTTCAGAGCCTCGATCCCAGAAGGGCGATCCTGTGCGGACGCGCCAATGCCGAGCGTGTCGCCATTCGGATGACCGCAAATTCCGGGCAGAGCCATGCCGTGGTGAGGACGGACAGCAAGCTCCAGCCCTTCTGCGTTATGCCTGCAGAAGAGGGCCTTCCCGGTGCGATCGAATTGCAGGTCGTGGTTTTGTAAGAGCGGGAAACCTCTGCGGTTGAACCGGAACACCTGCTGGGTCTGGGCACAGCAAACCTTGATTACCGCAAAGATTGACGCTATATCGCGTCAAAATTCATGGGAAAGTGCAATGGCGATTCAAAACTACGCTGACAACGGCGCGTTTGCTCCGCGCAAGATCGTCGACGCGCTGCGGACCACCAGCGACGAACTCGCACGCTCGCTGGGCCTCGGCAAGGACGCGATCCAGCGCAAAGACCGGATCGCGTCGACACGTACCCAGCGCCGCCTTCGCCAGATGGTCGAGGTGCTCAACAAGGTCGAGCCGCGCTTTGGCTCGGCGTTGCTGGCCTATGCCTGGTACCGCTCGGAACCGCTGCCCGGCTTCTCGGGCCAGACCGCCATGCAGCTGGTGCAAAGCAACCGGGCCGATGACGTGCTGACCTATATCGACGCGGTCGACGCCGGCGTCCACGCCTAGTCCAATGCTCTTTACCGGGCTGCTCTACCGCGCCCACAATCCGGTTTGGTCCCGCGAACCCCTCTCAGGGGAGGGGGCGGCCCGGTTTGGCGGACGGTTCAATCGCATCGGGCGCATCGCGCTCTATACTTCCCTCGCCCCTGAGACCGCGCTGCGCGAGGCCAATCAGGTTGGCACGCTGCAGCCCACCACGCTGGTCGCCTATCAGGCCGACATCGGACCGTTGCTCGATGGCCGCGATGGGGCTGCATTGCGGCCTTTCGGTATCGCACCGGCTGAGCTCGCCGACCCGGCGTGGCGTGATAAGATGCTCTCAGGCAAGGCGGTCCCGACGCAAGACCTGGCGGAGGCCGCGATCGCGCAAGGCTATGCCGGCATCGTTGTCCCGAGTTACGCCCGCGGCGCCCCCGCGGACGCGCTCAATCTGGTCCTGTGGGACTGGGACGGGCGCATCACGCTTGTTGATGACGCCGACCGGCTTGGCCTTCGCAATAACTGATGGCCGCTTATTCCTCGATCATCCCTCCAAGACCGGGATCGAGATACCACGATGGTCCTTCAATAAAGTCGGCATTGCGGGCAGGAACAGGGCCATCAGGCTCTGACGAGACGTAAGGGTTGACCATCGGCGCAGGGTGCTGGCCCGAGCGCAGAATGTGCCCCGACATCTGGCACCGCGGCCCGAGGAGCTCGAAGAGCCATTCGAGATCGTCGAGCATCTGGACAACCCCGCGCCCTGCCAGCGCGTAGTAAAGACAGCGCTGATAGTCATCGCAATGGCAGGACAGGATCTGTGTCAGCCGGGCCTTGGCATTGGGCAGGCCCTGAAAGACGCCCTGCAAGGTCTCGTAGAGCTCGCGCGCCGAGTAATAAGCATCGAACGGCTCCACTCCGATCGAGGCATTGGCGAGCATACGTTTGGTTGGGCGGCAATTCGGATCAAGCGCCGCGTCGCGCAGCGTGACATCGAGGTCGAACTTGCCGATATCAAAGACCTTGTTCATTATTTGTGGGCTCCTGCAGATTATGAACATACCGTGAACAAATGACAGGGTCAAGGCGTCATCATGCATGTGGCTGGTAGGTAAGGACACCACAGGAAAGACCGGCAGGGTCGCGATCAGCGACGAGCTGAAGGCTGCGCTGGTGCGGTGGTATACAGGCCGGGGCAGCGAGGCCGACCACCGCGCTTCAGTCTCACTGGTCTCGACCGCGCGAGAGAACCACAAGTGGATCGCCTGCGATTGCCTTGGGGCAGAGCGGCCGCCGCCGCTGATGAGCGCGGCCTATCTCAGTTTTCAGGAGACCTATTACCTCCGGCGCCTTACTGCGCGGCCAGGCCACGAGCCAGGTTGCCCGTTTCATCTGCCGCAGGCGCCACCGCGCATCCGCGAGACCGTGAAGGATTCGCTCTATGCTATTGGCCTACCAAAAGGCCTGTTCAGTGCCCACCAGAAGGCACCGGAGAAGCTTGCACAAAGGCCAGAGGACATAGAGCCTGACGACCGCTCACGCGGCGTCGCCATCCCGCGCCTGGGCAAGCTACTCTGGCTTCTGCTCGAACGCGCAGGCTCGAACATCCTGCGCGAATTACCGCCCAGTGGCAGGCGCGCAGGCTCGATCAGCGAAGAAATGCACCACCTCAAGCGCGCAGCCGAGGGCCTCGAGATCGCGCCGGGCATTCGGCTGTCGGATCACCTCTACACCAACGCCATCGATTACGAGAAGCGGCGGGTCCATGCCCGGTTACGGGCTGCCGCCGAGACCTGGCCGCCCGAGTTTGCGCCGCAGTCCTTCCTGCTTCTCGAAGCAAGCGAGGTCACATCGAGCGAAGTGGTGACGGGGCTCGGAACTGTCGAAATCCGCAATCGCATCCAGCACACTGGGATCATCCGGGCCGAGGTCGAGCCACCCTTTCTCGTGCTGGCCGTCGTCGGCGAGCATAGTCGGCGCGAAGGATACCTGGCGCTGCGCGCCTATGCCCAGCCTGTCTTCAGCGGGAACCAGTTCGTGCCCGCCGAGCGCGACCATGATCGCGACGTGCTGCGCGCGCTCCAACAGGCCCAATATGAACTGCGCCGTCTCGGTGTCAGGATGGCGGTCAAAAAGGTCCTCTTTGACATAACGCTGGCTGCGGGCTCAGCGAGGCCGGATTTCCTGGTGGCGCTGCTCGATGAGCATAGCGGGGTGGAGTGCAAGTTCGCGCTCCAGATCCTGCAGTCGGATGATGCTGACTATCTTGAACTGCGCAGCATCGAGCGCGAGCGTCTCGGTCAGGCCGGGATTGTCGTATGCCTGCCGGTGAGCAGCGTGACGCCTGAGGCAATTATCAGCGAAGCCCGCAGCCTTCTCGAGTGAAGGGGAGGGGGAGGATTTGAGCGAACCTGAAGAAGGAGAGTTCGCTCATGACATGTTTTGCCCCGTCGCCGCGCCCATCGACATCGATCTGGGGCGCAGTCCAGCAGGCCGATCAGCTTGGCCCCGGCATTTGGTCGGTGATGACCGCCAGCCACGGCGGCATCATTCTGTCCGATCAGAGGCAGGCCGCCATGCCGCCGGCGCTACTGATCGAGGGCGGCTCCTACGAGGAAGACTGCGACTGGGCGCTCCCGATCCTTGCCTTCGCCAGCGAGCTTGAACGCCAGCGCTCCTGCTCCGCGGGCTTTCTGCAGCTTGCCCGCGATACCGCGCGGTGTTGGCACCCGGACCGCTTCGGTGCCTTTACCGGAGAGGCCGTCGAGGAGAATGCGTCCGCGATCCTGCGGACGCGCAAGGCCTATATGGCCGTGATCGGCGAATTCTGCGTGACCAGCGCCTGGGGCGATTGGGCCGAATGGGTGCCGGAAGGCAAGGTCGGCGTGATTGCCCGGCAAGTCGAACGCGTCGATCACCTTGGCCGACCAACCTATGGCGAGGCCGAAGTCTGCGCGCTCATCGCCAAGGACCTCTACGCCGCGCGCGGCGAGGTCACGGCGCTGCGCGATACGGCGCACGAGGTCATCCCGATACCTGAGGCCCTGCGGCCCAAGCGAGTCGGATGAAGAGCAGGCCGAAGGCCACCCGGCTCTGGCCAGGCATTGATCCGCCTATCTGAAGGGGAGGGGGAGGGGAAGGGCGAACCAGTGCGATGAAGGACCCTTTGCCATGAACCTGACAGTCATCCGACCCAGCGTCAGCCCGAAGACGATCACCAAAGTCACACGCCTCTTTAACGGCACCATCGGCGATATCCTCGGCGAGCTCCTCCAGAACAGTCGCCGCGCTGGCGCTTCCCGGATCGATATCGCCTGCTGCGCGGATCAGGACGGAGCGCGCCTGACCCTTGTCGATGATGGGTCCGGGGTAGCCGATCCCCAGACCATGATTGCGCTGGGGGATTCGGGCTGGAGCCAGCACATCCATGAGGCCGAAGACCCGGCAGGCATGGGTGTCTTCAGCCTGGCGGGCAAGGATACCCGGATCAGCACGCGTCATGCCGATGCCGACACCGGATGGTCGGTCCATGTCCCAGCGGATGGCTGGACCGGTGCGCAGGACATTGCCGTGGTGCCCCTGGCTCGCCCGGTTGGGACGACCATCACCTTCCTGATGCCCGGGGTGAGCGAGCAGACGACCGAGCGGATTCTGCGCGAGGTCGCGAAGTTCTACCCGCTGCCGGTGTTCTTCAATGGCGCGCACGTGCCGCGCGAGGACTTTCTCGCAAAGGCGATCTACATCGCCGAGTGGAACGGCAGCCAGATCGGCGTGTTCGAGGGGCGCGAATACCACCAGGACCCCACGACGAACTTCCATGGCATGGTGCTCACCCGCAAGCTTGCCAGTGTGTCGGAGAGCCTTGGCGGCAAGACCTACCATGCCCGGCTCGATATCGGGGCCACGCCGGGCCTTGCCCTTGTGCTCCCGGCGCGCAAGGAATTCGTCGAGAACGCCGCATTTGCGGCGCTGCAGGCAGCGTGCAAGCGCACGATCTATGCCGCGCTGGCGCACAGTGGCCAGCACCGGCTTTCCTTCGAGAACTGGAAGGAAGCCCGCGATCTTGGGGTTGCCCTGCCGGAGGCCGACCCCTGCCTGCCCCGCTGGCATGCGGCCATCGCGGAGAGCGACAACGTCAATGTTGAGTATGAGGAAGTCGCAGCAGGTGCGGACACGATCCTTGTCGCGGATCTTGAGCCCGATATTGCACAGGGGCTGGAGCGCGCGCTGCGCGATCACCCTTTGCGCCCACACCTCGTCGAGAACCATCCCGCCTACGCTGGCTATGGCTGGTATGACGCGCTGCATCAGCTCGGCAACGTGCGCTTCTATGTTGCAGCCGGGGAGCAGGGCCACGTCATCGCCGAGAACGGCAGCTTTCCGCCGCTCGATGACCATGTTCGTGCCGAGACGATCGAGCTGAGGTTCTGTGTCTTCCACCGCTCCAGCGAAACGCAGCGCGAAGAACGGATCCCGGCAGATGTGGCCTTCGTCGTGGGCGAGGATGGCTGGTACAGCGGTGTCGACCAGATCCGCATCGCTTATGTGCCGGGTCCGGCGCTGACCCCCGAAACGCTGGTTCATCTGATCGAGAACGTCTGTTTCTGCGCTAGCGACGACAGCGAGGCCGACTCCTGGGACACCCAGCACGAGCACTTCTTGCGCGATGCGCGCGAGCTCGCGGCCCGGGTGCTGCTCGGCGAAGACGAGGCCATTGCGGCGCGTATCCGCGACACGCTCGCCAGCATCCTGTGGGTCATTCCCAAGGATCGGCAGGTTGCCATTACCGTCGCCCCCGGGACCGCGATCAATGTTCAGCTATCCGCTTGTCAGCCTGCGGGCTGAGGTTCGCGAGGCCGTCCGGTTGCCCGCTGATCGCCCCTTTGATCGGGAGGAGACCTCCAATGCATGACACATCCGACCTCTCTTGCGCTCGGCAGCGCACCGAGCGGATCGCGCTGCTCAATGATGCCGCACGCCAGGGCCGTGACCGAACGGCCCGCATCGTCATGACCTCCGGGCTGCTTGCAGAACTCGGCGGCGACACGGTGGCACAAAGCATGATGGCACAGGCCCGGCTGATGGCCGCTCTGCGCCATTGCACCTTCGCCCCGGATTCGCCCGAGCGAGACTTTGCAAGCCTGGATGTCGATGGCATCAAGGTGCTGATGAAAGTCGATTATTACGACACCGAACTGGCGTTCGGGTCAGAGGATCCGGCCAATCCAGCGATGACACGGCGCGTCATCACGCTGATGCGGCCAGCGGACTACTGATCATTGTGAAGGGCAGGCATTTCGCTGCGTGACCGGGCAGCCGCCCAAGCCCGATGCGGAGGTAAACGGCGCATGAGCAGACACAAAGTACCGCTTCGTGACGGGATTGCGGCGGCAAGTGCCTATGTTGGCTGGGACCGCCCCTTGCAGACATACTTTGCGCAGGTTCTGAGCGCGCCTGACGAGGACGGGGAGGAGACCGAACTTGTGTGGGTCGGAACAGACTTCGGCGAGCTGCCCCGCGCGGTTGAAGCAATCCGCGTGCTCGAACCCTATTGCCATATCGATGCAAGTCTTGCCGCACAGCTCGAGATCGACAGGATGGCCTGCCTCGCCACGCGCGATGGACCCAATCAGCTCGAAGCCAAGGCCTTCATGGCGCGCCTCAGCCAGATCAAGGACAGGTCCGAGCCCGAAGCTTAGGTCGGTGCAGACCGCGCATGGCTCGAAGCAGGGCCGGTTCAGCTCCAAACCAGGCATCGAGACTCCTCAGCCCTCTGGACTGGATAGAATTACGCGCGCCTGCGGTGGCTGGCGCACGGGCCGGGCCACGGGCCCGGAGGAGAGGGGGGATGGGAGAAGGTGTTCCGGACAAGGGGTTCGGACAGCATCAGGAGAACTTCGACATGAACATCGGCACCCTCAAGGCCAACGCAGAAGGCGTTCACATCGGCCGCATCACCACCCTGACCTTCAGCGCGACCGTCGCTCTGCGGGCCTTCGAATCCACCAACGAGCGGGCACCCAAGTTCGACCTCATGGCGCTCTCGGCGGACCGCCGCAGCTGGGTCAAGATCGGCGCGCTCTGGGAATACTCGTCGAACGAGACCGGCGAATGCTTCCTGTCGGGCCAGATCGACGATCCCAGCCTTTCGGCGCCGATCCCGGTCGCCATGTTCCAGCAGAACGACGGCAGCTTCAATGTCGCCTGGCGGCGTTCGAAGCCGAAGGCATCGCTCGACGGGTTCGGCAGCGAGAGCGAAGGTGCTCTGCCGCCGCTGACCGCGACCGGTGACGAACCGGCCAGCGACCGCGGCGTTGACACGGGCGCGAGCAGCGGCGACGGTCTGGGCGAAAGCACCGCGCCCAAACCTGCAGCCAAGACCAAGGCCCGCGAAAGCGTTGATGCCTGACTGTCATCAGCCCCCGTGACCGGTGCCGCGACCCGCGCCGGTCACACCAGGAAGGCCCGTCCGTGCATTTGTCGCGGGCGGGCCTTTTCTTTTGCCCGCTGCTTTCAAGCTGACCAGACCTGCTGCAGAAACTCTGCCTGCGAGAGAGAAGGGGGAGGTGCCGTTCAAGCGAAGGAGGCTTGAATGGCACACACGAACTGGACTCTCGATCTTGGCGGGGCTCCGTGGAACGAAGACTGCGCGCAGATCGGACACACCCCGAACTTCGACCTCGTGAATACCGCCGAAGCCATGCTCTACAGGGCTGCGCTGATCGCGGTTGCCGGTTCGCCGCCTGCCGGCATCACTTTGCGGATCAAGGCCAACGCCCATGATTTCGGGACCTATCGGACAGTTGAGGCGCGCATCGACGACGAACAGGACGATGGCAGCCATGCCAGCTATCTCGAGACCCTCGAGGCCGGCATCGCCTTCTGGCATCAGGCCGGGTTTGCACTGCCTGAGTTTGGCAAGCTGACGGCCAGCGATCAGCTTGCAGGATTCGTCGTGGAGGCTGTTGCAAGCGCGCTGCGGATCACACGGCCGAGCAGCACCGGCACATTCTTTCCGGAATCCTCCGGACCGATCCATCGCAACCTCACCGCAGCCTTTCCGGAAGCGGCGCAGCGCGCCTTTCCCGAAGGGGCCGTGCCATGCTGAGCGACAGCGAGCGCTTCGCCTTCAGCGCCTGGCGGATCCATGCCTTCGCCTCGACGGGCAATGCCTACGACGCCGTGCAGACCGACGAGACTATCGCTACTGGCGATACGCTGCTTGTCCTCGACGAACGGGTCGTCGGTGTCGCGATGACCTGGCCCTTTGCTATCACCGCAGAGGCAGGCAAGCTTCATGCGGTCTGTGAACCCGGCGCTGGCGAAACCCTTGGGCACATTGAAAAGGCGCTCGATGTTCCAGACGGGTCAATCGCTCGAGCCTGCCGCCTCGCAAGGACTCTCGGCTTTGCGATTGATGCGGGCCTCGTCCCATTATTGCCGGAGCTGCCGGCGACAGAGGTGGAAGGCTAGCGCGGCAATCGTCGTCGCAGAAATCTTGCTATTTTGGCAATAATTGCTATTTTGGGTGCCACGAGGAGATACCACCATGCCAGCGACGGCCAATGAGCACCCCAGGATTCCCCTGACCCGGTTTCACAACAACACCGGCGAGTTCCTCGACCTTGCGACCAAGCAGCCGGTCGTCCTGACCAGCCATGGCCGCGAGCGGCATGTGATCGCAGATAGCGAATATTTCCGCCATCTTGAACAGGCGGCGCGCGGTATGATCGCAGATCACATGAATATCGAAGCTGTCGCTTCGTCCGACATGACCGACGCCGACCGCCAAGCGTTCGCCAATGCACGGCCCTCGGACAGCGAACTCGCCAATGACCGCTGGGAAGACTGACCGCCCCGCCGCAGGCCATATCCTCCGATACGTCTACCTCTTCGAGGAAGAGCAGCGCCAAGGCCGCGATGAGGGCGTCAAGGAACGCTTTGTCGTCATCGTGGGTGTCGAGGGCTCACGCTATCTGGTCGCCGCGATCACGACCAAGGGCGAGGGGCGCAAGAACGCCATCGTGATCCCCGATGAGATTGCGCGCACAGCTGGCCTTGCTCCCGGTAGCGCAATCGTCATTTCGGAATTCAACCGGTTCACCTGGCCCGGGTTCGATATAAGGCCCCTTATGAAGCAGCCCGGGTACATTGCCGGACGACTCCCACCGCGGTTCACGGCAAAGATCATCGATGCCATAGCAGCCTGGAGAGCAGCTCCCGTCGATCGGGATTGATTGGCGCTACGTGCAAACAGGCAGCCCCCTTGGGGCCTTGTCCGATTGTGCATCAACGCCAGGCCAGTGGCACCAACCTTGCGGATCGGCACCCCAGATAGCCAAGGTCAGGTGTTCCGGACGACTGCCGCAAAGGGACTATTCGCTCACCGAAATCGGCGAGTACGGACGATCAATCATGCGATCATCCTTGATAACAGCAAGCCGAGACGCGGCGAGGTTGATATTCAGGCACGCAATCAGCCCCTGTGCCACCCGCACGTCCGCCGCCCAGTGCCCCTGCCTCTCTGGTCGAGCTTAGGGCCAACCTGCAGAAATGCGAGCCGTGTTGCCCGGCAAGCCGGGCTGCCCGCACCACCTCGATTTCCGAGGTTTCCCGCGCGCGAGGGCGCGCGGTGTCCCAGCTCTCCCGCCGAGGCTCGATAAGGGCACCGGCGGACGAGCCGTCGGCACCAAGGAGGCTCTTGCAATGAACATCGTCAACCTCGTCGGCCGTCTCGCCAAGGATCCCGTAGCCCGCGATCGCAGCGACACCCGTATCACCGAACTGATCCTCGTGACCGAACGTCCGGTCATCCGCGACGGCAAGGTCCAGAAGGATCCTGAAACCGGCTACCCCGTCAAGGATGCCGAATTCCACAAGGTCACTGTCTTCAACGGCATGGGGCTCCCGCTGCGCCAGCACAAGGCCAAGGGCGACCAGCTCGCTGTGACGGGCCGCATCCACTACTCGCGCTGGCAGGACGCCGAAGGCAATGACCGCTACGGCTGCGAGATCATCGCCGAGAACGTCGAGTTCCTGTGACCATCAGGAGGGCGGCGCTTCGGTGCCGCCCCTCGCTTCGCTCGACAGGCGAAGCTCGCCGGCCTGATCGGCCAAAAAACCATCCTGACCGACGACGACAAACGCCATAGTAAGACTGCAACCAGGAGGAGCCGCCACATGTCGATTACCTTCCCTCGGAAGTTCGCCATCGGGGGAGTGCCTGTCACGAACATCAAGGAAGGGTTGAAATCTCTTTCCAGAACGAGTGATCCCGGCTCCTTTGTCGGCCTTCGTTCTGTCTTTCCGACCCTCATTCACGGATCGCATGCCCTCGAAATCGCAAGCTTGCTTGGTTTGCTCGACGATGAGCGATCCGAACTGACCCCGACAGGCAGGGCGGTTGCCCATTCACGCAGCGTCGTGAAAACCGAGTTGACCAAGGCGCGCGCCGTCCTCGACCAGTTGCTCGCGCGATTTGAGGCGATCAATGCCGACCCCGATCGCCTGATCAGCATCAACAGGGTCTACCTTTACGGCAGCGTCATGCGCGGCGATCCTCTCGTTGGCGACATCGACCTCGAGATCGAAGCCTCGCGGGGTCCTGCCTACGCGAACGACCTTCAGGCATATCTCAGGGGATGCCTCGCCTTTGTCCGACAGTTCGCGCCCAACTATGTGCCTCCCGTCTACATGGCCGAGAGTGGCAAGGCGATGGACCATCTCATCTTCGGCACACGACGAGCGCCGATTCTGAAGGGAGCCATGATCAATGGCAGGAACCTCAGCACGATCCCGGCACCTTGTCAGCTGATCTACACCATTCAGAACGGGATCGACCTGAACGCCCCGTTCCTCAAGACCCATCCTGATTATGATCCGGCAATTGAAACAACCCACGAAGTCCCGCACCTCGCATCGATCGAAGTTCCCGCATTCGGAGTCCCAGAGCCGGTTGACGCCCGATTCATCGCGAAGTTCCATCCCTCCGGGCGGATTGCCGCCCATGATTTTGCCTCACCGACGTCCAACCTGCTGGCGAGGCTACTGCGGGTGTATGAACGGCAATCCAGCACGCTGAAGGTCCATGTGAGCGGCGATACGCTCGACCCCGCCTTCGCCAAACGAAGCGGCCTCACGGACGACCTGAGCCCCAAGGGAACCATTGTCCTGACGGCCGAGACCGATCGCAGCGAACTGCGATCCTTCATGAAAATTGAGCGTAAAGTGGCGATGATTGATGCGATGCTGACGGTTGACCTGAAGGTCGGTGACCTCGCGACATTGCAGCGCCGCCGGAGCGATGAAGCACACGCCAACTGTCTCGCCGTGGTTGCAGCCACAATTCATATGGCAGACCGATTCCACGCGGTCGCACTCAACCAGGCGGGCAACAATTACCCAATAGAAGCGACGGTGACGACAGCCAGCTCGGTTCCGGACGCGATCGGTCCATTGATCCAGCAATTCGACTCCGGGTTAAGCGGATCAATAGATTCCTGACGTGGACGCGCGCCTGCCGCTATGCCCGCCGCAGCCATGCGGCATCGACGTCACTCTCCCAAGCACCCCCTCAAGACCCTCGGTCGATCATTGTCCCCGTCGCATCGATCTTTGCGCCGCGGTGACCACAGCTGCACCTGAGATGCTGCGCGACCACCGCAAGCTTCATCGGGATCGACTTGGCGAAGCATTGATCGCGCAACCTGGACGCCGGGATGATCACGACGCGGCGGCACCTTCTGCATTCAACCTGCGCATTGAGACCATACCGGACCAGATCGGCGACAGTGTCGAGACGCTTGCTTCCCATAGGCGCCGTAGAACATCATGAGAACATGATCGTCAACCGCAATGGAGCACCTCCGCAGGGAGTCGCGTCTCCCGACCTTCGGCCGGGACCGAGCTCTACTGCGCGCATCGTCGGCCGAGCGGGCCAGGTGGGACTTGAGCTGCGAGATCATCGCCGAGACCGTCCAGTTCCTCTGATCGATCAGTCGGCACCCTTCCAGATGCCGCCCTTTCGAACTATCAGAACCCCAACAGTAAAAGGCGACCCACGATGAGCCGGAAACCGTATCGCAGCTCGCAGTTCACGCATGAAGATGACTATCGCATCAGCTTTCCGCCGAAGCTCATCGATGTCTATATGTGCCTGACTTTGAAAGATATCAGCGTGCGGTACTTGCTGGACGCAACGGCGCACGGTGACGCGGCCAGGCTCAGCATTACGGCAAACGCCCAAGGATTCCGCACTGATGATGGAAGCATAATGTCCATCGGGTGGTGCGACATTGACCTCATAACAGATTGGCACATCCAGCACGATTTCGAGGAAGGCGACTGGAAACCTTGGGAAGCATTCCGAAACCTTCCCCAAGGGTACATCGGGCTTCTCGACCCGCTCCATTCGCCAAATCGCGGCGCAATGGACGATGTGACCTCGATCGGCGCCATCGTTCTATCGGACCGGGCGATTGACCGGATTACGACCCACACCCGCGCTCAGCCAGAAGCCGAAATCAAGATTACGGGACAATTAAGCGAGGCGGATTTGGTCGCCGTAACCAACATCAACCTAAGCCACTGATCTCAAGGGGTGGCGTCCCCCTGCCTTCGGCCGGGACCGCGCTCTATTCCGCTCGGCGCCGCAGCCCTGGCTCAGCTGAAGCTTCGCTAAGGGCTGTGCCCAAGCCTCGCTCCAACGAGCCCCAGAGGGGGTCTCGGCCCTTCGGGTGACGATCGCTGACGCATTTTGCCGCGCACCGCGCTTACGCGCTGCGGCTATAAGGAGCGGAGCTTTTCCAGCGGCTCGGGCTTCGCCCGGGCCTTACATTCCTGATAGCCCCGCCGGCTCTCGGTCCCGCCGCTCGCGGCCGACTTGCCGCGCGCACGGTCGGCGACAAATGCCGCCGCCTCGGCGGGCGACGAACCCGGCCTGCCAGACCGCGGCTCCTGCGGGAGCCGTCTCCAGTGCGGACGTCTCGGAGAGAGGCCGGTTGACTCGGCATGTCGGCTTTTGGGCGATGCCATGAGCTTGCCCAATGACCGATGATGGGTGGGTAGGCGAATGGCGGCTTTCCTAACTTAGTTGCGAGCCGCATTGGCTGGCTTGCCCCCTCTCGATCTGCAACCTCTCGCCGTGCCGCTCACGCTCGGCAAAGCCGCAATATGACCGTGAGATCGGCCAGGGCAAGCGTGCGATAACTTAAGCGCACGATGCCAGCAGCCTCCCACTCCTTCAGCACCCGATTGACGCTTTGCCGTGATGCACCAAGCATATGAGCGGCCTCCTCCTGCGAGAAGCGCAGCACTGGCGCATCGCCTGCATTGCCGCCTACGTCGATCATTTGCACGATGATCCGTGCGAGGCGCGCAGGCAACGGCAGCAGCACGGTGTCGTCCATCCGGCTGAGCACCGCCTTGTAACGCTGGCCCATCATGGCGAGGAACTGCCGTAGATAATCGGAGCGCTCGTCGATCAAGGCGTGAAGGGTGGCAGCGGGGACCATCAGCACGGTGCTGCCGACGGCGGCCACCGCATCATTGCCACGCGGTTCGCAGGTGAACAGCGATGCCTCGCCGAACCAGTGCCCCGCCGTCACCAGACCCAGCACGGCTTCACGGCCGGCAGGGCTGGTAACACTGAGGCGAATGATGCCACGCTCCACGCAGAACAGCGCATCGGGCGGCGAGCCTCGCCCGTAAAGCGCCTCACCACGCGCCAACACGCGCTGGCGTGCATGGCGGCGCAGGAGGGCGTCGAGCTCCTCATCCAGTTTTCCCGGTTCGGCCAAGCACACCCTCCGCGCCGCAAGATCGTTTCAGCAACGGCCACGTGGTTACAAAAAGCGGCGCACACAGCAAGAGCGCGACCCGCTCACCCCGCTAGTGCAGCTTTCAGACTGTCCCGCCGCGCCTTGAACATCGGAATGTCGTCGTAAGGGATGTCGGGATTGGTGCCGTTCCCCAGATGATCGAGGCGACTCTGCACGATCGGCAACTGTTCGGGGCTGGGGTAGATGTAGAACCGGTCTTCCTCGATCGCCTTGAAAGTGATCGCAGCCACTGCCTCGGGCGTGAGCGTGCCGTTGGCGAGATCCCTCGCAGAGATGGCCTGCGTGGCCAGCTGCGATCGGGTCGGTCCACTGTCATTGACGAGATCAGCGGGACGATTGCGGTAGCACTGGCTGATATTGGTGCTCACATAGAACGGGCACAACACCGCCGCCCGAACCTGTCGGCCGATCAGATCGAGGTCGTGGTAGAGGCATTCGGACATGGCCAGCACCGCGTGCTTGGAAACGCTGTAGATGCCCATGCCCGGCGCGGTCACGAGCCCAGCCATGGAAGCGGTGTTGACGATACGCCCCTCATAGCGCGGATCGGCGGCGGCGGCGGCCAGCATGCGCGGGGTGAAGCTGCGCACCCCGTTGGCAACGCCATCGACATTCACGCCGAACAGCCACTTCCAGTCCTTCTCGGTGCTTTCCCAGATCGGTCCGCCCGATGCGACACCGGCATTGTTGAAGAGCAGGTTGGCCGGGCCGAAGTTCTGTTCAGTGGCGAGCGCCAGCGCCTCGACCGAAGCAGCACTGGTCACATCGGTCAGCACGCCGATCGCCTCGGCCCCATCTGCGCGCAGGTCAGCAACGGCCTTCTCCATCGCTCCCGCTTCGACATCGGCGACCACCACCTTCATGCCGCGCCGCGCAGCCTCCTCGGCCATTGCCTTGCCGAGGCCCGAAGCCCCGCCGGTTACCACGGCCACGCCGCCTTTCATGTTCATCATCCTGCCTTCCTCATCGTTTCATGGTGTCCCATGCCGGCAGCTTCGCGCTGCATCGGCCGATAGTTGTAGGCGAACACCGGATCGGTCAGATCGATCGCGGGTATCGCCTCGCTCTCGTAGAAATAGTCCTGGCTGTGCTGCCATTCAGGCGTGTCGCCGCGCCGGGGCAGCCGGTCGAGGCTCCGCAGCAGATAGCCGGGGTTGAGGTAATCGGTATCGACCCACGGCTTCAGTTCCATGCCCTGATCTTCGGGCCTGAGCATCGGCATCACGCTGCTTGCACCGGCCTTGTGCATGTGATCGAGCAGGCGGCACACGAAGCCGGCGACCAGATCGACGCGCAAGGTCCAGCTGTAATGGCCATAGCCATAGACCCAGGCCATGTTGGGAATGCCGGTGAACATGATCCCGCGATAGGTGACGGTCTGCGCGAAGTTGACCGGCGCACCATCGATGCTGAACGGGATTTCGCCCATCACTGCCATCTCGAAGCCGGTTGCGGTGATTACCACATCGGCATCAATGCGTTCGCCCGACGAGAGCACAATCCCTGTCTCGTCGAAGGTGCTGATCGTATCTGTTGCGACTGAAGCCTTGCCCGCCGCGATGGCCTTGAACAGATCGCCGTCCGGCACAAACGCCACGCGCTGCTGCATCGGCCGATAGGGCGGCGTGAAATGCCGTTCGACATCGAACCCTTCCGGGAGCAGCGCCTGAACGCCGCCGATCAGCATCGCCTTCAGCTTGTCAGGCGATGATTGCGCGCGGTCGAGCAGATCGGCCCGGTCGCGCACCACCTTGCGCCGCATGATCTCGTGAACCCACGCAGGGTCCACATCCAGCCTGCGCAATTCCTCGGCCAGCGCGTCAGCATTGCGACCGGCGGCAAAATAGGTGGGCGTGCGTTGCAGCATGGTCACGTGAGCACACTGGTCGGCGAGCGCCGGGATCAGGGTTGCGGCGGTGGCGCCCGAACCGATCACGGTCACGTTCTTGCCCGCCAGATCTACATCCTCTGGCCAGTGCTGGGGGTGGATTACCTGACCCTTGAACCTGTCCATGCCCGGCCATTGGGGCGTGTAGCCCTGCGCATGGCGGTAATAGCCCTGGCACATCCACAGGAAGCTCGCCTCCATCTCCACCACATCGTCGGCGTCCTTGCGTTCAACCGTGAGCCGCCAGCTGGCCGTTTCGCTGGACCAGTCGGCAGAAGTTACGCTGTGGCCATATCGGATAGAGGGACCAAGGCCCGCATCGGCGATCGCATCACCCAGATAGTCGAGGATCTGGTCGCGCGAGGCGATCGGCTGCCCGGTCCACGGCTTGAAGCCGTAGCCGAAGGTGAACAGGTCGCTATCTGACCGGGTGCCGGGATATTTGTGGATCAGCCAGGTGCCGCCATGGCCCTCAAGTGCTTCGAGAATGGCAAAGCTTAGATCCGGGCAATGCTTGCGCAGCAGGGTGGCACTGCCGATCCCGGAAATGCCCGCGCCGACGATGATCACATCGAACTTTTCGGGTTGCTGCGTGCCTGCTGCGATATTCTGCCGATCCGACACCATCTGCCTCTCCACTCCTTTGGGGCGCGGCCGGTCCCCGGCCTGGCGGCGTGCTAGACCGAGCTAGCAGGCAAGACTGTCGCCTTTGGGCATTCTATCGGATTGCGAGCTATCCTCCTCTCTAGGTGGGCAAATCAGAAGCGGATGTTATTGCCGCTTTGGGGTCGATTTGCGAACGTCGGCTTTCGGCGGCAAAGTAAGCGAAGCTGCCTGTCCGCTTCAAGTATCGATACTGCGCCTCACGGGGTGCGGGCCTTATCGGTCCTCCCGATCCAGACGGACCGCCTTTTCGATAAAGCCCGGAGGATCTTGCACGAACTGCGCTGCCTCTGATTGCAGAACCGTCCTGATGACAGCTTCCCTGCTTGGCTGAATGATCGCACCCTCCGGCGTTGCAAAGACGCAGTCGAAATGCCGCGCGAGGTCGCAGCCCCCGCCGATGAATGGCAGAGAGATATCTGCCACATCGAAGCGGACCTGGATCTCTTCGATGAATTGCTCATCGAAGCTCACCTGGATGTCGTCAGCAGGTTCGTCACCCCACACCCGGAGACCGGTGTAGGATCGCGGTTTCTCGGGCAGCAACATGTCGAGCTTCGCGAATAGCGCATTCGCCTCTGCGATTGGCAGCGCCAGAACAATCTCGTCGAGCTGCGTGCGGCTCATCCGTGCAGCGTCGACCCCTGCGATACGCGCCGCAGAGGCAGGGATCAGGTTGATGACGAACTGCCAGACGGCCATCACTCGAACATAGCGCCAATGCGGGGTCCGACAATGGGCTCATTCGCTGAACGCGGAACCTGCTCTACCGGAACCCGGCGCTGCCGCCCGTCCGGGCAGGGCAGCGCCACTTACCCGCGAACGCGCTTTTCCTTGCCAGGAAGGCGTTCGCGGTCGGAGCTTTCCGACCGTAACGCGCGCCGTGGCACGCAGGGGGATCATTCGGCATCCTCCGTCCGGTCAAGGATCGGCTCAGGCTGTCGCTGCGCTTGCCTTCACCGCCCGCGAGGCGGCGATGCCGGCTTCGCGGCATCGTCCCTGACAGTCCGTCGTCGTCCGAGCAGCCCCGCCAAACGGCCTTTCAAGATTGGTGGTGTTCCCGCTGTAACCCCTTCGCAGGGCCGAAGGGGCGGCCCGGTGGGGCGCTGAAGCGCCTGACCGGACCTGCCTTCGTCTTCCCTGCTCGAGGGCGGGAACGTCTCTTCCACACACACAGGAACACCTGCCGAAACCTATCGGCGGCCGACCCTTAGTCAAGGATCGCGGTCCCCCCAATTTTCAGCGGGGAGGCTGTATCGCTGCGCGCCAGCCACCACGCAGAAAATCGGTTCCCCCACGCCCGCCATGGCGGCGGCGAGACGAGCTCGCCGTCCCTGACACAGTTCGTCCGGCCCGATGGGTTTTTGGCTGTTCCCAATGTGGGGACGATTTCGAAAATCGGAGGCTGTTATGACTGTTTTCAATTCGTTCGCAGATCTGGCTCAGGCACGGATCAATCTGGCCGATGCACGTGAAGGGATCACAGAATCCTACGACGGGGCGTTTCTTGAACATAGCGATCTGGCCAAGCTCAACATCATCGAGGCTCCAATCGCTGCAGAGATGCCGGACCCTGACATGGCGCGTCGCGCCGTGGAGATGGCAATCGGAACGATCTTCGATGTCCTCAAGGACACGCGCATGGAAGAATTTGCGCAGCAACTCGCCTGGGGCATGGTCAACTCGTTCCACATGACCGCACGCCTGGCTGAAGGACGCGAGGACGATGCTGCAAAGAAGCTGGGCGAAATGGCACGCCACTTCGATCCTTCGGAAATCTACGCTGTCGAGCTCGAGGAAACACAGCAGCTCTGCCAGACACTGCAAGGGTGCCGCGAAGCGCTCGAGGCGATGCGCGATCATGCAGCGGACGTTTACCGGGTCGAAACCGGTCGCCCCTTCACGGCCGCACGGGGATCGCAAGTCAGCAAGAACGGGGTTACCGCCAGCCAGGTGCAGGCGCGCGATTTCCTCGCAGCACGCGCCAAGGATCGCAGGGCGCAATTCCAGCCCGATGGCCCGCTGGTGATCGTGTCAGGTGGCCAAAAGGATTGGCACGATTTCGCGATGATCTGGGCAATCCTCGACGACATCAAGTCCCGGATCCCGAACATGGTCCTGGGCACGACCGGCATGCGCAAGGGCGTCGACGCCATGGCGGGTGCATGGGCGCAGCAGAACGGGGTCAACACGATCCTGTTCGTTCCCGACCAGCGCCACGGCAACCGCGCTCCGTTCCTGCGCAACGAGAGCATCGTCAAACTGAACCCGGTTGAAGCGATCATCGGAGAAGGATCCGGCATCCAGTCGAACCTTGCACAGCGCCTCCGTCAGGCTGGCGTGCCGCTGCACATTCGCCGCATCAGCGATCAGGGGCAAACGCGCTCGCGCACCTTCGGCTGAGCGCTCTTCGGAAGGCTCCGGCTTATGCCGGGGCCTTCCGTTCTTCTTTTGCGCAAGGGGCGGGCTCTGGGGGCATCGAACCCCCTTCGCCCGCTGCCGCGAGCATCGCGATCCCTGAATGTATCAGCCGCACTTTTACCTTGGCCCGGCGCGCATTGCCCGTGCTCGATGCTTCGCATCTTGCGGGCATCGCTGCCGCGCCAGCGGCTGTATCCGGACAATGGGCCGACCGGAAATCCTCAGGCTGGACGAGACCCCTTGTGGGCATTCAGCCACAAGCTCAGGAAGTGAGAAAGGAGAGGGGGATGGAGGAGACGAGCAGCGACAGGAGGCAAAGATGCTCGTCACATTCCGCGTCAAGGATATCGAGACAAGGCTCCATTCGGTACCGGCTCAGATACGCCCGCAAGAGCTCGCCGCGCTGATGCGCAGACTGCACACCGCCAACAGTACAATCGATGCAGATCCAGGCGAATTCCTGGCCGCGCCCCTGAACTTCGAGATCAATGCCAACGCGCTTGCCATCGCCGCGTTCGCATCATGCTTCGACCATCGTGCGGAGATGATCGCGATCGTCGAGGAAGCGCAGTTTCTTGGACGAATGCTACGGATCGAGCACCAGCAATGCGATGCGCCGATCACGATGCGGGTGAGCGAACACATCGCTCTGGTAGGTGACATCACAATGAGCAGCGACCTTGCGTCTAAGGTACTCACCTCTCTCGGCCGCCATGCAAATGAATCTGGCCAATTGTCCCTGCAGAAGCTCGCGACAGCGCTCGAAGATCACCGGACTTACGCGGCTTTCGTCAAGGCAGGAATCACTCCGCTCTTCGAAAGCCTCGCGTTCATCGCCGCCACCGATTGTGGAGAGCAACACCCGCTGCTCGAATGGAGCCAATGACGAACCAGCCACCAGTTCACGAGCAGCCGGGAATCGGCTCAACTCGACGCCATGTTTAACGCTCGATCTGCAACCAGCCTCCTGCAGGATCGAGGTGGAAAAGGGTGCCCGGCACGTTGCCGCGGCGCCCTTTTTTCGTACCGCTGGGGTTACCCCAATGCCGAACAGCCACGAGCCAGGACATAGCTTTCGCGAAGTCGCTGGGAACGCATGCCTCCTGCCGCAGGCACGTCCACCACCATCGCCATGAGCACCCCGCCAGCATACTGGTCAACCACTAATTTCCCGACCGAGAAGCCGTGCTGCGCCGGCTTCCGCACCATCGAAAAATTAGCGGTCAAGCCTCCGCTTCGCTCCGGTGACCAGCACACTGACGGGGCGCTGTTTCATGGCATGGCGGACGAGCCGCCAAGCGCCAGGAGGCAAGGTCATGTGCTACACAACGGAAAGCTACGAAGACGACGTTTCGGTGCTTCGTCAGATCAACCCCAACATCATCGCCCTTGATGAAAGAACGCTGGAAGCTGAGCGGCGCTCCTACCACACATTCTTCGACGTCCACGTCGTTGAGACCCCGGACGGGTACATCCTCATCGAGGAGGGAGACTATGGCGAGCTGCCGATGCATCTGATCGACCAGATCGTCTACACCGCCACCGGCAAGATGGCCGATGAATTCTGACGAGACAGGGCGGTGGTCATCGCCGCCCAACTCGACGAAAAAAGACCTCACCTGCCAAGCTTCTCGAGGGCAGAAATCGCCACCTTTGGCTTCACCTTGACGGCCAGCTCCAGAAGGGCAATCGCCGTATCCTGACCCACCTTCTTGATCAGCCGATTTAGCTCTCGTTCTGCTTCCTCGCGCTCAAGCTCTGCAAGCTTCTGCCTGCGCTCTTCCAGCTCCTTTTCTGCTGCTGCAAGCGCGGACCGTTCGCGTTCAAGTTTCGACACCACTGCGCATTCCTCCAAGCCTTGAAAGACCATGCGAAGATGCACCAATCGCAGGGTCTGTTCGAGGCATTTTTTTGCTTGCTGCTCTCGCGCCACTTCGTCGCGGAAGATGGCCTGGTTGAGCCATCGCCATGGCCAAACCCAGAGCCATTGTCGTCCCACAGCGCCCGCTGTAGGCGGACATAACGCCTGCGCTGAGTTCGCGAGTCAGGCTCGCTCGCGCAATCCCGCTGGAGAACCACCTGCGCGAGTGATCCCCCTACGACAATGGACCTGGCACAGGGCACAAGTTCCTGATTTTTTGCGCACACCGTACACCGCTGCGCGGTAGGCTGATGCAGCAATATTCTTCATACTTCACAATTGGTTAGCTGGAGTCTTGCTCACAATTCGGGCGGTGCAGTCGGCTGCAGGATGTTCAAGGCTTCAATAAAGCATCTAAAAACCAATACCATAGCGCTGCACCGGGCTGCATCGCCGACGCTCTTGGCAAGTGCGATGCAGCGCTATATACTGGTACCTGCGATAGACGAACCACGCCTGAAAAGGTGTGGTAGTGGAAAAGAAACAGTTCCAGAGCGTCGGTGTAACGCTCAGCCCAAGGATGATCGACGTCGTCGATCAACTTGCGGCAAGCCGCGGTGTATCGCGGTCTGAAGCCATCAGAATTGCCCTTGAAGTGGGCATTCCTCTCCTGAAGGCGGGACTGTCGCTCAACGCCGAGCGGGCTGTCACGATCCTCGAGCATACCCAGCTTGCGCTCTCGCTCATCGTTCAGGAGCAATATCCGGCTGATGCCGAACACCTGATCGCTCAGGCGCTCTCCAACGTGCGAGAGCATCATGGCTGAAGACATCCGGTTCAGCAAAAAAGCTGCCACTCTCACCCACGCTTCCGCGCGCGGAAAAGTGAAGCGGAACGCAGGCAATTTCACGCGCGGGTCGCAGCTGTTCCACCACGAAATCCTGATGACCTGGGCGGGCATCAGAATGCCCCTCTACGTCTGGGTCGGGACCGCCGTTGTACTGCTGTGCATCCTCGTCAGTCTGACCTTCAAAAACCACGAGGTGCAGCTCGTGTTGATGAAGCTCTACGCCGAGGCCTGGGGATGGGTGCAGCTCAATCCGAACAAGCCTGTAAACCTGACCCTTCCGTCGGGTCAAATGGTGCAAGGCACTATGTCGATGGTGCCCTATCATCCTGCCGTGGAAAGGGCTTGGGCCAAGGCCGTGCAGGTCAGCATTTCCGCAGGTCTCGGTGCAGCCTTTATCTGCGTGCCTCTGACCGTCTGGTTCGTCGACTTTTCGAAACGGCGCGGCACCGACATTTTGACCGAGCGCCATGAGCGCGGTGCTGTGCTTGTGACACACAGCGAGCTGGCTCAAGCCATCACCAGCCATAACTGGAAAGCGCATGTCAGCGAGTGCCGCAAGCGCACGCCGGCAGTCGACCCCGACAAGATCCTGGCAGAGCCATTGAAGGACCGTGTCCGGGCGGGTCTGCATGCGCCTTACCGTCTGGCAGGCGTGCCGGTTCCCTGGCGCCTTGAGCAAAGCCATGCGATGTTCATCGGGACGACTGGCGCTGGCAAGACAACCGAGCTCAAGAAGATCGTCACGCAGGCGCGCGAGCGCGGGCATCGCTGCGTCATTTTCGATCTGACCGGCACCTTCGTCGAGAGCTTCTATGATGCCGAAACGGACATCATCCTCAATCCGATGGACCGCCGCTGCGTGCCATGGTCGATCTTCAACGACTGCGACAACTACGCCGAATTCATGAGCGCTGCGACGGCGCTGGTTCCGAGCGGTTACAGCGCGGAGGATGACTTTTGGCAGAAATCGGCGCGCACCCTGTTCGTCGAGATGTGCGTCAAGATGATCAAGATGGGCGTGCGCTCAAATGGCGCGCTTTCCTACTTCCTGATGCAGTCGGATCTGAAGACGATCCATGCTCAACTTGAAGGCACGATTGCAGGGCCGATGATGTCGCCCGCCGCAGCCAAAATGGCAGAGTCGATCCGGACAACTTTCATCGCCAATGCGAATGTTTTTCGCTTCCTGCCCGAACCACCTCCGGGTGAAACCGGCTTCTCGATCAAGAACTGGATGACGACCGAGGTCAAGGAAGGATCGATCCTTTTCATTACCTCTACGCACCCGGACCTGGTCCTCAATCGCCCGCTCTTGACCCTCTGGATGGATCTCGCCGTCAATGCGCTGTTCCACATGGGACGGAGCCGCGATCTGCGCACCTGGTTTCTCATCGATGAGGTCCATGCGCTGCATCGTCTCCCGGCGATCGACCATGGCCTTCAGACCGCGCGCGCGTTTGGCGGCGCCTTCGTGCTTGGCATGCATTCCTTCGACAAGCTTGAAGAAACCTATGGCGAGAACGGGGCTACTAATCTGGCCTCGCTGGCGGGCACCAAGCTGATTCTCAAGACGGCCGATCCCGAGACGTCGCGGCGATGCTCCGAGTTCATCGGTAACCGCCAGGTCCGGATCATGGATGAAGCCTATTCCTACGGCTATAACGACAACCGCGACGCCTCGACGATCACGCCCCGTACCAACGTCGAAGAACTCGTCATGCCGGTCGACATCAGCGACCTGCCCAGCATGCACGGGTTCGTGAAATTCCCGGACGGATTCCCCGCTGCCCGGATCAGGCTGACGTGGAAAGATTACGAACCCCGCGCAAAGGGCTTTGAGCGCGTCACCGACATGCGCGCGGCCGAATACACACCACCGTCCGGGGATGGCGCGGAATTGGGGGGTGGGGATAGGGAGGGCGCACAACCTGACATCGCGCCTAAGGAGCCGAAGGATCGCGAAGAGGTAGCGCTGAGTGAGGCTGAGCGGGCAGCGCAGCAGCTGAGGGAGGCGATCGAAGGGCCATTGAACCCTGAGCGCGAGCTGACCGAGGAGGAGGTGGCGCGCAAGATGGAGGATGAAGAGGAGAGGGAACGCTTAGAGCGCAGGCCAGTGCAAGGGGAGCTCTATGGCTATCACCGCCCGGGCAAAAAGGACCAGCGCGAGCGGCAGAACCTGGCCATGCGCGAAAGCGAAGAGCGCAGCGCGCAGGCGAAGATCGAAGGGCCAAAGGGGCGAGCGCAGAACAGCAGGGCAGACGCGCAGGAGAGCGAGCTATCCAAAGAGAGCATGCGCGGCATCGGCAACGAAAGGCAGAGCCGTCAGGACCCTTCCATCGACGATGATCAGGAGCTTGGCCGATGAGCGCGGCAGGACAGACCTGCCATGTGTGCCCCCTATCTTGCGCGCAATGTGCCGGGCCGATGCTCCGGCGCGAACAGGCAAGGGTAGCCTGAGATGCTGTCGGTCGCATCAGTCGCGTCAGCCGGCGGCGCCGCAAACTATTTCGCCAAGGACGACTACTATGTCGGCGATGGCCCTGCGGAGCTCAGCGAATGGGGCGGGAAGGGCGCCGAAGCACTCGGTCTTGCCGGTCCCGTTGCCAAGGATGACTTCGAAAAAGTCCTCGATGGCAAACTGCCCGATGACACGGTCGTAAATGGCAACGCAAACCGCCGCTCGGGGATAGACCTCACATTCTCCATGCCGAAATCGGCCAGCCTGCTGGCGCAGTTGGGCGGCGACAAGCGGATCCTCGATGCGCAGCTGTCCGCCGTCAAGGCGACCATGGCCTATCTCGAGAAGCACTATGCGCAGGCCCGCGATCGATCACGCAATGCCAACGGCGAGGGCGTGGTCACAGGCAAGCTCCTCTATGCCTTGTTCCAGCACGACACGAGCCGGGCGCTCGACCCGCAGAACCATACCCATGCTGTCATCGCCGCGATGACGCAGGACAAGGATGGCAACTGGAAGGCGCTGTGGAACGGTGAGATCTGGAAGAACAACACAGTCCTTGGCTCCATCTACAACGCCGCGCTGCGGACGAACCTCGAGAAGCTTGGCTACGAAACCCAGATCACGGGCAAGCACGGCCAGTTCGAGATCAAGGGCGTGGCGCGCGATGTGATCGAAGCCTTCAGCCAGCGTCGGCTGACCATTCTGGCGACGGCCGAGAAACTTGGGAAGAGCGCAAACGACAAAGAAGCCTTGCGTGAAATCACCAAGCGCACCCGCGATCCCAAGCTCAATCCGGATGACAAGCAGGCGCTTCGGCAAGAATGGGCCAAGCGCGCTGCGGGGCTCGGGTTCGATGCCAAGGCGCTCGTCGAGCAGGCGCGGGAGCGCGGCTTCGAGGGGCGCGAAAGCCCTTTGGGATCGCCTCAGCGGGTACAGGAGACGCTGAGCGCGCTCCGCGACAGCGCGAAGCTCTACACCCGGCCAGCGGACACACTGACAACCAATGGCCTGCAACGGATCACCCTGACGCCCACGCAGCTGCGCACTGAGATGGCAACCGCTTCTGCGATCAGGATCATCGGCGAACGTGAAACCTCCTGGAGCCGAGGCGACCTGGTCAAGACCGCGCTCGACCTCGGCGTAAAGGGCGTGACCGCTGACGGTGTGGAAGCACGGATCGGCGTCTTGGTGGCCGACGGGAGGGTGCTTGAGGGCAAGAGCGACAGGCTCGATGGCCGGCCCGAGAAATACACCACACCTGAACATGTCGAGATCGAGCGGGCAACGCTGGCCAATGTCGCCGCGGGAAAGGGTGCAGGCCGCTCCATCATCGAAGCGGCCGAGGCCCCCGGGCGCTTGCGGCAAGTCGCGGGCACTCATGACCTTAACGCCGAGCAGATTGCCGCCGGAACACTGGCGCTCGCCAGCAAGGACCGCACGATCGTGATCCAGGGTGTCGCAGGTGCCGGAAAGACGACGATCATCTCGGCAATTGCGAGCGTGGCGCATCAGGAGGGAAGGGAAGTGATCGGCCTCGCCTTTGCCAACAAGATGGTCAGCGATCTTCGGACCGGGACGGAGATCCGCGGGCCAGACGGGGAGATCGTCAGGCAGGAAATCGCAGCAAGAACCGTCTCATCCTTTGTGAATGAGCATCTGCGGCCCGCGCTTGCGGGCTCGGGTCCGAAGTTCGAGGCATCGCGCGAAGCCTTGCGCGGCAAAGTGCTGGTCTTGGACGAGGCGTCGCTGGTTGCGAACAAGCCGATGAATGACCTGCTCACGATCGCCAACCGGCTTGGTGTTGAAAAGCTGGTCATGATTGGAGACCGCGCCCAGTTGCAACCGATCGAGGCGGGCAAGAGCTTTTCGCTAATCCAGTCCGATAACCCCGCAATGGCCCGCATAGACACCAGTCTGCGGCAACGCACCGAGCACATGAAGGAAGCGGCGGGCCTGGTGCGCGCGGGCATGTTCAAGGAAAGCTTTGCCTCGCTTGGCGAGCGCGTCGTGGAAGCAGGCGCAGACCACCTCAAGGTCACCGCTCAAAAATGGCTCGAGCTTTCGCCGGACGATCGCGAGCGGACCGCGATTTACTCATCAGGACGTGCGGCGCGGGGCGAACTCAACCGGATGGTCCAGCAGGGCCTGAAGGCAGAAGGGGCGATCCAGGGGGAAGGGCTGAGGCTGACCACTCTCCTCCCGGCCCATGCGACGCGCGAGGAGCTGCGCTACGCCTCGACCTACAGCAAGGGCCAGCTGCTCGAAGTGACGCGCCAGAACGCCCCCGGAGGGCTTGTTCGGGGCCGGTACGATGTCGAAGGTCTCGACGCGAAGGGCCGGGTCATGCTGCGCGATGAAAGCGGCAAGCTTATCAAATTCGATCCGGCGGCAATCGACCCTTCGGACAAGCGCGATGCCTTGAGGCTCTCCGAAAAGCACAAGGAGACAATCTACGAAGGCGACAAGATCCGCTGGACCGAAAAGGATGATGCCAGGGGGCTGATGAAGTCCGAGGAGGCGAGGATCCTCGGGATCAGGGATGGGATCGTCACGCTCGAGAACAAGGCAGGCGAGACCGTAGAACTCAAGCAGAATGACCGCATGCTCGAGCGCATGGGGCTGGCCTATGCGATCAACATGCATCAGGCGCAGGGCGACACCCGCGACATGGCGATCGGTGAGATGCACTCATCAGCCCGGCACTTGTCGAACCAGCGTCTGGCGCTCGTCATGATAACCCGGGTGCGCGACGACATCACAATCGTTACCAACGACCGCGAACGGCTCCTGGCGCAGATCGACCGCAACCCGGGCGACAAGACCAGCGCGCTCGAAACCCTTGGCGAAAAGCAGGTCGAGGCCAAGCGCAGCGGCCGCGAGGCTGGCGATTTTCGGCCCACAATTCCCGATCATTTGAGGGCACCCGAGGACAGGCAAGCAAATGCCTCACGGATCGATCCGGCGAGCCTTCGGGCAACGCCCCAGCTCGACGTTCCCGAACGCAACATCGAACGCAGCCGATAGGAGGAAGATCGTGACACAGATGGGCCATGCCAAAGCGGGCACGCCGCCTTCAGACACTTTCGAGATTCACCTCACTCAGCAGCTGACCCTGACCAATCTGGTGAACGAGGCAGGACTCTCGGAGATTGCGCGTGCCGCTGGCGGGGACAGCTTTGTGGTCTGCGACCTCAATACGCACGGGGTTCAGGGATGCGCTGATCTGCGAGCCGCCCTCGATAGCCAGAAAATGGCCGCCGAGTTGGTGGCGGTAGGTCTGATGATCCTTGTCGCAGTTCTGGTGGGCACGATCGCGGCCGCCTTTGTGAGGCTGGTGGCGCAGCGCGCGGCTCTTTTCAGGGAACAGTGCGCCGATGCCTTTCTCCCGCTGCACAAGGGTCGCGCAAAGCCCCTGAAACGGGCCGTCAACATCATCATCAGGAAGGAGAACAGACATGGCATTTGACTACGAAGACGCAGGGACCTTCGGGAGTGAGCGCGAGGCGAAGGACTGGGCGCAGCGCAACAAGGTCGATTTGCGTGATCTCCACATCCGAAACGTCGGGGGCCAGCGCGTCGAAGTGGGTATCCGCAAGAGCGCCTACGACACCCGCGAAAACTACGACAACCAGCACGGCCAAAGGCGCGACGGTTTCTGGCGGTGAACCCATCCCCCAGCACTGAACGATCCAATGAAAATCTGCCTCGAAAGGAAAGGACATGCTCAAGACCTGGAACGACCAAAGCCCGGATTTCCGCAGCGACGATGATCCTGGCGATCAACATTGCGAGCAGGGCGCGTCTGCGAGAACAGCACGGGACTATCAGATCAATCTCGTCGACAATCTGGAAGAGATCCTCGCCAGAAGCGACTATGCCTATCTGGAAGCCCCGACCGGTACTGGTAAGACGGTTGTGATGGCGATGCTGGCACGTTCGCTCGGAATTGGTGAGGTCTACTATCTCGCCCACACGATTGACCTGTTGAAGCAAGCCCGCGCCAGCCTCGCCGAGCTCGTTGAGGAGGGTCTCGCCGACCCGGCACAGCGGTGGCATTTTCTCACCTGGCGGAAATATGTGTCATCCAGCATCAAGGGGCTGATCGACAAGGAAACCCCTCACATAGCCCTCGTTGATGAATGTCATATGGGAGGTGCGTTCCAATCGGCCAACCAACAGAAGCGGTGCTTCCCCGTCATTCGGTCGATGGCGCACAAGACGGTATGGATCTCGGCAACTCCGTGGATGCTGAACGAGAGCACCATGGGCCAGAGGCAGAACCACACTGCTTTCTATGGCTATCAGTCGGCATTTGACAGCGGCCACCTGAACAGCGTCGATCTGGTGCGCGTCGATTGCTCGCTGAAGCTCGAGCTCAAACTGTCGGACGAATACCGCGACCTGACGAGGGCCTTCCAACATGAAAAGAGCAATATCCTTATCGACGAAGATTGTGCCGACAGTACGTTTGAGAAGCTGACCCGGCGGGTTCAGGAACTCGCCGGGCGGGGGCTGCGACCGCGAGACGTTCCTGCACTGGTGGAACACAGATATCGGCTTATGGCGAACCTGTACCAGGCCAATCACAGCGGCTCGAAAGCGATTTTCTGGTTACCCAGCAAGGCGCACGCACGTGCTTGCGCGCAATACATCAACACGATTTTCGGCACGCAAGACTATGCAACCGCCATTCTGGGCGAAAGTAGAGCGGGACAAGGCGCTGATGAAATCGACCCACAGCTCCAGGCTTGGCGCGATCCGCACGGCACGACCAAAATCGCCTGCGTTGTCTATCGGCTTCGCGAAGGTTTCGATTACCCTGAGCTTCATCTTGGCTTCGACTGCGCCTGGAACCCCTACAATTACCGCAATGCCATCCAGAAGATCGGACGCCTGATCAGAAAGGCGGAGCAGAAGCCGGGCAGCACATACTATTATGCTGTCGACGCGCTGAGCGTCGCGGTCTCCCGCTCGCGGCAATACTACCGGTCATTTTTAGACCCCATGCGGGAGGTTTACGCTGCGGAGGACGAGCTGACATTCTCACTCGATACCCTTGCGGACGTGGCCATGCTGAAGACCAACATCAGTCCCGACGGTCAGTTCAGCACCACCGTTCCTAAGCGCACGGCTATCAGGCTGGCGGGCATCAATATCCCTGTAGAGCGGGTGCCCCTGTTCGATGTGGAATTTGCAGCCGGCTCAATCCAGCATTCGCGCATCGAACTCTCGAGCTTCAGCAAAGGGAATTCGACGATTCAGGCTGAAGCGCTCGTTGAAGACATCATCCAGGGTCGCGCAAAACTGCGGCAATATGGCGACCTTAGCCAAGCCGAAGAGAGGCTGAAGAATCTTCTGTCCCCCAGCTTTCCTGGACACCGTCCTGATTTACGCGCCCGCCTGATCGCGTCTGGTCACTTGCAGCCTCGCGCTGCCCGTATTGAAGCAACAAGAGCAAAACTTGAGGGACTATTATGCGGGATCGAGAGCGGAGAAGTGCGCTGGAATAGCAGGCATCCGGACTGGAAGTGGTTGGAAAAGTATTCCAATCCGACCTGCAATTGCTTTCGGCCAGAAGTGCGTGAGCGGCTGATCAAGTGCGGCGCATTGAAGCCAGCTGGACCACGACTTGAGGCGAAGGTCCGGCTTAACTTAGTAATGGAGAAGGTTCTCGCCAGCCAGAAGTTGCCACCGCAAAAGTCGGCAGATCGCGCCTTTCTCAACCAGTATCTCTCACGTCGAAGCCCCAAATTCGATGCTTTGGTCCGCAAAAAGGTCGAACATCTTCTCGGGAAGCGGCCCAATTCTGTGATCCAAGGGCATCTGGACCGGCGTGATCGCAAGCGTCTAGAGGATTGCTCGTACGCTTGGCTTGCTGCAGGCTGGGCTCCGCCTGGCTGATGTGCTGATCGCGGTGTTCCACGAGACGGCTTCGGCGCGGCTTGGATGAAGTGAGCCCAGGCCGTGTTCAGCTGCGCTGGAACTGCCCGCCTGAAATTTCCACATAGCCGATCAGCTCTGCCGAATAGCTGAAATCGCCTGTCGCCAATCCCTTGTGTTTGAGCTCTCGCTGGAGCGTTGGCTCGACCACATTGCCGAAAAATTCCACTCTTTCCTCAGCCGTTAGGAAGGGTTTGGCCAGCGGCGCGTTCAGATACTGACCCGACTGCCTTTCGACAGCGGGCATCCGTGTGCCGTCTGGTTGCACTGCAATGGTTTGGATCGTGGTCCGCCGCTCACCATTGGCGACAGCAGATTCTACAATCCAGAAGGAAAGGAGTGTCGGGCTCAGGTCGTCGCTGGAAACGGAAAGACCCAGTTGTTCTGGCTCCAGCCCCCTCCACCGGCCCAGCTCTTCCTGAACCAACGGGTGGTCTAAGCCGAGCAATTCGATACCTTCTTGGCTCGTGGCGACATCGCGATCGAGCGTGAAACGCGCCTTGCGTGACCCATCAGCGGACGTCAGATCGTAGGTTTGATCATCCACCTTTGCGAGCCGCTGGTGTCGGTCGGGAAGAGAGGATGACATGAACTGGACGATCCGCCCCATGCCGGTCGAGACGTCGGAAAATGGCTGATACTCATCCAGGCTGAATCCATCGAGGTCCTGAAAAAGGTCAAACACAACTTCCCGAGCCTCTCGGGCATTGGATAGCGCGGCCTCGAGCTCGACGGTGGTTCGCTGCAGGGTGGGGTCGGAGAGCGCCTCTTGATAGACGCGGTCGTAGTTCAACCGTTCGGATAGCTGTCCCAAAATCTGGGCCCGGAGATCCTCAGCGGCATTCCCATGATCGTCGACCTTGCCCAGTGTCCGGGCGATCTCGGTGAGCTTGTCGTCCAGGAGCAGGAATATCCGCCCCTCGATCGTGTCGGAAAGAACGAGATTATAGACTTGGGCAGTATGTGCCTGGCCGTAGCGATGGATGCGCCCGATACGCTGCTCCATATCCATCGGGTTCCAGGGCAGATCAAAATTGAAAAGGATGCGGGCAAACTGGAGATTGATGCCCTCACGGCCGGCCGCGGTGCAGACCAGAACCCTGGGCCCATCTTTCATACGGAAGCGGCGCTCAGCCGCCGTCTTAGCGCCATGATCGCCGCCACGAAGCACGACGACGCCTTGGCCGGGATAGACCTGCTCGATCTCACGGGCGATCAGATCGACAGTCCCGAGATAGGTCGCAAAGATGACGACCTTCTCGCCCGGATTTTGACGCCACAGCGTTCCCAAACCATCCAGCAGCTTCTGGACCTTGGTCTCGCGTGGTTGCGGGAACGCTTCGAGCAGGTCGCCGATGCGCAGCCGCTCCTCGGGCAGATGAAGGTCCACGACGGAGGAGGCGATATCCTCGACGTGTGACGCGGCGAACTCGCTGCCGTAAGGGTCTGAGGCCATTTCCAGAGCATCGTCGTCGAGCTTTCTGGCAAGCCGGTACTTGAGGTCGGCCACCACCCGATCGACTTCGCTCCGCCCAATCGGATCGCGACCGAGGTTCCACTCAATATGGATCAGCTCACGCGCTTCATCGTACAGGCGCTCGCGACCCTCAATGTCGAGTTCGCGGTCGCGGAGAAGGGCTTCCTTGAGCGTCAGCATGAGCAAACGCCGCTTCAGGGTCCGACGGACGGCCGCAAAGCTCGAAGCGGCGATCTTCTGGAAAATCGCCATCAGGAAGCCCAGGGCTCGCCCCTGGCTTCCCTTGCGCTTGGCCAGATCGAAACCGTCCTCAAGGTACTCACGCAGCTTCTCGTAAAAGCGGCGCTCTTCTTCCTGCATGAGGAAGGACTCGGTGTGGACCCAGCGCCTGGCGAACAACGGCTCACCGTCTGGCTTGCAGGCGTCCGCCTTGGTCCGGCGGTAAATGACTGTATTCAGTCTATGCCTATGCTCGACCATCTCCTCTGGTCCGTTAAACAGGGTCGGATTGAGCAGCTGGATCAGCATCCAGAATTGAAAGTGGTTGCCCTGATGCGGGGTCGCGGAAAGGAGAAGGAGGTCACGGGTATGGCCCTTGAGAGCCTCCGCCAGTTTGTAGTTCTCGGTCTTTCTGACCTTCCCGCCAGTTCGATAGGCGGTCAGGTGGTGAGCCTCGTCGAAGACCACCAGATCCCAACGGGGGGCGTCCAGAAGGCGCTTGATCCGGTTCGGGCGCTTCAGTGTGTCGATGCTGGCAATCAGCAGATCGTGCTTGGCGAATGCGTTGGTCTTGCGGTCTGTGATGTCGCCTTCAGACCCGAAAACCTCGAAGTCGAGATTGAAGACGTCGTTGAGCTCACGATGCCAATTGTTCACCAGCCCTGCCGGTACCACCATGAGCGCGCGGTTGAGTTCCCCGCGGCTCGCCAGCTCTCTCAGCACGAGCGCGGTCTCAATCGTTTTGCCCAGACCCACCTCGTCAGCGATTAGAAACCTGCGTGGTGAAGCCGTCGCAATCCGGTGTGTGAGGACCACCTGGTGAGGCAATAAGTCGATGCGAGCCGACGTCAGAGCCGATGCGCTCTCCATCAGCGGCAAGACATGCGCCTCGTAAGAAAGCCAAGCCTTACGCGCCCGATCCTCCGTGCCTTCAACCGACCGAAGAATCCGCTCGGTACGAGACGCCTCTCCTTGGATTCCGGCAACGGGAACACGCCGTTCGCCGACACTGAAGAACGCTCGAAGGTAGCCTTCGCGAGGCGCATCCAGGACGACGCCAGCGCCGAACTCGGCGTGGGCGATCCTCTCGCCGGGAGCGAACTGAGGCTGGTCTGTCATGCGACCGCCTCAGGTGATCCGAAGGTGGAACAAGCCTGACGGCTTGGCCCCATCGGCGAGAATGATTTCTTGCGGATAGTCCCGGGCCTCTCCCCAGATGAGCCGCCCGAACTCGACCTGCTGATCACTGTGCGGAGCAGCGCAACGCCAGCGGACGGCGTCTGTAGCCATGTCGGTATGAAAGCGGCGCTGGCCGGATGGTAGCCAGAAGACCAAGGCCGCTTCGCCGGAATAGGCGTCCTGAAACGACAGCACCGCCGCCTTGAGGTCGTCCCCCAACCATGTCTCCGCATCGGTCGGAGACAACAGATCGATGCAGGCATCCAGGCCAGCGACAACAAGGGTATTACCATCGTTGCTCGGCAGGTCGTCTGGCCAGTTCTTTCCGGCCTGCAGCAGCTCACGCAGGCTGAGAACTTCGGATGGGCGCGCCACGGTGTAGAGCGCTTCATCATCCCAAATCCAGCTGACGCCTCGGCGCTGCCATACGCTGTCGAGCAATCGCTTCATGGTCAGTCCTCCAGAAACAAGGACATCTGGACGACGGCGTCTTTGTTGCTGGCCGCCCAGGCGTTATAGATGGAGAGCGCCCTTGAGGACGCGTTGCGCATGGGCTGGTTTGGCGCACGTTTGCCCAACCACTCCAAGAGACCTTTGAGCGCCGGGTGGGGCTTGAAATTGTCGTTCTTCAGCGTGTCAGAGGCATTAATCCCGCTGCCATCGTAACAGGCGCCCACAAGTACCAACGCCTGATCGAGGTCAGCCGTCAGTCTCCGCCTGTGCTTGCCCTGCCAATCCCGGGCAAAGTCCAGGGGATCGGCCAGATGAAAGACCTTCTTCTCTTCATTTGCCCAGCCACGGCTGGTGAATTCATCGGGCGCGATGCCAGAGCCGCGCAGCAGTTTCTGCATCTGGTCGCGGGCAAGCTCGGTCTTTCCGTCGAATATGCGCAGGAACTGGCGAGTGATCGGCTCTGCCGTCACTGGGGGCGGCTCAGCGGTCTTGTTTGCGTCCTCGTCGATCAGCTGATTGATGCCGACCAGCGCGTCCTTGACCGAGATCGGCCGACCTTCGTCGACATAGACCTTCCCGTAATGTTGGGAGAAGTATTCAAGTGCCTTGCCGCGCCGGATAACTTGAAGGTCGGCGGCAGGCAGGCCAGCCCGAGCGTGGTTTTCCAACATGCCTTGCAGTTGGCGCACATCTGCCAGCACTTCGCGCCGCATCCGGCCCCAGCTTACTTCCTTGGGCTCTTCCGTGCGCTTTCGGCAGACGTGGACAATATCGTACTCAATCGTTTTAGAACCGAACTCGCCTTCCCCCTTGGTTTCGTCCGAGCGGATCGGATAGGTAGCTTCCAGGTAGAAACCGGCATCGAAGAGCGACTCGAGAACCGATACCCAAGGCGCATCTTCGCTATGGTGGAATGTGAACGCCAAGATGCCCCCGGGTTTGAGCACTCGGTGGGCCTCCTTCCAACAAGCCGTCAGCAAACGCTGATAGAAACCGTCTGGATCCTCCGGCTCACGGGCCCTATTCGCAACTGCCTCTACCGATTTCGGAGTATATTCCGGACCGAAATGTGTCGGGTACTTATCTTTTAGCGCCAACCGCATCCAGACATAAAAAAAGTCCGAAAGCTCAGAATAGTGGAGTAGCCCACCAAAAGGCGGATCAGTGATAACAAGATCTATACTTTTGTCAGGATAGTGATTTAACTCTGTAGACGATCCTTGGCGGACCTCTGCGCCAAGGCTCTTATCTCTCGGATAGACTTTTTCACTTTTCCCAAAGATTTCGGCGGCGATGTCTTCGCCCGCGTTCTCAAGGTTCTCTTTGCTGACAATCTCCCAAGGGTTATTTATCCAGCCATGCGATTTATCCAAAACCTCAACAGTGGAACTCCATGGCCCATATCCCATCGGTGGGAAGATGCCGACCTCGATCACATTATTCTTCGGGTGAAAATTGCTGTTCGACATGGCCGGCGCGAGCTTGTCCATCGTCATGTGCCAAAATGACAAGCTGTTCTGATTCCGTAGGAAATTCTGGAATGCCCCCAGAACATACTCCCTAGCAGCATTCGAATATTCACCAACCTCTACGATTGCCTTTAGCAGAAGACTAAGAGTCAAGAGCTGCCTCGGGTTAAACATGGTCCACCAATGAGTGAATCCATGGTTAGGAACGCCGCCTTGGAGGTGGTGTGTCATGAAGCCATAAGGAAGCTCAGATTTCGGCCAGTATTCTAAAAGGTCACCATTCTTCCGAGCCTCCCATTCTGCAATGGCAGAATTGTATTGGCTAGCAAGGCGCTCATTGAATGGAAGGAAGTAACGACCGCCATACGGAGAGTTTGCATCCTTTCTCTTCGGAGAAAAGCTTTGAACCGCGTAACCAGCCATCGGGCCCGTCTTCTTGGTCAGTTTTATTGAATCTAGGACGTCATTGGCTTTACCGTCGGCTTGGCATGTAAACGTAGACTTCTTTGGTACGGTTCCCCCGCCTTTGCCTGCAGCGAAGGTGATTTTCGTTTCTGGGCAAATAACTTCATCAGGAAGCGAGCCACGCACCTCAACTAGACGTAGTTGCTCTGCGCGATCTTTGTTCCATTTGGCTGTTGCCGTATAGTTGTCGGTAGCGGAGCCCCCATATTCATTTCCATCTTCATCTTTTCGAGGAAGCCCTGCAAGCCACTCGGGATGGACCAGAAGCGAGAGATCGACCTTCTTGTTCTTGCCCTTGTCGAGTTTTGCCATCTCGGTGTGGCCGCAGAGGGGACAAATGACGCGGCCCTTCGTGTCGAGAATAGAATAGGGCTTCTCGTCTTGCGCTACATAAAGCGGGACGTCCGGTGCCATGCGCGCTTCGGCGTCCTCGATATCGAAGTGCTCGCTGCACGATCGACATTTGTGCGGCCAATGCCTGACAGTCAGTGTTTTAATCGCCATGACGTTGCTTGTCATGATCGGCGTACGGTGGCCGCAGCCCGTTACCTGGCAGGGTCCATGCTTGGCCCAAAAGGTATATATGATCTCGGGCCCTTCATAGACGTAGTTCTTCCGCTCGTCCGACTTCAGGACAAGTGGATCGAAATCCACGCCCATCACCTTGCCCGAAGGCTTGTGCGTCCAGGTGCCTTTCTCGCCGTTCGGACCGTCGCAATAGTAAAACGGCATGATTTGCGGTTTCACCTCGGCCTCGATATCGGCCAACAGGCGCTTCACTTCGTGCAGATCGATATCAGCCAGTTCCTGCTTGACCACGAACCAGGCGACGGGGTTCAGGTCGTTGCCCGACATCTGCATGCCCAGCCGGGAGCCCTCAACCAGAGTGGTGCCGCCGCCCATGAAGATGTCCGCGACCTTCAGATGCTTGAAAGCACCCTTCTTCTGGTGGTTGGCATAATAGTTGTCCCAGACAAGCTTGGCTGCGTGGGAGGGATCTTCGGGAGCCTTGGTCGCGGCCGCTATGAGCATGGAACGGAACACGCTGGACCGTCGCCGTGCCCACCACTTCGACATCTGATAGATGGGCTTACCGGCATTGCCCTCGATCACGGCGACCTGGTTGACGGGCAGGATCGGGAAATCCACCTCAAGGCAGGTCTTGGGCCGGTTCGGATCGCTGAAATCGACGGTCTCCATGGCGACGGCCTTGCCTGCACCGACCGCGCGGGCGACTTCCTGTGCGATGAATTCCTTCTTGGTGGCCATGGTCTCGCGTCCTTACTTGGAGAGTTCGACGAAGGGCGAGAGCACTTCGAGCAGAGAAAGGCCGCCATGGGCCAATGTCGGGTAGCCGCCCTGACTGCGCCATTTCCAGCGGCCTACCGCCAAGAGATGTGCGCCGTTAGAGCCGTTGGTTTGCATTACGATCGGCGGGACAAACGGCCCCGGGTCGATCTCGCCGGCGATGCTGCGGCCACTCTTGAGCGTTGATTTGAGGTAGTTGGCCTGCTCGTCAGCGGCATCGAAGAATAGGCCAGTGGCGGCGTAGCCGTGGTCAGAAGTGATGATCAGCCTTCTACCGAGCGCCAGGCGCTCGACGAATGCCCAAAAGTCGTCGCTGCTCAGCTGCTCGGCAACATCGCGGGTCAGGACATCAAGGCCTTGTCCCGCGCCCGACCCATCATGGATCTTGCTGTCGGGCCATTGGTGCCAGAAAAGCCAGTTTGGCGAAGCGTCAATGAGGTTTGCGCAGTCGGCCCAGGGCAGATCGATGCATTCGGTTTTGGTCGGTGTCAGCCGATGCGCTGAGCCACCGCCATTATTCTGAAGCTGACTTCGGCTGTTGAGGCCCAACCCTCTTGCGAATGAGTTGGTGTCGCTGGGCAGCTCGGAGCCTGTTGCCGTGGCCTCATGAAGGGTGAAACCGCGTTCCTTTGCCCCTGCGAGGAGCCAGGGCATTTCGCGTAGGCTCAAGCCGTCGAGGATAAGGACGGCCTTGGCGCTGTAGGGTTCGGCCCACCACCGCGCCAGACGGTCTGACGTCGGTTCGACATCGTGGCCAAACCGCTTCCAGAGATCCCAGCCACCTGCGGAGAGGAAATGGTCGAGTGTGCCGATTTCGCGATCGCGCCGGGTCACCTCGCTTGGAGCCGTCGCCGCCGACAGGGGCGCTGAACAGATTTCGACCGCGCGGCTGATGATGGACTGCCACGCAGCCTTTGATGTCGCGCCTGCCAGCTCGCGGAGTTCGTCAACGCCCAAAGCCATCAGCCTTCCTCTTTGTCCAAGGAGAGCTCAAAGGTCATGCCATCTGGCAGCTTCCGTAGAAGCTCCTTGAGTTGAGCTCCGGTTGCGGCGGATACCACGAGCGTGACCCCGCCGACCGGCGTAGCCGGCCCGATGCCCCAACCCTCAAGTCGGCCTATGAGATTGAGGGCAGACGTCGGCGGATTGGAAAGTCTCACGCGAGGCTGTGAACCGCCGCCGTCGAAGATGCCGCCAGTGCCCGGGGACGGCGTGCCGTCGGTCGGACCCGCACCGGGCGTAGGGATCGGCGAAGGTGAGCTACCGGTGGTCAGTTGCCCGCCAAAGAGGCCGCCCCCAGGGACGGGGGCTGGCACGTCCGGTACTGGCGGCGTTGCCCCACCTGTCGACGGCACGGCAGAAGGTGGCAGCAGGAACACTTCATCAAGCTGACGCCCGGTGAAGGACAGTTTCGGACGCAGGCGGCGCCATGCCGTGTCTTCATCCTCACCTGGCTGAGACTGTAGATACTCCATTCCGCGCAGATTGATCGCGATCTTGCCCCTCGCGCACAGGCGCACGATCCGCTCTTTCATGGCGCTTTCACCCAGCCACGGCGTGCAGTCCAGGCCGCCCGCACGGGGCTCCTGAAGTTCCTTGAGCAGTTTGCCGACCGAGGCATTGTCAGCCGCCGCCTCTAGAACCAGCGCCTGGAAATCTTCGGGCACGAAGAGGTCGTTTACGACCGCCTGCTCCAAAGCTTCTGGGATCTTGGCTCCCTGCTCGCGCAGCGCCTCAACGCTGAACTCGCACCTTTCAGGGTCGGCGAAATTCCAGCGATGCAGGACCGCAAACCGGTCAAACCGCTTTTTCAGGATGTCCCTCAGCTCACCTTGGTATTTGGTGTGGAGCTTCCGGTACTCGGGGTTTTGCCCGCTCCATTCCTGAGCCTTCATCGCGGCGCGTGCGAGGATCAGCAGGTCCCGATCGTAAAATGCATTCGAGGAGCCGGCGCGAGGCAGCAGGAAGCGAATGGTGTTGCGGCGCCTCTGAAGATGCTCCTTGAGCCAGCGGCCGAGGCGCTCATTGATCTTGTCTGGCTCCTCCGGGAGCAGAAGAATGGGAAGGCGCTCGTCCCAACGGTCGGGGTGCTCAGCTTCATCGAGGGCCGTCCATGGGTCGGTTAGCCACTGCCGCGGAAGGGCGATAACCCTGAAGGTCTTTGCGACCTCTTCTGAGCCACCGACCACATAGCGAACTTCCTTCGCCAGTTGCACCAGATCCTCTCCGTCGCTGAAGAGTTTGTCATTGCGGGCCGACGCCATCAACTTGGCTTGGGGGTTCTCGTCCTCGCGGAAGACGAGTCTCTGGCCTTCCTGGTGGATGTTGAAACTGTTCTCGATAACCGTCGCCAGTTCGACCTGGAAACCATTGTCATCGATGGCCTTGCCCTGTGTGATGTCGACCTGAAGGGTTGAGGGCTCCGCGCCGGCGAGGTTGCCGACCGCAATTGACCGAAGCCAGAGCGCTCCGACGATTTCCTGTAGGTGCGGCACCTTGGCGGCATGCCCCGGGACGGCCTCAACCACGGAAGTCAGATTCCGCAGCGCCTTCTCGCGGAGCGTCCGGTGTTGCTGGTTGGCAACCGAGTCTAACAACGCGCCGATACCCGAATTCGCGTCATCCAACCGGAAGTCTGCCGCGGTTAGGAGAGGGCCCTTTTCTCCTTGGCTCTTGAAAAGGTTGGCGAGGATGCGGATGAGGTCGCGCGTTTCCTGAGCGTCCGTGGCAACAAGGACCTGATCTTCCAGCAATTGCAGGAGGTGCGGTGCGTATGGCCAGGACTCGATGAAGTCGGCGCGCTTTCGATCCTGCTCAGAGGACGGAACGTCGAGAAGGCGGAAGTACTCGGAGATGTGTACACGTAAAATTGCCTCGACATCGGCCCTGCCGATTTGCAACCGGTTTTCGAAAAGACGGTGCAACAGCATCCGGCGGCGATCGTGCTGGATACGCTCGGGGCTACCACCTGCCTTGAAGTCGACCTGCACCGGGTTGACGCGGTGGATCTGCTGGTAGGCATCGGTGTCGCCATTTCGCACCGATACGACCAGCGCTAGAAGGTCGGGATGCTCTTTGGCAATCTCCGAGAGGATCTGAATGAAATTGAACGCCCAGTTTTTCCAAGGAAACTGCTTGGTATTCGTGAGCCCGTCGTACCAGGTCTGGAATTCATCAAGGAGCAGCATAGACGGCGTGTGCCGCAGGAGTTCGAGGATCAGCTGATCGGATGGAATATCCGTCTTCGAAGCGCCCATTCCTTCCCATTTGCCTTTGATGAAGGCCCCATGAGGGTGTTGCTCGAAAAGGAGATCCCAAAGGAACTTGTAACGTTGGCGATGAAGACTCTCGCCGATAACGAGCATGCCGCTCCGTAGCGGAATTTGGCCGATCTCTGGCTGGCCCAACGTGACCGCCCAGCTCTTCAACCACGCCTCGGTGGAAGAAGGATCGTGAACTGCGTGGAACAGCGCCGCCATCAAGTGAGACTTACCAAGGCCGCGCTCACCCATGACAACTACAGGTCGGCCCTGGCTTGGGCCGACTGCCTCAATGCCCTTTAACAGGTCATGAGTAGGGTAGGTGATCTCGAGGAATTCTCTGGCCGCGATTTGAGTCGCGCCAGTGTTAGACTCGTTCGAGAGCTCAATGGCAGTTCCTTTTAGGCGTTTGCCTCGGAACTCCTCTCGTAATGTAAGACCCAACATGATCAATTTTCTCCGATCTTGGGCCGACAATATGGATCTGAGCCCCCTTTAGTCTGCTCGCCCATCCAATGGATGAGTTCGGCTTTTCGAAACCGCCAAGAGCCTCCAACTTTAAAGGCCGGAATCTGGCTGTCAGCGGCAAGCCTGTAGATCGTCCGTTCAGTAACCTTGAGGAACTCAGCGACTTCACGGATGGTCAAAATCTCTTCGGGCATTCGAACACCCCCGTATGGTTCGCCGGTAAAATATTCAACTATTTTCAAACGCGCCAGTGGCAAGTTGCAGTCAGCCAACTTTGTGCTCGGAAGGCGCGCTACTGAGGGCATTGCATTTGATACAATGGTGCCTTGGCTAGCTGAATAGAGCATCAAACTCACCTCCAAGGCAGAACCGTCTTTGTGGCGAGCATGGCTTGAGCGAGGTCTCGGCCATCTGAAAGTCTGCAAGTGGCAACCACTCGGCCGTAGCTCTGTCCGTCTGTAGAACATCGCATCGCTGGTGCCCGCACGATGACATGACCAGTGCCGCGCTGGCCTTTGGGTCCACCTAGCAATCGTACCAGGGGGCATCGCAGAATCTGGTCGTAAACGTACGCTCTCATGACTGCCATCCGAGATACTGCCCGAGTTTACCCCTTCGCTGGCCGCAAGACCAGCGTTCGCATTGACCTTGGCGGGTGTGCCGCGGACGCCTGATCGACGACGATTGATCACGCTCTCATCCGCGGGTTGGTTACCGCACTACCCGTATCCGTCGCTGGGCCTATCCTTCGTCTAAGTTCGGGCGTCGGACGAACCTGCCCCACCGTACACCGCGGATTGCCCATCACAGTCGGGTGCCCGCGGCACGCCGGCCAAGGCTATGCAGGTGATGCGCTGGCGCCTCCTCTCGTGATCGTTGTGCGTGGATCAGCCAGCGACCGCCGGTGACACCCGACGGGCGATGTCCCAGGCATAGCCGACCAGTTCACGCGCGATCGCAGTGGTCACCTTCGGCTGCGGCTTGCCGGTGGCTGCTAGGCGACGGTAGCGCTGAGACAGGCGAACCTGTGCCTTCCACCCGATTGCCTGGATGTCCTCGGGCAAGTCGATGACCCGCTCACGGTAGCGCCGTTCCTCGCGAGCGGGCAGCCGATACGACCAGCCCGCCTCGATCAGCATGGTTCGTGCCTGCGCGTTGCCCGCGCGGGTGATCCGGCCTCGCTTGGTCCGGGCGCCGCTGGAGTGCTCGGACGGCACCAAGCCGACATACGCCATCAACTGCTTAGGATTGTCGAAGCGGGTGAGATCGCCTACTTCAGCGACCAGCGTCGCAGCGCTGACCAGCCTGATACCGCGCAGGACCTGCAGATTGCGGACCAGCGGCGCGAAACACCATGCATCCACCGCTTCGGCCAATGCTGCCTCGAGCCGTCCCACTCGCGCCTGCGCCTCCAGCACCCGCTTCTGCATTTCCTCGAATGCCAGCTGTTGGTGGGGAAAATCGAACCGCTGCTCGGACAACCACCGCCAGTACATTTTCGTCCAGGCCGCCTTGCCGCCGAAACGACGATCATGACGCAACAGGAAGCTGCGCACCGTTTGCTTGGCCCCGATGGCATCGTCCTGCGCATTTCGCCGAGCGCGGATGAGATCGCGTACCGCCTCATGCGCTTCGTCCGGCACCCAGATCGCGGTGAGTTCGCCGGCGCGTAGCAGCCGCGCCAGTGTCATCGCGTCACGTCGGTCCGTCTTCACATGGTCGCCCGGGCGTCGCGGCATCATTGAGGGGGCGATGACAATGCAATCCTGCCCCAGCTTCGTCAGCAGCCGATGCAGGCCATAGCCACAGGGACCAGCTTCGTAGCAGACGTTCAACGTAACGCCCGGTCCCGTTAGTCGCTTGACCAGCTTTCTGACCGCATCGTCCTCGTTGGCGACTGTTCCGATGAAACGCACCTCGCCTCCGCGCTGTCCATCGGCAACAGCGACCGCAATGGTTTCCTTATGCACGTCCAGACCAACGTATTTCACTGCCTCCGTCATGACTCGCCTCCGCTGCTGAAAAATCCATCATCAGCATCTCAGATTCGAGCCTCCGAGGCTCGGGCAGTCATGGGGTCTAAGCCTCTGATTGGCGGTTTTGCGTGCGTAATGGTCGAAACCCGTCCAGTGGCAATTTCATGTCAGCCCATAGATAATCACCCGTCAGACTGATGTGCTCCCAGCCTAGCGGCGCGGCGTGGCTGAGCAGCGTATCGTCTATGGCGCGACCCCTTTGGCGGAGATGGTCGGCAGCCCTGCCAAGATAGACGGTATTCCATAGGATGATTGCCGCCGATACGAGGTTCAGGCCTGATGAGGGCATAGCGTGGATGGTACGCCAGACAACGCTAAGGGAGAACGATGCCAGAACGGTGGTATGAGGGCGGTCAACGCCGGAGGTCGATCAGCCCCAGTTGATCCCACATCCACGTAAAATCATAGGTAGCCATCGGATCGCCAGGCCCGGATTTTGCCGCGCCATTCTCTATATATTTGAGCCAGTCGGCCACTTTCGGTCGGCCCGCCTTCGTGCGGGCCAGAGCGCGTGGCGTCTTGTGCCCGAGGGCCGGCACCGCTTCATCAAGCGTTTTGGTATATTCGCGTGTCAGCATCTGATGAACGATGCGTTCCATTTCGTTCGGCGGGATATCGAGCGGCTCTTCCTGCGGAGCGCGGGCGGCATCATCGGCCATGAACTGGGCCAGAGTCCGGATTTCGGTCATAGGTGTGCTCACGCAATCACCAAGCCATTCGCTCATCTGCGCAATCGCCTGTTCAGCGCGGGCGGCGCTGTTGACCTCAACGATCAGTTTGCGTCCAGCCAACTCGACATTGGCAAAAACGGGTGTGCCGTCCTCCATGGTTGTCACAAAAGCCTGCCCGCCTTTGGTCGTTCCTGGTGTCCTCTTCTTCGTCACCGGCGCCAGCCAGTTCCAGAACGTGTCGCTCGCAGGTTCCAGCCATTGAGCCGCGTTCAGCCTGCGAACCACGCCTTTGCCGATCACGCCCTTTGCCAGCGGAAAAACGATACGGTGGAACACAAGGTCATCACCGTCGGCGTTGACCATATCCGGCGAGCTGCCGGGAATGGCCTTACCCAGACAGTCGAGCAGCCACATGTTCGTGAACATCGGCCCCGATGCCCGCAAGAGCGCGTCCTTGTCTAGGGGATCCAATCCGACAGTGCCCTGTGCATCGTCCACAAGTCGGGAAAATGCGTCGATTACGCGCACGGCGCCATCTGCGCTGAACGGCAGAAGTGCCCCGGAAATGCCGTGCCGACCGTTCACGTCAACAATTCTTGCGGCGATTTTGTCCCAGTTGACGAGGGTCTGGGTCGCACCGTGTTCCCGCACCCTCACCGGGGCAACGTCGCGCAGCAGATCGCGCAAGGTCATCGATTGGCCGGGAACCACTTCGCTGACTTCATAGAGCGACATGACCGTATCGCGTAGTGCGTGCATATAGGCTTTGTTCGGCGCCTTTTCGTTCCAGCCCCGGCGCTTGAGATAGTCATCGATCAGATTGCCACCGTCAGGTTCCAGTTCCTGCGTCAGCAGATCTTCAAAGGAACAGCCCCATAGCGGCCCTTGCCAGTGATCACCGATGATTTCGAATATGGCATCTGGCTCGAGTCCGGTTGCTTCGCACGCTGGGCCAAGATGCGCGGACAGCATTTCAACCATCGCTTCATCCCATGGCGCCCGTTCCGCATATTTCATCAGGCCCGAAAGATCGTGAACCGATTTTGATCTGGACATTCAGGCGGGCCTTTCCACGCCAAGGCGGCGCATTTCTCGATATATGGTTGATCGGCCGATGCCGAGTTGCCGTGCCGCTTCTGTTGGCGAGATACTCGCTTCGACCAGTTTAATGGCGGCATGGACCTTGCTCATGTCGAGCGGCTGACGGCCAGGTAACTTGCCCCTGGCACGGGCGGCGGCGATGCCATCCTTGGTGCGTTCGGAAATCAGCCGTCGTTCAAAATGGGCGATGGCCCCGAACACATGGAAGATCAGTTCGCCGGCGGCCGATGAAGTGTCGATTTTCTCTTCAAGGCTTAGCAGCGCCACGCCTTGGGCGTGCAGCTTCTCAACCGTGACAAGTAATTCGGCCAGCGATCGCCCGAGCCGATCGAGGCGAACCACGGCTAATGTGTCACCCTTACGGGCGTAGGCGAGCAGGTCGGCCAAACCGGGACGATCCATGCTCTTGCCCGACATAACGTCGGTGAACACTTTAATGGCGCCAGCCTTCTCCAGACGCATGGTCTGCCCTGCCACGTCCTGGTCGCCGGTGCTCACACGAGCATAGCCCAGAATACCGCCCATGCCCTGTGTCTCCCAAACGGCCGTTCTGTGGACGCTGTGAAGGGCAAGCGTTTCGCCCCTACATATCCGTCCACATACTATGTCTCTTTACCCCACATTTCCCAAGTAAGGCGCTGATTTCGCTGTCCTGACCATTATATTTCCTATATAAAACATGGTGTTGAAGGCTGCGAGGGGCGCGTTTCATGGATCACCCAGAGGGTGCGGGCTTGCAACGGGCAGATCGGGTGGATTTCGACCCTCGCGTGCGGCTGGAATTTCGCGGCACGCAGCTCAGTTCCGACGGCGGCCTTCTGGTGATGCGCGAGCTTGATGACGCGCTCGGGTTGTCCGATTTGGCGTCAGCGGCGCTGCGCGATACTCGCTCTGGCAAGAACACGGTCCATCGGCTCGACGGCCTGTTCCGGCAATCAGTCTTTGGGCGGCTGGCCGGATACGAGGATGTCAACGACGCCAACCGTCTCGCCTGCGATCCGGTCATGCGCCAAGTTGTCGGCGGCAGAGCGGTCGATGCACAAGCGGCCTCGGCATCGCAGATGGGACGGTTCGAGACCGAGACGCTGGCTCTGGCCGGGAACCGTGCCGCGCTGGCCGACCTGAACGGGCAATGGATCGACCGGTTCCATGACCGTAACGGGCTGAAGTACATCGTTCTGGACATGGACAGCTCGGTCAGCCCGACCCATGGCGACCAGGAAGGGTCCGCCTGGAATGGCCATTTCGACTGTAGCTGCTATCACCCCAACTTTCTGTTCAACCAGTTCGGGATGCTGGAACGCTGCGCCCTGCGCCATGGCAACGTCCACAGCGCCGATGGCTGGCGTGATGTTCTCGACCCCGTCATTGCGCGCTACGCGGAGCGCGACCTTGGTGGCAGGTTCTTCCGGGCCGATGCTGCCTACGCGATCCCGGCGATCTATGAGCGATTGGAAGAAGCGCGGTTCTTCTACGCCATCCGGCTGCCCGCAAACGCGGTCCTCAAGGACAAGATCGCGCATCGGCTAACGCGCCCTGTCGGGCGGCCGTCACTGACCAAGGTCAAGCGGTTCTTCGAGGAATTCGAGTATCAGGCGGCGTCCTGGGACAAGGAACGCCGGGTGATCGCCAAGATCGAATGGCATCCGGGCGAACTGTTCCCGCGTGTCGGCTTCATCGTCACCAACCTGCCGATGGAGCCGGACTGGGTGGTGCGGTTCTACAACCAGCGCGGCACCGCCGAGCAGCACATCAAAGAGGGCAAATACGCCTTTCGCTGGACGCGGCTGTCGTGCCGGAAGTTCCGCGACAATGAGGTGCGGCTGCAACTGCACGCCCTGGCGTACAACCTGGCCACCTTCTTGCGCTGCATCGAGCTGCCCGAGGCCATGGCCGACTGGTCGTTGACCAGCCTGCAACTGAAGCTGATCAAGATCGGGGCACGTGTGGTCCGTCACGCCCGCACCATCACCTTCCAGCTGGCCGAGGTCGCTGTCACCGGCACGATGGTACGCGCCATCCTCGCCGCTATCCGCCGATTGCGAGCGCCACCGCTATGCGCATGATCGCGATCCACGCTCAAACTGAACGAAAGCGGCTGGACAGATCTGTCCGCTGCGCTGAAAAACGCCGCCCCTGGGCAAGGAAACAGCGGCTTCGCGGTCTGATCCGTCCAGATCCAGCAGTCTGCGCGACCGCAGGTGCCGCTTGCGGCAGAAAATCCTTGTCTAGCGCTCGGATACAGGCGATCTTCACCTCAAACGCCACGCCACTTGGGGAATGCAGGTATAATTGTCTTGTGCTTCCGGTCCGGGATCGCGTAAAACGGCAGCCAAACGCGGCGTGATCGCATTAACTATTTTCAGGGAGACATTCATGAACGAGCAGTTGCAAGGGGCTACAACCCAGACGGCAAGCGCCCAGCCGCTGTTCAACCCGCTGTCTCCGGACTTCATCCGCGATCCCTATCCCTCCTACGACAAGCTGCGCACGCACGCGCCGGTGCTGCATCTGCCGGCGCTGAACGGCTATCTCGTCAGCCGCAATGCCGACGCGGCGCTGGTGCTGCGCGACAAGCGGTTCGGCAAGGATTACGTCACCCGCATCACGCGCCGCTTCGGGCCGGAAGCGCTGAACGAGCCTGTTTATCGCGCGATGGGCCGCTGGATGCTGACGCAGGATCCGCCCGACCACACCCGCCTGCGCGGCCTTGTCGTCAAGGCGTTCACGGCGCGCCGCGTCGAGGACATGCGTCCGAAGATCCAGGCGATCGTCGACGACTCGATCGACCGGGTGATCGGGCAGGGCCGCATGGACCTGATCTCGGACTTCGCGTTCCGCCTGCCAGTCATCGTCATCTGCGACATGCTCGGCATTCCGGAGACGGATCGCGAAATCTTCTTCAAGCGCGAGCGCACCGGCGGCCGTCTGCTCGATCCGGTGCCGCTGTCGCGCGCCGAGATCGACGAGGCCAATGCCGCGCACGCCAATTCCGAAGCCTATTTCCAGCGGCTGTTCGATCTGCGCCGCCGCGAGCCGGGCGACGACCTGACGACTCAACTGGTTCAGGCGGAAGAGGCCGGCAGCAAGCTCAGCAACGAAGAGCTGACCGCGAACATCATCCTGCTGTTCGGCGCGGGTCACGAGACCACGGTGAACCTGATCGGCAATGCGCTGCTGGCGCTGCATCGCAATCCGGACCAGCTCGAACTGCTGAAGTCCAACCTGTCGCTGATGCCGAACGCGATCGAGGAATTCCTGCGCTACGACTCCTCGGTGCAGCTCACCTACCACGTCGCGATGGAGGATGTCGAGATCGGCGGCGTGAAAATTCCGCAGGGCGACAACGTGATGTGTCTGCTCGGCTCGGCCAATCACGATCCGGCTGTCTATCCCGATCATCCGGATCGGCTCGACATCACGCGGCCGAACGTGCGGCCGCTGTCGTTCGGCGGTGGTATTCACTTCTGCCTCGGCGCGCAGCTCGCGCGGCTCGAAGCCGAGGTCGCGCTCACGACGCTGCTGCGCCGGATTCCGAATCTGCGCATCGACGACGTGGAAAATCCGAAGTGGCGGCCGACCTTCGTGCTGCGCGGCCTCAAGGAGCTTCCGGCCAGCTGGTGAATGCGCGGCCCGGCGAAGCGCCGGGCTGAAATCCGCGTGACTCGCCTTTGCGATGTGGCATAACGTGCCGCGATCAAGCGGAGCGCGCGAGCCATGCCTGTCATCGACCGGATCAAGGATTTCCAGAACGATCTCGTGGCGATCCGCCGCGATATTCATGCGCATCCGGAAATCGGCTTCGAGGAAACCCGCACCAGCGCCATCGTCGCCGACCTGCTGGAGACCTGGGGCATCACCGTGCATCGCGGCGTCGGCGGCACCGGCGTCGTCGGCGAACTGCGCGGCAACCACAACAGCAACAAGCGGATCGGCCTGCGCGCCGACATGGACGCGCTGCCGATCCTTGAGACGACGGGTCTGCCTTACGCTTCGACCGTGCCGGGCAAGATGCACGCCTGCGGCCATGACGGCCACACCACCATGCTGCTCGGCGCCGCGCGCTATCTCGCCGAGACGCGCAACTTCGCCGGCACCGCGGTGTTCGTGTTTCAGCCGGCCGAGGAAGGACTCGGCGGCGCGCGCGCGATGATCAAGGACAACCTGTTCACGCGCTTTCCCTGCGACGAGATCTACGGCCTGCACAATTCGCCGAACGGCAAGCCGGGCCGCATCGCGGTGTTTCCGGGTTTACTCGTCGCTGTCCATAGGCCCAGATGACCTTTTGTGGACGGGAATCGGCATGGTGAAGCGCAAACATCAACTCCTGACCGAGAGTGAGCGCGATCAAATCCTCGCCATCCCGACCGACCGCGACCATTTGGCCCGCCTCTACTCGTTCGAGCCATCTGACATCGACATTATCGGCGCGCGCCGCGAGCGGCGGAACCGATTAGGCGTGGCGCTGCAACTGGCGTTGCTGCGGCATCCCGGCACGACTCTTGCGCAGATCATCCGGGACAAGGGAGCGATACCCCACCATCTTGCGGCCTTTGTGGCGGAGCAGCTCGGCCTGTGCGTAACAGACCTCGCCGATTACGCGGCGCGCGACCAAACAATGACGGACCATGCCCGGGAACTGGCGGAGCACCTTAATCTACGTGGGCCGACCCGCACTGATATTCCGTTCATGATTGAGGCGGCGGCGAAAACGGCCTGGGCGACCGATAAGGGGATGACGATCGCGAACGGTGTCGTCACCGCCCTTCGCGAGGCCCGGATTCTACTGCCCTCCATTTCTACCATCGAACGCGTCAGCATCGCGGGACGAGCGCGTGCCCGCAAACAAGCGGCCTCCGCCCTGATCGCTGATCTCAGCGTTGAACAGGTCCACGCCCTCGAGCAACTCTTTGACGAGACTGGCGCTGGTGGTGTGAGCCAACTCACCTTGCTAAAGACGATCCCCGTTGCGGCCAAGCCCGATCACATCCGCCAGATTCTCGACCGTTTGAGACGCGTGCGGGTGATCGGCATTTGCCCGGACATCGCTGGGCGCATCCATGCGGACCGGTTCCACCAATATGTCAGGGAAGGCCGAGCATCGCCTGCCTATATGATAGAGCGCTATACGCCGTCCCGGCGCCGTGCCACTCTGGTCGCGTTCCTGCTCGACCTTGAAGAGCGACTTACGGACAGCGCCCTGGAAATGGCAGACAAGCTGATCGGCGGGATATTCACCCGCGCAAGGAACTCCCAGGCGCGCAGCTATGCTACCACGTCGAAGAATGTAGCACGGCTGATGCTGATCTTTCGCAGTACGATCGATGCTCTCACCGATGCGCTCGATACCGGCGAGGATCCGATGGAGGCCCTGGATGCATCGGTCGGGTGGACAACCCTCATGAGGGTCAGGCCAGAAGTGGCAACTATCGCAGAAACCGCCAGCCTCGATCCGCTGACGGTCGCGGCCGATCGCTATGCGACGTTGCGCAAGTTCGCGCCCGATTTGCTGGAAACACTCGAGTTCAGGGCCGGCAAGGGTAGTACGAAAACGACCGCCGCCATCGAAGTGCTCCGCGTGCTTAACAGGTCGGGCAAGCGCGATCTGCCTGCTGACGCTCCCATGCCCTTCCGCAAGGAATGGCGGAAGATCGTGGTTAGCGATGACGGCAAGGTCAACCGGCGACTCTGGGAGATCGCGACGATCGCGCACCTGCGCAACAAATTGCGCTCCGGAGATGTCTGGGTTGAACGATCGGCGGGATATCGTCGGTTCGACAGCTATCTGCTCAGCGAGCCAAAGGCGAAACCGGTCGTGTCCGCGCTCGGCCTGCCCTTGTCGGCGGACGAATGGCTGGCACAGCGGGGCCACGAACTGGATCGGCGCTTGAAGAAGTTTGCCCAGCATCTGAAGCGCGACGCCCTGGACGATGTACGGTTCCGGGACGACCGCCTCCAGATATCGCCGGTTCGCACGATCACGACGCCTGACGCCGAGGAACTAGCCCACCGGCTCGATGCGATGATGCCGCGCATCCGCATCACGGAATTGCTTCATGAGGTGGCGCAGGAAACAGGATTCCTCGCGGCGTTCACCAATCTGCGCACCGGTGAGCGCTGTCCTAACGAAAACGCGCTGCTCGCGACCATCCTTGCCGATGCCACCAATCTCGGCCTCTCGCGCATGGCCGCCGCGAGCCAAGGCGTCACACGCGATCAACTCCTGTGGACCCATGACGCCTATATCCGCGATGACAGCTATCGCGCAGCGCTGGCCGTCCTCATCAACGCCCAGCACCGCATGCCATTCTCGCGGGTCTGGGGCGACGGCACCACCTCAAGCTCCGATGGACAGTTCTTCCGGGGAGCCAAGCGCGGTGCGTCGGGCGGCGACATCAACGCGCGCTACGGCGTCGACCACGGCTTCAGCTTCTACACGCATGTCTCCGATCAGCGCGCCCCCTACGGCTCTGTTGCAAAAATCGTGAAGCTTGAGCATGCTTGGCGGAGATTGGACGGA
>CALMYE010000284.1 GCA_937873425.1 uncultured Sphingopyxis sp. | reverse complement strand
GCGGCATGCTGATCGTCGCGGCGGTGGGCAATGACGGCCCCGCGGCGCCGCCGGCTTATCCCGCCGCCTGGCGCGGGGTGATCGGCGTGACCGGCGTCGATGCGAAGGACAGGGCGCTGCCCGAAGCGGGGCGCGGGCTGCACGTCGATTTCGCCGCGCCGGGGGAGGGCGTGCTGGCGGCGACCGGCGCGAACGCGACCGAGCGGCTGCGCGGCACCTCCTTCGCCGCGCCGCTCGTCGCCGGGCGGCTGCTGCGCCACTATCCCGCGCCCGCCGTGCCGCGCGTCGAGGCGGCGGTGACCGCGCTGATCGCCGAGGCGACCGATCTCGGCAGGAAAGGGCGCGACAATGTCTATGGCCACGGGCTGATCTGCGGCGCCTGCGTTCCTCGCTGATTTTGGGCTGAAATTTCGGGCTGAAATTTTTGGCGATTGTCCCGTTCGGACAGGTAGCTGATCCCCGGCGAAAGCCGGGGTCCATGCGCCATCGCGCCGCGCTGACTGGACCCCGGCTTTCGCCGGGGATCAGCAGTTTACATGTCTCAAGGGTATAATCGCCAAACTTTTTTTCGGAAGAAATCCGGCACCCGTCTCGTTGTCCCCTCAGGCCCGCCCTTCCGGGCCGCAGGACAGGAGAGACATCATGACCTATCGCAAGCATTTCGCCGCCGCGCTCCTCGTGTCGGCTCTCACCCTCGGCGCCCCCGCCTCGGCGCAGCTGCTCGGCGGCAGCGGCGGGCTGGGCGGCAATCTCGGCGGCACGCTGGGCGGCACCCTCGGCAATCCGACCGCCCCGATCGGCGGCACCCTCGGCGGCGCCGGCGACCTTGCCGGATCGGGCCGCGGCGACGCGCAGGTCGACCGCCGCTCGGGCCGCGTTCAGGGCAAGGGCAATGCCGATGCGCGCGGCCGCGGTTCGGCGAACGCCGATACCGACCTGCTCGGCGGCAGCGCGAGCGGCTCGGGCGGCGCCTCGGGCTCGGGCAGCCTCGACGCCCAGCTCGTCGGCACCGATTTCGTCGGCCAGACCGCGCGGGGTGCCGCCGGCACCGCGCGCGGCGCGGCCGCCACGGCCACCGACACCGCGCACGGTGCGGTGGGGACTGCCCGCGGAACGGCTGGCGGCGCGCTGTCGAACGTCTCGGGCAGCGCCAGCGGCGCCGGCTCGGCCGCGGGCAGTTTCCAGGGCGGCCTCGGCCAGCTTGCCGCCGCGGGCAGCGGCGCGGCGAGCGGCGGCGGCATGTTCGCGGTCGAACCCGGCATGCCGGTCACCGACCCGCGCGGCAAGGTGATCGGCTATGTGCAGGAGGTCCGCCAGACCGGGCGCGGCGTCGTCGAGGCGGTGACCGTCGAAGTCGGCGACCGCGCCGCGACGCTCCCCGCGGCGAGCTTCGCCGGCTCGGGCGACGTGCTCGTCACCGGCATGACCAGGGGCCAGCTCAAGGACACCGCCAAGGCGCAGGAAAAGAGCGGCGAATAAGCAGAAGAAGGGGTAGCCGGCGGCAACCCCACCCCCCGAGCGCGCCGGCTATCGACTGGGCGGGTCCGTTGCGACCCGCCTTTTTTTGAGCACGATCCTCCCCGGCACGGGGAGGGGGGGAGGGGGCTGGCGTCCTGATGCGACGCTGCGTGAGGACGCCAGCCCCCTCCGTCAGCCGTTCCGGCTGCCACCTCCCCGCAAGCGGGGAGGATCGTCGCGCAATCCGCCGCTCAATAACTCCGCGGCATCCCCAGCACATGCTCCGCGACATAGGACAGGATCATGTTCGTGCTGATCGGCGCGACCTGATAGAGGCGCGTTTCGCGGAACTTGCGCTCGATGTCATATTCCGCGGCAAAGCCGAAACCGCCATGCGTCTGGATGCACGCCTCGCCCGCGGCCCAGCTCGCCTCGGCCGCCAGCATCTTCGCCATATTCGCCTCCGCCCCTGCATTCCCGCCCGCCTCATATTTGGCGATCCCGTCGTGGACGAGCAGTTCGGCGGCGCGCATCTGGGCATAGGCGCGCGCGATCGGGAATTGCACGCCCTGATTCTGGCCGATCGGGCGGCCGAACAGCACGCGCTCCTTGGCATAGGCGGACGCTTTGTCGATGAACCATTTGGCGTCGCCGATACATTCGGCAGCGATCAGCAGCCGTTCGGCGTTCATCCCCGAGAGGATGTAGCGGAAGCCCTTGCCCTCCTCGCCGATCAGGTTCGCGGCCGGAATGCGCATATTGTCGAAGAAGATTTCGGTGGTCGCATGGTTCATCATCGTGTCGATCGGCCGGATCGACAGCGTCCCCGCGGCGAGCGCCTCCTTCATGTCGACGAGGAAGACCGACAGCCCCTCGGTGCGGCTCGCCGCCTCTTCGCGCGGGGTGGTGCGCGCGAGCAGGATCATCAGGTCGCTGTGCTCGGCGCGGCTGGTCCACAGTTTCTGGCCATTGACGACATATTCGTCGCCGTCCCGCTTCGCGACGGTCTTCAGGCTCAGCGTGTCGGTGCCGCTCGTCGGCTCGGTGACGCCGAAGGCTTGCAGGCGCAGCTCGCCGGTCGCGACCTTGGGAAGGTAGCGCGCCTTCTGCTCCTCCGACCCGTGGCGCAGCACCGTCCCCATCACATACATCTGCGCATGCACCGCGCCGCCGTTGCAGCCCTGCCGCTGGATTTCCTCGAGGATCGCGGCGGCAGCCGACAGCGGCAGGCCCGCGCCGCCATACTCCTCGGGGATCAGCGCGGCGAGATAGCCCGCCTCGCCCAATGCGGCGACGAACTCGCTGGGATATTCCCGCACCTTGTCCTTGGCCTGCCAATAGGGGCCGGGGAATTGCGCGCAGAGCTTCGCGACCTCTTCGCGGATGTCCGAATAATCCTGCATCACGCCGCCTCGAAGATCGCGGCGATGCCCTGGCCGCCGCCGATGCACATGGTTTCCAGCCCGTAGCGCCCGCCGCGCCGTTTCAACTCGCGCGTCAGGTTGGCGAGGATGCGCCCGCCGGTCGCGCCGATCGGATGGCCGAGCGAGATGCCCGAACCATTGACGTTGAGCATCTCCATGCGGCTGTCGTCCTCCGACCAGCCCCAGCCCTTCAGGCAGGCGAGAACCTGCGGCGCGAACGCCTCGTTGAGCTCGACAAGGTCGATGTCGTCCCAGCCGAGCCCGCTGCGCGCGAACAGCCGCTCGGTCGCCGGGACCGGCCCGATGCCCATGCGCGCGGGGTCGCATCCCGCCGCCGCCCAGCTGTGGAACCAGGCGATCGGTTCGAGACCGAGTTCGTCGAGCCTGTCCTCGGCGACGATCAGGCAGGCGGCGGCGGCGTCGTTCTGCTGGCTCGCATTGCCCGCGGTGACGACGCCGCCTTCCAGCGCGCGCAGCCTGCCCAGCGTCTCCATGCTGGCATCGGCGCGATAGCCCTCGTCATGGTCGAACACCACCGGATCGCCCTTCTTCTGCGGCACCGCGACCGGCACCAGTTCGTCGGCGAACAGCCCCTTTTCCCAAGCCGCCGCCGCATTCCGGTGGCTGCGCACCGCATAGGCGTCGCATGCCTCGCGGCTGATGCCATAATCCTTCGCCAGATTTTCCGCCGTCTCGATCATGCCGCTGATGACGCCGAAACGCTCGACGGGCTGCGACATCACGCGCCCACGCGTCAGCCGGTCGTGCAGCGTGACATTGCCCGCGCGCACGCCTTTGCGCAGGTCGGTCGAATAATGCTCGACGTTCGACATGGATTCGACGCCGCCCGCGACCACGACGTCGGACATGCCGGTCTGCACCATCATCGCGGCGTTGACGATCGCCTGCAATCCGGACCCGCAGCGGCGGTCGAGCTGATATCCCGGCACTTCGATCGGCAGCCCGGCGGCGAGCCACGCCCAGTGGCCGATGCACGGCGCCTCGCCATTGCCGTAGCCTTGCGAAAAGACGACGTCGTCGACGCGCGCGGGGTCGATCTTCGTCCGTTCGACCAGCGCTTTCAGAATCACGGCGCCCAGCTCGCCCGCGGTCAGGCTCGACAGTGCGCCGCCGAACTTGCCGACGGGGGTGCGGATGGGCGCGACGATGGCGGCGCGGCGAAGGGTCATGTCAGTCTCCTGTGCCGACGATGCCGGCGTCGATAAGGCGGGCGATCTCACCCGAGGGAAGCGAAAGCCGCTCAGCCAGCACCTCTTCCGAATGCTGGCCGTTGCGCGGGGCCGGGGCAGGGGCCTGCCGGTCGAGTTGCGGCACCGTGGCAAAGGCCCCGGCGGCGGGATAGGCGAAGCCGCTGGGATTCTCCACCGTGCCGAAGACAGGGTTGTCCGTCACCAGCGCCGGGTCGTTCGCCGCGTCGAGCATCGTGCGATAGGGCGAATGGACGATCCCGCCTGCATCGAAGGCGGCAGCGAGATCGGCATGGTCGCGGCTCCCGATCGCCGACTCGAACAGCGGATAGAGCGCATCGCGATGGGTGAAGCGCAGCCCGTCGTCCTTCGCGAAGGAAACACCGCGTTCGGTCTCGATCCCCGCAATCGCTTCGCCGAGGTCGAGCGCCGCGACGAGATTCGCCCATTGCCGCGGCGTCACCACGACGATCATCGTCCGCTTTCCGTCCCTCGTCACGAAATCGCGCCCGAACAGGCCATAGACCGCATTGCCCAGCCGCGGCCGGTTCGCGCCGCCATACAGCACCTCGGCGATCCCGCCGAGATTGGCGACGGTGCCGATCGCGATGTCGGACAGCGGCAACCGCACCTCGCCGCCTTCGCCGGTCGCCTGCCGCCGCTGGATTGCCGCGAGCAGCGCGAAGGCCGCATAGGCGCCGGTCAGCAAATCCCAGGCGGGCAGCACATGATTGACCGGCTCCGGCCCCGCCCCGGTCAGCATCGGATAGCCGACCGCATTGTTGACCGTATAGTCGAGCGCGGGCGACCCGTCGGCCCAGCCCATCACCCGCACGGTGACGAGGTCGGGGCGGCCCTCCGCCAGCACCGCGTGCGACAGGAAGCCGCCGACCGGGAAATTGGTGACGAACTGCCCCGTCGCGCGCACCAGCGCTTGCAGCAATTCGCGCCCCTCGGGCCGGCCGAGGTCGAGCGCGACCGACTTCTTCGCGCGGTTGAGATTCTCCCAATAGAGGGAGTCGTTGTTTTCGGTCACCGGCCAGCGCCGGAAATCGGGGCCGCCGCCGATCTGGTCGACGCGGATCACCTCCGCCCCCATCTGCGCGAGATAAAGGCCCGCCGTCGGCGACGCGACGAAGGAAGAGGCCTCGATGACCGAGAGCGAAGGGAGGAGGTTATACATCGTGTGCCATGCAACCCATGTGTCCCCGCGAAGGCGGGGACCCAGAGCGGACCAGCTCCGACGTTGCTTGCGAACGCTCTGGGTCCCCGCCTTCGCGGGGACACGGGAAATGCGAACTACGCATCCGCCCGCCCGATGATCGCGATCGACGACACATTCTGGTTCGGCATCCCGCCCAGATTATGGCTGAGCGCGAACACCGGATTGTCCTGCCGCTGCCGCTCGCCCGCGCGCCCAAGAATCTGGAGATAATTCTCGTATATCATCCGCAGCCCCGACGCGCCGATCGGATGGCCGAAGCATTTGAGCCCGCCGTCGATCTGGCACGGAATCGCCCCGTCGGCGTCATAGAAACCGTCGAGCACGTCCCGCCAGCCCTGACCTTCCTTCGAGATGTGCAGATCCTCCATCGTCACCAGTTCGGTGACCGAGAAACAGTCGTGGACCTCGATCAGGCTCAGTTGCGCGCGCGGATCGGTGATCCCCGCCTCGTCATAGGCGCGGCTCGCCGCGACGCGCGTGGTGTGGAAATAGCTGCCGTTCCACCCCGACGCCTGCATCTCCCATCCGTTCGAGGTCGCGAGTTGCAGCGCCTTCACCGTCACGATGTCGGTCTTGCCCAGGCTGCGCGCGATCTCGGGCGTCGTCACGATCGCGCAGGCCGCGCCGTCCGACACGCCGCAGCAGTCGAACAGGCCGAGCGGCTCGGCGATCATCGGCGCGTTCAGCACCTGCTCCATCGTCACCGCCTTCTGCAGATGCGCCTTGGGGTTCTTCGCGCCGTTCGCGTGGCTCTTCACCGACACATGCGCCATCGCGCGCTTGAGGTCGTCCTTGCCGACGCCATGCACCCCGCGATAGGCGCTCGCGAGCTGCGCGAAATTGCCCGGCGCCGATCCGGTGATGCCGATCATGTCGTGCGTCGTGCCGCGTGTGCGGACGGGCAGGCCGCCGTATCCGGTATCCTTCAACTTCTCCGCGCCCATCGCCAGCGCGATGTCGCACGCGCCCGACGCCACCGCATAGACGGCGCCGCGAAAGCTTTCGGTACCGCTGGCGCAATAATTCTCGACCTTGGTCACCCCGATGTCGGGCAGGCGCAGCGCCATCGCGAGCGGAATGCCGCTCGGCCCGATATTCTGCGCGTCGAAGGCGGCGCCGAGCCATGCGGCGTCGATCCGGCTCGGCTCGATGCCGGCGTCGGCCATTGCCTCTTCATAGGCTTCGAGCATCAGCTGGTCCTCGTCCTTGTCCCAGCGTTCGCCGAACTTGGCGCAGCCCATGCCCAATATGGCGACCTTGTCGCGGATGCCCTTGGCCATCGTTTCGTCCTCCATTCCCCTCTCCCGTCGGGAGAGGGTTGCGCAGACTTGCCGGCTTGCCGGCTAGTCGAAGCTGGGTGAGGGGATCGGCCGCCGCGGAAAAATGCCACGGAACAACCCCTCATCCAAGTCCGCCTAATCGCTTCGCGATAAGGCTCCCTATCCTTCTCCCGCCGGGAGAAGGAAAAATCAGAAAGCCGGCGCGGCCTTCCAGAAATAGCGGCGGAAGCCGCGGTTCTCGTCATACGCCTTGATGCGGAACATCATGCGCAGATCGGCGCCGACGTCCAGCGCGCCTTCCGGGAAATCGGTGAACTCCGCCATCATCCGCCCGCCGCCGACGAAGTCGATATTGCCGTAGCAACTCGGCGGGTCGGGCGAGAAGGTGAGCGCGTCGGCGGTCCAGGTCAGCACCTTCGCGGGCACCTCGGCCAGCGGATAATCCTCCTGCGTGCCGACCGCATGGTCGTTCGCGTTGACGCTGACTTCGGTCTTCGGGAATTGCACCGTCCCCGTCTTGGTGCAGCGCCCGCCGACCAGGCCGAGCACCGCCTTGCGGTTGCGCCACAGCGCGGTCAGCGCGGTCTTGCTGTCATGCTCGGCGCGCATCCCGCGGTCGAACTGGAGCAGGCCGCGGTGAAAGAGATATTTGGCGTAGTTCGCCGTCTCGATCCGCCGCGCGAGCCAGCCCGACAGGCCGAGCCGCGGCTTCGCCGACCCGATCGCATCGGTGACCTCGAACAGCAGCAGGTCGCAGCCTTGGCCGAAGCTCGCGAGCAGGATGCGCTGCCCCGCCTTTGCATTTTCCAGCGCCCCCGCAAGCATCACCAGCGGATGCGCCGCGCCGGCATGGCCGAGCGTCGCCCCCAGCGTGTCGGCGACCGCCTCGGGCGCGATCCCCGCCTTCTTTGCCAGCATCTCCGGCACACCCTTGACCGCGACGGGGACGAGAAAATGGTCGATCGCGTCGCCCTTGACCCCCGCCTTGTCGAGCAGCGCGGCGATCGCGGGCTGCATGATCCGCGCAAAGCCCTCGTCGCGCACCCAGCGCGCTTCCCAGTCATAGTCGTGCGCTTCGCCCGCCTCGCGGAAATGATCGACGAAATCCATCGTCACGCTGTGGCTGGCGATCAGTTTCGCGATCGGGGTTCCCGCGCCGACCAGCACGGCGGCGGCAGCATCGCCGCTCGTCATCTCGCGCTCCGACGCGGGCTTGGGCGTTGTCAGTTCGGCCGCCGTCACCAGCGTCGTGTCGTTTCCGGCCAGCGCCGCCAGCAAGGCCGAAGTCGCCGCCCGCTGCGATCCCGCGACATCCATCGCGCCGACCGCATCGGCCAGATTCAGGGCTTCCTTGATAATCCCCGCATTCTGCCGGTCGGCGAAGGGCAGGGAGGTCGAGGCGATGACGACGCGCTGGACGCCTGCGCGGTCGATCCCTTCCAGCGCATCGCGTGCTGCCTCGACCGCCATCGTCACGCTGTCCTCGTCCCAGTTGGTGACCGCCTTCTCGCCCTTGGCGAGTCCGCCGAGGCCGGGGGCGAACCATTTGTTGGTCGCGTGGATCGCCGCGCGCTGGAGCCGCGCGACCGGCACATAGGCGCCATAGGCCAGGATTCCGAAATTGCTCATGCCGTCTCCGCATAGCCGTTGGTGAAGACGATCCGGTCGCGCTCGACG
>CALMYE010000283.1 GCA_937873425.1 uncultured Sphingopyxis sp. | reverse complement strand
CAGGATGATGCCGGTCAATCTGACCGCCGGCAATCAGGCGACCGACACCCTGCCCACCCCCTCACCCGACGGCAAATGGCTCGCCTATGCCGCGATGGCGCGCCCCGGCTACGAGGCCGACCGGCAGGTGCTGATGCTCCGCGACCTCGCGACCGGCGAGGCGCGTGCGCTCACCGACGCGTGGGACCGCTCGGTCGGCTCGATCGCCTGGGCGGCGGACGGCAAGTCGCTCTATGTCACCGCGCAGGACGTGCTCGACCACCCCGTCTTTCGCGTCGATGCGAAGACCGGCAAGGTCGAGAGGCTGAAGGCGAGTGCCGAGCAATGGGAAGGCAATATCAATGATGTGACGCCACTCCCCGGCGGCGCATTGCTCTACTCGCGCAACAGCGTCGCGGTGCCGACCGACCTGTGGGTGCGCGATGCCAAGGGCAAGGTCACCCGCCTGACCGACGTCAACCGCGAGCAGATGGCGGAGATCGACCCGGTGAAGGTCGAACGGCTGCAATTCGCGGGCGCGAAAGGCGAAACCGTCTGGGGCCAGATCGTCAAGCCCGCCAATGCCACCGGAAAACTCCCCGTCGCCTTCCTCGTCCACGGCGGACCGCAGGGCAGTTTCGGCAACAGCTGGTCGACGCGCTGGAACCCGCGCCTCTTCTCCGCGCCCGGCTATGCCGCGGTATCGATCGATTTCCACGGCTCGACCGGCTATGGTCAGGCCTTCACCGACAGCATCAATCAGGATTGGGGCGGCAAGCCGCTCGAAGACCTCAAGCTCGGCCTCGCCGCGGCGGGCCGGCAGGATGCGGGGATCGATACCGCCAACGCCTGCGCGCTCGGCGGTTCCTATGGCGGCTATATGATGAACTGGATCGCGGGCAACTGGAACGACGGCTTCCGATGCCTCGTCAACCATGCCGGCGTCTTCGACCTGCGCGCGATGGCGTTCGAGACCGAGGAGCAATGGTTCGACGAATGGGATCACGGCGGCCCCTGGTGGCAGCGGACCGACGCCGAGAAATGGAACCCGGTCAATCATGTGGCCAGGTGGAAAACGCCGATGCTCGTCATCCACGGCGAAAAGGACTTCCGCATCCCCTACAGCCAGAGCCTCGCCGCCTTCAGCGCACTGCAACGGCAGGGAATCGAGGGCGAGTTGCTGATCTATCCCGACGAGAACCACTGGATATTGAAGGGCCAGAACAGCGTCCAATGGTATCGCACGGTGTTCGGCTGGCTGGACCGGCATCTGAAGAAATGACGCAGGAACCGAACGCCGCTTATCGGACTTTCCTAAAGCGGCGTTTCTTCCTATCTTGGTGATCGAGGAGTATATGCGATGACCGTCAAATTCGTTCGTAAAAGGATCGATCCGGGCAAGGCGAGCAAGCCCAGCTATCGCTCGACGACGGTTGACGGGCGCAAGGTTCGCATCCGGGTGATCGACGCCAATTCGGAAACGCTGACCGCCGACCTGCTCGCGGGCTTTCGCGCCAGCATTCGTCATGCCCGCGAAGAAAATCGCGACATGGGCCTCATCGATTGAAATCGACGCGCAAGGGCGTCCAGCAGCCCATTTTCTGGATCGTCGCGGGTCCAAATGGTTCGGGCAAAAGCACCGTTTACGGACGGAACGACGTGGCGGGCCTCGATGGGTCGGTGTGGTTCATCAACCCCGATCTGCTGACCGTCCGCATACAGGATGCAGAGGCGCTGGATTTACAAGCCGCCAATCTTGCCGCCGTCGAGCGAATTGAGGCATGGCTCGACGCGTCGATCGAGGCGCATCAGACGATCGGCGTCGAGACGGTGCTTTCCAGCCCCAAATACCGACGGCTCGTCACAAAAGCCAAGGAACGCGGCTTCATCGTCCATTTCATCTATGTCATTTTAAGAGATGCGGAAATGCAACTCGAACGCATCAGGGTTCGTGTCGCGAAGGGCGGTCACGACGTTCCTCCCGACAAGGTCCGGTCACGTCGCACACGATCGATCGTTCAGTCGCTTTGGTTCATGGAACAGGCCGATCGGTTTTGGGTGTTCGACAACAGCGGCGCAGAACTCGGCCTGATCGGCGAAGGGGACGAAGCGGAGGCCAGTTTTTCATCAAAGGCGCCGCCCGACTTTCTTGCCGCGGTCGAATGGGGATGGTCGGAGGGAATGGACGCCGACGAAATAACGAGCCGTTTGTTGGCCTGAGCCGCATCGCCCCCTTGCCGCCTCGCGCGCCGGCTGGCAAAGGCGCGCGGCTATGCCGATGGAAAAGACGTTCGATCCCGCCGCAATCGAGGCGAAATGGGCCCATGAGTGGGAAAGCCGCGGGCTGTTTCGCCCCGCGCGCCCCGACGCGCAGCCCTTCACCATCGTCAACCCGCCGCCGAACGTCACCGGCGCGCTGCATATCGGCCATGCGCTCGACAATACGCTGCAGGACGTGCTGGTCCGCTACGAGCGGCTGCGCGGCAAGGATGCGCTGTGGGTCGTCGGCATGGACCATGCGGGCATCGCGACGCAGATGGTCGTCGAGCGTCAGATGGAAGAGCGTCAGGACAAGCGCACCAACTATACGCGCGAGCAATTCGTGCAGAAAGTGTGGGAGTGGAAGGCGGAAAGCGGCGGCCAGATCACCGGCCAGCTCCGCCGCCTCGGCTGTTCGATGGACTGGAACCGCGAGCAGTTCACCATGGACCCGCACTTCACCCGCGCGGTGGTCAAGGTGTTCGTCGACCTGCACAAACAGGGGCTGATCTACCGCGACAAGCGCCTCGTGAACTGGGACCCCAAGCTCAAGACCGCGATCAGCGACCTGGAAGTCGAGACGGTCGAGGTGCAGGGCGGCTTCTGGCACTTCAAATATCCGCTCGCCGACGGTGTGACGCTCGACGACGGGCGCGACCATATCGTCGTCGCGACGACGCGCCCCGAAACGATGCTCGCCGACATGGCGGTCGCGGTGCATCCCGATGACGCGCGCTACCGGAGCGTGATCGGTAAGGACATATTGCAGCCGATCACCGGCCGCCGCTTCAAGGTCGTCGCCGACGAGCATGCCGATCCCGAGCTGGGCAGCGGCGCGGTGAAGATCACGCCGGGGCATGATTTCAACGACTTCGAGGTCGGCAAGCGCGCGGGTTTCAAGCCCGCCGAGATGCTGAACATGCTCGACGGCGATGCGAACGTCATCCAGACCGCCGACGGCCTGATCCCGGACGAATATATCGGCCTCCACCGCTTCAGGCGCGACGGCGTGGACGGCGCGCGCGAACTGGTCGTGCGCCGGATGAAGGAAGGCGGCTTCCTGATCCCGCATGTCGACAAGGACGGCAACGCGCACGACGCCGAGCCGCGCACGATCCAGACTCCCTTCGGCGACCGCGGCGGCGT
>CALMYE010000282.1 GCA_937873425.1 uncultured Sphingopyxis sp. | reverse complement strand
GGCGTCACCTCAAGGTTTGTGCGCCAGACAACGATTTGGCAGACATAATGCGAACATCGGCTAATTAGCGAGCTTGAGGCGCGACATGGGATCGTTGAGCTGGCGGAATTCACCGCCAGGCGGACGCTCCGCCTGCCCTCAAAGGCAGCCGCCGGGCAGGCTACGCCGCGGGGTACGATGCTACTGACATGGCCAAGCCTTCGCTAACGAGCGTTCAGCTCCGGCCACCATATGAACACTCATAAAATAGCTATTCTGCTCCGCCCAGCGTAAATATGCCGCGCGCAGCGCCGATCGGTCATAGCGTGGAGCGCGGCATTCCGCTTTTCGCGCGACGATCATCATGTCGAGCACGCCTTGGAGGTAAGCGCCGCATCGCGGCTCATTCGCTTGACAGCTTACGAACAACGCCGAGCCCGTCGCCGACGCGGGTTCGGTTTGGCCGATCGCACTATCAGGCAGGGCGGCCAAAGCGGCGCATAACAATATCCATCGCCTTGGCCGCATTTTCGTCTCCTATTCCGCAGTATCATTTCGGAAGGGGCGCACGGCCCTCGACGGCCGGCGCCCCGTGCTGATCCATCATTCGCGGCCGAGCACCTGGCCTTCGGGCGTGACGAACAGTTCGATCGTCTTTCCGTCGCTGTTCTTGCCCTTGATTTCATAGAGCGTGCTTCCGTCCGCCTTTCGGGTGACTTGCTCCGCTTTGCTTATTGACGCGAGTTGCGCGCGTGCCGCGTTCATCGCGGCCTCGGGCACCTGAGCAAGCGGGATGTCTCGTTCGCTGTGCTTGCCGATTATCCGGTTTTCGTTCGCCTCGTGGTTTTGCGCGATCGCCACGCCCGCGATCGCCAGCGCGGCCGCGCCCACGCCTGCGACAACAGTGAGAGTTCGTTTGCTAGCCATGTTCCATTCCACTTCCTGCATAAGGGCCGTGGGGTCGGGCGGGCGGCGGTTACGGCCCAATGAGCCGTCGTCCGAGTTCAACTCCTCTGATTGTTCATCCTGTCGAGCGCCGCGCGCAGCCCACGGGCGAGCTTGGCTGCGTCGTCGTTGGCCCAGAAGTGCATGAAGAACAGCCGCGGCTCGTCGTTTAGCATATGATTATGCAGCGCCGTGACCTCGATCCCGTTCGTCCGCAGCACGCGCAGGACCGGATCGACCTCGTTTGCGACAAGTACGAAATCGCCGGTGATGGCGGCTCGGCCGTCCCCGGTTGGCTGAAAGTTGATCGCGGTCGCCGTGCCCATCGTCGGCGGAGTCTCCATATCGCCGTCCATCAGCCGCTCGGCGCGCGGAAAGCTGTATTGGAGGATGCCACCGGCCGTCTTGCCCTCACCGCCCATCAACCGGTTGAGCGCGGCCACATCGAGGTCGAGCCGCGATGCGGCTGCGCTGGCCGAAGGCGATTGCGGCGCGGCGAGCGGGGTCCGACTGGCTGATAGCGCTTGCCGGAGCGCGGCCGCGAGCTTCACCGGGTCGCCGTGGCCGGCAATGTGCATGTACATGGTCGCAGGCGAAGAGCGGAGCAGGTGATTGTGGAGCGCGGTGATCGTAAAACCGCTTGCGAGCAGGCGGCTCAAAACGGGGTTCACCTCGTCGTGGGTCAGCACGAGATCGCCCATCACCATCGCCTCGTCGCCCATCGGCTGAAACGCCGCCCAAGAGCCGAGCGCGAGGGAGGGCTTGATCGTCACCCCATCCAGCGTGACGCTCAGGTCCGAACGCGGGAAGCTGTAGCGGTGAACGCCCCCCGGCTGTTCGGCCCCCGCTCGTCCTATCGCCCGGTCGACAGCCGACCAGTCCGGCGCTGCCCATGCCGGGCTTGCCAGCAGGAGGCTGGCGAATCCCAAGGCGATGGTCTTTTTCAGCATAATTGATCCTTCATCAGCGCACTCGACACGGAAAGCCTCACGTCATGCGAGCGCGCCGCCGGCGAGCCGCGACATTGCGCTCCGGTTTCTTTCTTCGGGATAAGCAGTCCTATGCTCATGAGGCTTGTGATGCAACCCTTACACTTGTAGGCTAGTGACGATACAACTATGACAAACACACAAGCTTCCCCTTGGTTGCTCCTGATCCCGCAGCTTCCGGCTAAGCCTGCCTATTTGCGGGTGAAGGTCTGGCGGCGTTTGCAGGCGATCGGGGCCGCGCCGCTCAAGAACGCCGTCCATGCGCTCCCCAATCGCGAGGACACGCGCGCGCTGTTCGAAGAACTGCATCGCGAGATCACCGAAAATGGCGGCGAGGCGCTGATCCTCGAAGCGCGCCTTGTCGGCGGCATGGGCGATGCGGAGCTGCGCGGAGTGTTCGACGCTGCGCGTGACGCCGACTATGAGGAGTTGGCACGCGAGGCGCGCGCGCTGTGTGAGGGCGAGTATGTCGCGGCGGCGGATGTGGGCCGCCTGCGCAAACGCCTGAACGAGGTCGCCGCGATCGACTTTTTCGGTGCGCATGGTCGGCAGGCGGCACAGGCCGCCATCACCGAGGCGGACCGCCGCTCTCACCAACATCCCGATGTGAGCGGCCCCGGTGCGCCCGAGCTGACCCCGGCGGAGCTAAAGCGCCGCGTTTGGGTGACGCGCCGCCATGTCCATGTCGATCGCATCGCGTCCGCCTGGCTCATTCGCCGCTTCATCGACCCCGAGGCGAGCTTCAAGTTCGTCGAGGGCAAAGGATATGTGCCGGAGCCTGACGAACTGAGGTTCGACATGGCGGACGCTGAGTTCACCCACGAAGGCGACCGCTGCTCCTTCGAGACCTTGGTGTTCCTCACCGGTCTCGAGACCGACCCCGCGCTGCGGGCGCTCGGCGAAATTGTTCACGACCTTGATATTGCCGATGCTCGGTTCGAGCGCCCGGAAACTCCGGGAGTGAGCGCGCTTATCGCCGGCATCTGTGCCGGCACCGACGACGACGAGGAGCGGATCGCGCGCGGATCGACCGCGCTCGACGGATTCTATGCTCACTTCACCCGGCGAAAAGAGGACTAAAGATGGAGGCCAGCGCACGCGCTGAAATCGCAGTCGAGACGCTGCACGAGCACGGCATCAGCTTTGGCGAGGCGGTGCGCGTCTGGATCAGGGTCGCGCTGCTCAGCTTCGGCGGACCGGCGGGCCAGATAGCGGTGATGCATCGCATCCTGGTCGAGGAGAAGCGCTGGATCGGCGAGGAGCGGTTCCTCCACGCGCTCAACTATTGCATGCTGCTGCCCGGCCCTGAAGCGCAACAGCTAGCTGTCTATATTGGCTGGTTGCTCCATAAGACCAAGGGCGGCCTGGTCGCGGGCGCGCTATTCGTGCTGCCCGGCTTCCTCGCGATTTTAGGGCTCAGCTATGTCTATGTGCTGCTCGGCGAAGTGCCGCTGGTCGAGGGATTGTTCTTCGGATTGAAGGCCGCCGTGCTGGCGGTGGTGCTACAGGCGGTGGTCCGGGTGGGTTCGCGTGCCTTGAAGAACAACGTCATGCGCGGTTTTGCCGCGCTGGCGTTCGTCGCGATCTTCGTGCTCGACGTGCCCTTCCCGCTGATCGTGCTTGCCGCCGCGCTGATCGGCTTCTTCGGTGGCCGCGCTGGTTACGCCGCATTCAAGGGCGGCGGCGGACATGGTCCCGCCGGCGCTGAGATAATCCACGACCGCGACACCGCTCTTGGCGAGGGCCTTCCCGACCATGCGCGGCCGAACCTTTCCTGGTCGCTGCGCATCTCCGGCGTCCTGCTGCTGCTCTGGCTCGGGCCGGTCGCAGCGCTGCTGTTCGCGTTCGGCCCCGACGACGTGTTCAGCCGCATCGCCACCTTCTTCAGCCAGATGGCGGTGGTGACCTTCGGCGGCGCCTATGCGGTGCTCGCCTATGTCGCGCAGGAGGCAGTCGAGACCTATGGCTGGCTCCAGCCCGGCGAGATGCTCGACGGGCTCGGCATGGCCGAGACCACGCCCGGGCCGCTGATCATGGTGACGCAGTTCGTCGGCTTCCTCGCGGCCTTCCGCGAAGCGACCGGGCTGCCGCCGCTCGTCGCCGCGACCTTCGGCGCAATCCTCACCACCTGGGTTACCTTCCTGCCATGCTTCCTGTGGATCTTCGCCGGCGCGCCATTCATCGAGCGGCTGCGCGGCAACCGCGCATTGTCGGCCGCGCTTTCGGCGATCACCGCCGCAGTGGTCGGCGTGATCCTCAATCTGGCGGTCTGGTTTGGTATCCACACTCTGTTCGAGCAAGTCCGCGAAGTGCCGTTCGCAGCCGGCACCATCGATCTCCCAGTCCTAACGTCCGTCAACTGGCCGGCGCTGGCGCTCGCGGTGGGTGCGATACTCGCCATGTTCCGGTTCAAGGCCGGCATGCTGCCGGTGCTCGGCGTCTGCTCGGTCCTCGGGGCCGCATATGTAATGATCATCTGAAGGAGTGACGCGTGACGATCGACCATCTTTCCCGACGCAGTGCAATCGCAACTCTTGGCATCGGAGCCGCCGCCATGACTATCAACGAAGCCTCTGCGCAGACGCCGGCCGCAGCGCCGGCGGCTGTCCCCGCCTTTGCCGGAAATCATCAGGTCAAGCCGCTCAGGTTCAATCCCGCCAGGCTTCACGGCCTCTCCGAAAGGCTGATCACATCGCACCACGAGAACAATTATGCGGGCTCGGTCAAGGCCCTGAATATGATCGAGACACGACTTGCCGCCGCGCTCGCTGACACGGACCTGCCGCCGGTGGTCTATGGCGGATTGAAGCGCGAGGAGCTGCACCGCACCGGCTCGGTCGTGCTCCATGAGGTCTATTTCGACGGGCTCGGCGGCAACGGCCAGGCAGCCGGTTCCATCCGCGACGCGCTGGGCGCGGCGTTCGGCTCGTTCGACCGCTGGGAAGCCGACTTCCGCCGTACCGGGATGAGCCTTGCCGGCGGATCGGGCTGGTGCGTGCTCGTCTACAATCTCCACACGCGCTCGCTGCACAACCATTGGGCGTGGGATCATATGCACGGTGCGATTGCCGGCGTGCCGCTGCTCGCGCTCGATATGTACGAGCACAGTTTCCACATGGATTACGGCACCGCCGCCGCCAAATATGTCGACGCCTTCTTCCGCAACATCGACTGGGAAGTGGTCGACCGGCGCTATGCCGCGGCTTTGCGCGGCGGCGGCTGAACCCGACCGCCGTGGCTTAACACCCACTGCTGCGCGACACCTGAGTTCGCGACCACAAAGGGGACAGGTCCGATGGGGAGATGCAACAATGACATCCGGCCCGTACATCGCTCTTCTTTGGCGTGGGCAAGCAGCCGAGTGGACGCATCGCTTTCATGAAGCCCGGCAGTGGCCGATAATGCAGGCCTTGCGGGCGCTCGGGGCGACCGCAAGGCCTGTACTGTACAGGGACGAGGCGGTTCGCGAGATTCGGGACGAGCTGCTGTCGTGCGACGCAGTGCTGGTCTGGGTGAATCCGTTGGACATTTCAGGCGACCGCTCGCAGCTCGATCCAATGCTGCGCGAAGTCGCGGGGTGCGGCGTTGTCGTCAGCGCGCATCCTG
>CALMYE010000281.1 GCA_937873425.1 uncultured Sphingopyxis sp. | reverse complement strand
TGTCTCGTCATGCCGCGAAATGTGGCATAATCGCCATGAACAGCGGGTTTACATGGGCCAGCCCGCCGCGATAGAGCCGCCTCATGAAAGCGACCATCTGGCACAACCCCGCCTGCGGCACCTCGCGCAAGACGCTGGCGATCCTTGAAGAGACGCCCGGCGTCGAGCTGACCGTCGTCGAATATCTGAAGACACCCTATAGCGCCGACAAGCTGCGCCAGCTGTTCGCCGACGCCGGCCTGACCGCCCGCGAGGCGCTACGCCTGCGCGGCACCGACGCCGAGGAGCGCGGACTGAAGGACGCGGGCGAGGACGCCATCATCGCCGCAATGGCCGCAAACCCCGCTTATGTGGAACGGCCCTTCGTCGAAACCGACAAGGGAGTCAGGCTGTGCCGACCGCAGGATTTGGTGCACGAAATACTCTAGGCCCGATATGTGTCAGGGACATCGGAGCCCGACGCCGCCGGGCGGCGCACAGACCAGATAGATTCCGTTGTCCTCGCGCTTCAGCTTCACGCGCATCTTATACCCTTTCCGAATATAAGTATGTCCGAAGTATCGCACGGTAATGACCCGTGGTAGCCGCGAACCACCATATACCCGCGCAACACGCAGTTTCGCCGTCATCCAGCCATGCCCCAGAAGATCGTCGGGATCACCCGTCCATTCATAGTCAGAAAAGTTTTCTTCGATCCACCCCAACACTTCGACATACTGGGACTCCTTGAGCGGCTTGGCAGAAGCAGCACCATCGCAGGTCAGCGCGGCGACCAGCGCCAGCACCACAGATCCCAAGCGCATTTGTCCGTCTCCCGCTGATGGCTCGGTCGAGACAGCTATATGCCTCGTCCGGTTCCCTGCCTACCCCGCCCCGATCCGCCCGCCCGCAATGCGAAACCGCGTCACCGGCCCCGGCATGTCCGCGAACAATGCCGCCTCGGTTCCGGTGAGCCACGCCTGCCCGCCCTGCCCCGCCAGCCGCTCGTAGAGCGCGGCGCGGCGCGAGGGGTCGAGGTGCGCGGCGACCTCGTCGAGCAGCAGCAGCGGCCGGCTCCCGCGCAGCCGCGCGACGCAGTCGCTGTGCGCGAGGACGAGCGACAGCAACATCGCCTTCTGCTCGCCGGTCGAGCAGCGCGCGGCGCCGCGGCCCGAAGTAGCATGGACGGCGGACAGGTCGTCGCGGTGCGGCCCCGCGGTCGCGCGCCCCGCCGCGGCATCGATGCGCCGCCGCTCGGCGAACAGAGTGCGCAGCGCCTCGGCGGTCCAGGGCGCCGCGCGCGCCGCGCCGTCGGCATCGACCAATGTCAGCAGCGGCCGGGCGAAAGGCGCATCGGGCTGCCCTGCCAGTTCGGCGGAGAGCGCCGCCAGCGCGCGCTGCCGCCCCGCGTCGATCGCCGCGCCATGCTCGGCGAGCTGCGCCTCGAGGCTGGTCAACCACTGCCGGTCGGCGCCCGCCAGGTCGGCGAGCAGCTTGCCGCGCGCGCGCAGCGCCGCCTCATAACGGTTGCCATGCTGCGCGTGGCGCGGGTCGAGCGCGAGCACCAGCCGGTCGAGGAAGCGCCGCCGGTTCCCCGCCGTCTCGACGAACAGCCGGTCCATCGCCGGGGTCAGCCACAGCACCGCCAGCCAGTCGCCCAGCGCGGTCGCGGCGGCGGGCGCGCCGTTGATCCGCACGATACGCCGCCCCGGCTGCGCGGGCTCGATCCCGGTGCCGAGCGCGACGGGGGGCAGGTCATCGCCCGCCGTCACCTCGGCGAACACCGCGAAGCCGCCGGTCGCGCCGTCGCGCACCATGTCGGCCAGCGCCGCGCGGCGCAGCCCGCGCCCCGGCGCGAGCAGCGAGATCGCCTCCAATATATTGGTCTTGCCCGCGCCATTGTCGCCGTGGAGCGCGACCAGCCCCGGCCCCGCGACCAGTTCCGCCGCGGCATGGTTGCGAAAATCGGTCAGCGAAAGGCGGGCGAGCGTCATCCTGCCCAAGCGCGTAGGATATTTTCGCCCGCGAAGGAACGAAGGTTTCTCCATCCCACCCGCACACCGAAAGTGATAATGCACAATTTCTCTTCTTGTGGTATTTTTTGCCATTATATCGTAAAATTTGCTTTGAAATAATATGTCTGGAACCCGAAAACCCCGGTTAACCGCCAATGAATGAAATTGGCACGCCTCCTGCATTACATCGGGCATCCACCGGATGGTCCGGTCGGACAGGATACAGGAAGGACATATCATGGCCCATTTCAACGCCCAGGCGCTCAAGAGCTACGCCCTCGCCGCTTTCGCGTCGATCTACAGCTCGGTGATGCTGCTCGCGATCGCCGGCTACAATGGTGCGCAGGTCGGTCAGCTGGTCATCTGACCAGCTGGCCCCGCCACCACCCCCAACAACGCCGGCGTCATCGCCGGGAATGAAAGGACAGACATGAAACAGGGTTTTCGCAAGAACCGTCGCGACGGCATGATCTTCGGGGTCTGCGCCGGCCTGGCCGACCAGTTCGGCTTCGACATCTTGTGGACGCGCGTCGCCTTCGTCGCCCTGACGCTGCTGGGCTTCGGCCTGCCGCTGCTGCTCTATCTGACGGTCGCGATCCTCGCGCCATAGAGCCGGCTACCCGGGCCGCAATCGCATCGGCCCGCACATCTCCAACGACCAAGGGCCCGCCGGTCTGACCGGTGGGTCCTTTCTATTTGGGCCGCACCGTGAAGCGATAGGGGATATAGAGGAACACTTCGGTCGTGCTCGCCTGCGCCCAGATCAGCTGTTCGTTGAGCCCCGCGACCTCGACGCCATAATCGGGGCCGAAGGCGCCCGCGGTTTTCAGCGCTTCCGCCGCCACCAGCTTGACGATCTCCGGCCGATACTGATCGGGATTGATGATGGTGAGCGTGATCCCGCCATTCTTTTCCATCAGGGCGCGGCCGTTGGGCGGCACCGCCTTCACGAAATTATCGATGCGCCCCTGCGCGCTGCCCACCGATCCGGCGAGGCCCGCCTTGACGAAAAGGCCGATTTCGCTCGTGTCGGGGCGAGCGCCGCGACCGAATATCAGGTCCTTGTAATTGGCCAGCGTCACCTTCGTGAGTTCGAAATCGCCGGTGACCAGTTCGACCCCCGCGCCGTCGGCGCGGCGGATCGCGGCCTCCAGCATCGCGTGGATCTCACGCTTGCGCATATCCTCGTCGCGCGAGTCCGAGGTGAATTTGACCCGCTGGATCGCGCTGTCGGCGGTGCGCCGCAGTCCGACGACCGTCTGCTCGTCGGACAGATAATTCGCCGACGCACGCTGCGCGGTCACGACCACCTCGCCCTGGATATTGCTGTTGTCCTGCGCCGCCGCCGGCGCGATTGCCGCGAACAGCGCGGCCCCCATCAGATAAGCCCGCATCGTCCCTCTCCTTCCGGTCGAAAGGGCGAAGCTATCAGCTTGGCGGCAAAGAAAAAACCCCGCCGGATCGCTCCGACGGGGCTCTTGTCTTGTCAGGCCATCGGGCCGGCGAGGGCTTATTCCTCCTCGCCGCCTTCCGGGCGTTCCTCCACCATCACCTCGTCGGTGGTGAAGTCCTCGCCCTGGACGGCGCCGAGCGGATCGTCGCCGATCGCGGCTTCGGGACCCTGCGCCAGTTCGGCCTGATGCTCTTCCTCCGCGGTCTGCGGCGCGACGAGGT
>CALMYE010000280.1 GCA_937873425.1 uncultured Sphingopyxis sp. | reverse complement strand
GCATATGCGTCACCCGCCCGCCCTAGCCGAAAATGGTAAGCAAGCCGTCAATGATGCGGCGGCGCGGCGATGCGCGAGGGCGGCGTTGAAGCGCTGCTCTCCCCTCCCGCAGGCGGGAGGGGTCGGGGGTGGGCGCGAGCGGCAGGCTCGCTCCTGCGCTGTCGGCCTTGCCCACCCCGCTGCGGCTAGGCAGCAAGCTGCCAAGCCTCGCTGCCCCTCCCGCCTGCGGGAGGGGAGAAGCATGGCCGCGCCCTGTTTCAAAGCTAGATGCTACCCCCAAGATTCGGCCGATTGCATCTTTCGCAACCCCGCCACGCCGCGATTCCACCCTGCCGATTCGGCGGCTTTTCGTGCCAAAATGGCAGTATTGCCGGGTCATGACACCGTTCACCGTATCCCCCCTTCGACTCGGCGCGAGTCGGGCGCCGGGGATTCGCCCCCCGGCGAAACCCCTGTTAAGGCGCGCACCAGTCGGGGCGGAGGGCTCCAGCAGAACAACAAGACGGGGTCGTGACTTGTCTTCGCCATCGACGGGCCTGCGCCATTGGCGCCAGCGTTTCAGCGCGCTGTTCCAGGACCATGAAATCTTCGTTCGCACGCACGGTCACGTGCGTTTCCTGCGCGTCAGCGCCAAATGGCAGAAGCGCGTCGCGCTGATCGCCGCCGCCGTTCTGCTCGCCTGGGCGGGCGCGACGCTCGCGGTGCTGGTCAACCAGCTGCTCACTTCGGGCGAACGCGCCGCCGTCGCGAGGCAGCAGGCCGCCACCGCCGCCTCCCAGGCGCGCATCGACCGCTATCGCGACCGCGTCGCCGAAACCGCCGCCGATCTCGAGGAGCGGCAGGCGCTGCTCGAAGGCATCGCCGAATCGCATTTCGGCATCGACCCCGCGACCGTGACCGTCGAAGGTGCCGCCGCGCCGAAGCCCGAACCGCTGACGACGAGCGCGGCCGATCCGAAGCTGCCGCCCGAGGCGCAAGCGCTCGCCCGCCTCGAAGCGCGGCAGGAACGCTTCGCGAGCCGGCTGCTCGCCGCGGTCAACACCCGCGCCGCGAACGCCGAGATGGCGGTCGCCAAGCTGGGCCTCGACCCCAAGGCGCTGGTCGCGGGCGCCGCGGCCGGCCGCGGTGGTCCCTTCCTTCCCTACAAGGGCAAGATGGGCAAGGCGAAGGCGCTGGGCCCGTCGTTCGCGGCGCTCGAAGGCGCGCTGTTCCGCATGGAGGTGCTCGAACGCACGCTCGTCGCCGTCCCGTCGGGCAAACCCGCCGACGTGCTGATGATGTCGTCGGGCTTCGGCTATCGCAGCGATCCCTTCACCGGCGGCGCCGCGATGCACTCGGGGCTCGACTTCCGGGGTCCGATCGGTACGCCGATCCTTTCCGCTGCGCCCGGCCGCGTCAGCTTCGTCGGCACCAAGGCGGGTTATGGCAATGTGATCGAGGTCGATCACGGGCAGGGCATCATGACCCGCTATGCCCACCTGTCGGGCTATACCACCAAGGTCGGCGCACAGGTCGCCGCGGGCGAGCAGATCGGCAAGATGGGCTCGACCGGCCGCTCGACCGGAAGCCACCTGCATTTCGAAGTCCGTCTGAACGGCGTCGCGGTCAACCCGCGCCGCTTCCTGGAGGCCAAAGCCGATGTTCTCGAAGTCAAAGCCGACGCCCGCGAGCGAGTCGGTTCCGTCGCCGGCGCCAGCCGCTAAGATGGCGACCGGCGCGCGCCATACGACCTTTTCGATCCTGGGGTCGGACGTGGTCGTCACCGGCAATGTCGCGGCCAGCGTCGACCTGCATGTCGACGGCAAGATCGAAGGCGATCTCAAATGCGCCAACCTCGTCCAGGGCGAGGCGAGCGAGATCAAGGGCGCCGTCGTCGCCGAGACCGCGAAGATCGCGGGGCTGGTCGACGGCTCGATCGACGCCAAGACGCTGATCGTCCATGCGACCGCGCGGATCACCGGCGACGTCGCCTATGAGACGATCACCATCGAGAATGGCGGCAAGGTCGACGGCAAGCTCAGCCACCGCCGCCACGGCGCGGCCAAGGCGCCGCCGCCATTGGAGGTGGTCGAAAGCAAGCCGAGCGCGCTCGGCATCTGACGACCGGGGGGCCGCGCCGCGCGGCTCAGCCCGACAGCGCCGCTTCGCGATCTTCGGCGTCCGGCGCCGGGCCGGCGTCGGTGAAGCGCTGCACCACCACCCGATCGCGCCCGCCGCGCTTCGCGTCGTAGAGCGCCTCGTCGGCGATCCGGTAGAGGCGCTGGAAGTCGCAGGCGGGCCGCACCTCGGCGACGCCGACGCTGGCGGTCACCCGCCGGTCGCCCGCCACATCGCGATGGTCGCAGGCGGCGATGCCCCGGCGGACGCTTTCGGCGAAGCGGGCGAGGACGATCCCCTCCATCCCGATCGTCAGCAATCCGAACTCCTCGCCGCCCAGGCGCGCGACGCTGCACATCGGCCCCTCCCACCGCTCGATCCGGCGCGCGATTTCGCACAGCACCGCGTCGCCCGCCTCGTGGCCGTATATGTCGTTGATCGACTTGAACCGGTCGATATCGACGAGCAGCAGCGCCGCCGGCAGATTGTCCGCCCGCGCCCGGTCGAGCAGCGGCGTCACGCTCTCGACGAAGCCGCGCCGGTTCGGCAGGCCGGTCAGCGGATCGCGCGACGCGAGCTCGCGCGCCTGCGCCTCGGCGGCGCGGGCGCTGTCGCGCTCGATGCGCAGGTCGGCGAGCCGCCGCGTCGCCGCCGCGGCCAGCCACAGCGCCTGCCAGGTCGCGGCGAACAGGATCAGCAGCTTCGACCCGCCGCCCCAGAAAGCATTTTCGACGTCGATCAGGTGGATGAAGGCGAGCGTCGCCATCGGCAGCCCCCAGGCGGCGAGGAAATCGCGCGCCTCGACCGACCCGCGCCGCCACGCCCAGCAGAGATAGAGCGCGACGACGACCAGGTCGGCGATCACCGCAAGGCCGAGCATATCGCCCCAGAGCCCCAGATTCGCGCTGCGGGTCAGCGCCAGCGGCACCCCGGCGATCCCGACGCCGAGGCCCAGGACCAGCGCGGCGGTGCGCAGCGGCGCGGGTGCCTTGTCGCGGCCGACCGCCTGCACCGCGCTCATCGTCGCCACCGCGATCGCGAGGCAGGCGAGAAAGGTCGCGATCCGCGCCGAAAGCGAACCCGCCATCGCCGGCAGCAGCGCGAGATGCGCCTGCGACCATATCGCGCCCCAGACCAGCATCATTCCCGACCAGGCCGCCTGCCACGCCAGATACTGGCGGCGCACCGCGACGGCGAGCGACAGGCTGTAGATGCAGCTGACGAGGAGCAGGGTCAGCGCCGCGCCGACCGCGGCGGCCATGCCCGCCGCCTGCATCGCGGCCTCGGCCTTCGGCACCAGCCGCGCGCGGACATATTGGTGGCCGCCGAGCCGGTCGAAGCGCATCGTCACCGCGACCAGCGGCGCGGCGCGGTCGGGCGCCTCGAACAGTATCTGCCCGCCGGCGCGCCAGTGCGACCCGTAATCGCCCTGCCGCACCCGCTGCCACCGCGTCGTGCCGTCGGCATAGGTGAAGCCGACCGCGAGCCGGTCGAAGCGCGAATAATGGACCATGAGCGTATTGTCGGCGCGCGACGCCGCGGGTCCGTCCACCGTTGCACGAAGCCAGAGACTGCCTTGCTGATAGCCCGCCGGCGATCCTTCGCAGGAAAAGGCAAGCGTCGACAGCGCTTCGTCGTTCCTGTCCGCGCCGCTGACCGCATGGCAAAGCCGCTCGTTCAGAGCGAGCGGGGCGGCGTGCGCCGGCAGGGCGAGGCACGCCAGCAAAAGACCGATCAGCGCCAACGCCAACCGGCCGCATAAACTCCCCCGAAAAGACCCTCCGAACGTCATGCTACCCCTATCGCATGAATATCTTGGGAAAAGCTTATCGCCCCGATCCGCCCCCGCGCGGGCGCTTGTAGCCATTTCCGGCCATGATTCCAGTTATATCGAGGCCCAGCCGCGCGGCTCAATTCCGCGGCGCCTGCCGCCGGTAGCTGAGCGCTTCGGCGACATGGATGCGCCCGACCGTCTCGGCCCCAGCAAGGTCGGCGATGGTGCGCGCGACGCGGAGCATGCGGGTGTAGCCGCGCGCCGACAGCCGCATCGCTTCCGCCGCCTGCGCGAGCAATTGCCGCCCCGGCTCGTCGGGAGTGGCGGCCGCCTCGAGCAGTTCGCCGTCGATCTCGGCGTTGGTGCGCGCCTTGTGGCCCGCATAGCGCGCGGTCTGGACGGCGCGCGCCGCCGCGACGCGCGCGGCGACCTCGGCGCTGCCCTCGGCGGGCGGCGGCAGGACGAGGTCGGCGGCACTCACCGCCTCGACCTCGACATGCAGGTCGATGCGGTCGAGCAAGGGCCCCGACAGCTTCGCCTGATAATCGGCGGCGCAGCGCGGCGCGCGGCTGCACGCGAGCGCCGGGTCGCCGAGATGGCCGCAGCGGCA
>CALMYE010000279.1 GCA_937873425.1 uncultured Sphingopyxis sp. | reverse complement strand
GCTTCGACGCCTATCCGGGGCTTAAGATACGCGGCCATGTGCTGAGCATCGGCGCCGGGACGGGCAGCGAATTTTCGGTGCTGCCGGCGCAGAACGCCACCGGCAACTGGGTCAAGGTGACCCAGCGCGTGCCGGTGCGCATCGCCTTCGACGAGAAACCGTCGCGCGAGATGATCGCGGGGCTGTCGGCGAAGGTGACGGTGCGTGTCGGCGACGGGGCGGTGAAGGGGAAATAGGGGTGGCTTTTCGCCATAACCCAAAGCCCCTCCCCTTCAGGGGAGGGGCAGCGAGACTTGGTAGCTTGCTGCCTAGTCGCAGCGGGGTGGGAGCAGCGGCCTTGCGCTACCCCGCGAACCCCCACCCCAACCCAGTGTCAGGTGAAACGTCCCCCGGACGTTTCAGATCGGTCCGGGGGACCGATCGACCTGACACTCCTGAAGGGGAGGGGCTTTAGGTTATGGCCAGCCGTTCGCTCCCCCGCCGGCCCGCGGCGACGGCACTGCCCGCCGACGATTCGATCCCGCTCCACGAACGCGTCCGCTATCGCGGTCTCTTGATGGTCGCGATCATGAGCGCGTCGATCATGCAGATCCTCGACACCACCATCGCCAATGTCGCCATCCCGCACATGCAGTCGGCGCTGGGCGCCACGGGCGAGACGGTGATGTGGGTGCTGACCAGCTATATCCTCGCCTCGGCGGTCGCGATGCCGATCACCGGCTGGCTCGCCGACCGCTTCGGGCGGCGCGAACTGTTCCTCGCCGCGATCGCCGGCTTCATCGTCACCTCGATGGCGTGCGGTGCGGCGCAGTCGCTCGAACAGATGGTCGTGTTCCGCTTCCTGCAAGGGGTCAGCGCCGCCTTCATCGGCCCGCTGTCGCAATCGGTGATGCTCGACATCAACCCGCCCGAGCGACAGGCGCGCGCGATGGCGATCTGGGGCATGGGGATCATGGTCGGGCCGATCGTCGGCCCGCTGCTCGGCGGCTGGCTGACCGAGAGCGCCAACTGGCGCTGGGTCTTTTACGTCAACCTGCCGGTGGGGCTGGTCACGCTGGCGATGATGTGGGCGCTGCTGCCCGCGACGCGGACGCGCGAGCGCAAATTCGACCTGTTCGGCTTCTCGATGCTCGCGCTGGGGCTCGCCGCGCTGCAGCTGATGCTCGACCGCGGCGCGCATCAGGACTGGTTCGACAGCGTCGAGATCTGGATCGAGTGCGGCGTCGCCGTCGCCTGCCTGTGGATGTTCGCCGTCCACCTGTTCACCGCGCGCGATCCGCTGTTCAGCCGGACGATGCTCGCCGACCGCAACCTCGTCACCGCGATGGGTTTCATGATCGTCATCGGCGTCGTGATGTTCGCCTCGATGGCGCTGTTGCCGCCGATGCTCCAGACGCTGTTCGGCTGGCCGGTGATCGACACCGGGCTGGCGCTCGCGGTGCGCGGGGTCGGTATCCTCGCGAGCATGTGGATCGCGGGGCAGCTCGTCGGCCGGGTCGATGCACGCTGGCTGGTCGGCACCGGCCTCGCCGTCGCCGCCTTTTCGCTGTGGCAGATGAGCCACTGGTCGCTCGAAATGGGGATGCGGCCGGTCGTCGTCAGCGGGCTGGTGCAGGGGCTTGGCATGGGGCTGATCTTCATTCCGCTCAACACCATCGCCTTCGCGACGATCGACCCCAAATATCGCACCGACGGGTCGAGCCTGCTCAACCTGTTCCGCAGCATCGGCGCGTCGGTCGGCATCTCGATCGTCGTCACGCTGCTGGCGTCGAACACCCAGACCAGCCACGAGGATCTGGCGTCGCATGTCACCGCCAGCACGACCAGCCTGATCGACGCCTCGACCGCCGACCGCTTCGGCGTGGCGGGCGACACGGTGCTGGCGCTGGTCAATGCCGAGATCAACCGGCAGGCGGCGATGGTCGCCTATATCGACGATTTCTGGCTGATGATGTGGATGACGCTGGCCGCGATCCCGCTGGTCCTGCTGCTAAGGCCGCCCAGGCCGGGAGCGCAGGCGGCGTCGGTGGCGGAAATGGGGCATTGATACCGATCAGAGCGTAGTTTCTTTTCCTTCGACCAAGATCGCTTTTCTGTAACCTCTCAACGTGCCGGAAGCAGTCCCCCAGAGCAGGCCCACGAGCAAGAATGAGACCAATTGTGCCGTGCTTCTTTCTGTGTTCGCATCGACAAAAGCGATCGATAGGCAAAGCATGACAAACAGCCCCACTTGGGACAGCCAGTAGCTGATCTTGTCGAACCGTGTCTCCACTGCCGTTTCCTTTTCGGGACGAGCGTTGGGTTAGCGAAAAAAGCAGTTCACGCCCGCGAACAGCGCGTCAATCTTTGCGCCGTCACCGGGGGCGGCGAAGATGGCGCCGATGGCATTCTCCCCGGTTCCCAGCATCACCTCGTCGCCGAGTGTGCTGTCCTCGACCGCGACGAGCGACACCGATTCGCCTGCCTTTGCGCGCGTCGTGCCGATCGCGATGCCGCTGATCGTCGACCAGCCATCGGCACCCGGTTCGTCGCCGAGGAACCAGCCGGCGAATTTGCCGTCCTGAAAGTTGAGCGTCATCGCGTCGAAGCGCGTGAACGCCATCGGTCCCGCGCCGCATTCGTCGTTGGTGCTGCGATCGTCGGCCTGCCCCGCGACGCGCGCGAGCGCCTCCTCCGCCTGCGCGCGCGGGACGCCGAAGGCGAGCAGGCTGGCCTTGCCGCTCGCCTTGTCGATAAAGCGCAGCCCTTCGCCGTCGAGGCCGACCGCGGTGGTCGCGGCGGCGGGGCCGTCGGCCTTCGCCTCCGGCACCGGCGGCGGTCCGTCGCCGCCCGAGGGTCCGTCCGCCGCAGGCTTGCATGCGGCGAGCAGCGCCAGCATCGCGAGGGTCGTCAACTTGCGCATCGCCTATCTCCTGCCCCTTGTTGCCGTCCGCACCGCCAGCACCAATATCGCACCCAGCGCGGCGAGCGCCATATCCTTTTGCGCGTCCCATATGTCGCCCTGCTGCCCATTGTAGCGGTCCGCCGTCTCGCCCGCCGCGGCGATGGTGAGCAGCCATTCGAAAATCTCGTAGAGGCAGGATGTAGCGAGCACCCAGCCGAGCACCGCGAGCGCGGCGCCGCGCGGCGACAGGCCGCCCCAGCGGCGCGATATCTCCGCCACCGGCACGACCGACAGCGCGCCGAAGGCAAAATGGACGAGCCGGTCGTAATGGTTGCGCGTCCAGCCGAAGAGCTCCGACAATGTCGTCCCGGTCAGCGCCTCCGCCCACTGGTCGTAGGGGACGTTGCTGTAGGCGTAGCGCCCGCCCAGAGTGTGGAAGGCCATGAACGCCACGATACAGGCGACCGACGCGGTCGAAAGCGGCCAGCGGCGCAGCAGCCAGGGCGCGGCGACGATCAGCAGCACCGTCGGAATATGCTGGAGCAGCGCGACCTCGGGATAGGGCTGGTCGATCTGTGCGATTAGCAGCAAGGCAAGGAGCAGGCCGATGAGACGGCGCTGGGCGGGCGGGAGGGCGGTGAAGGCGGCGATCATCGCCGACCCATATCCCGCCGTAGCGATAGAGATAAGCCCCTCCTCTTCAGAGGAGGGGTTTGGGGTGGTGGACGCCGGTGAGGACGCACCACCCCGCTGCGACTAACGCGCAAGCGCGCAAGTCTCGCTGCCCCTCCTCTGAAGAGGAGGGGTTTGGGTATGATTCAACCCTTCTTCAAATGCCTCCGCCCGAGCAGCTCCGCGATCTGCACCGCGTTCAGCGCCGCACCCTTGCGAAGGTTGTCGCTGACGCACCAGAAAGCGAGGCCGTTGTCGACGGTCGAATCGTCGCGGACGCGGCTGACGAAGGTCGCATAGTCGCCGACGCATTCGACGGGCGTGACGTATCCGCCGTCCTCGCGCTTGTCGACGAGCATCACGCCGGGCGCCTCGCGCAATATCTCCTGCGCCGCCTCGGCCGACAGCTCATTCTCCAGCTCGACATGCACCGCCTCGCTGTGCCCGACGAACACCGGCACGCGGACGCAGGTGGCGACGACCTTCACCTTCGGATCGAGGATCTTCTTGGTCTCGACGACCATCTTCCATTCCTCCTTGGTCGATCCGTCGTCGAGGAATTTGTCGATGTGCGGGATGACGTTGAAGGCGATCTGCTTGGTGAATTTCTGCACGTCCTTTTCGTCGCCGACGAAGATCTGGCGCGTCTGGTTCCACAGCTCGTCCATCCCCGCCTTGCCCGCGCCCGACACCGACTGATAGGTCGAGACGACGACGCGCTTCACCGTCGCCGCGTCGTGCAGCGGCTTCAGCGCGACGACCATCTGCGCGGTCGAGCAGTTCGGGTTCGCGATGATGTTCTTCGCGGTGTAGCCGTCGATCGCGTCGGGGTTCACCTCCGGCACGATCAGCGGCACATCGGGGTCCATGCGATAGAGCGAGCTATTGTCGATCACGACGCAGCCCGCCGCCGCCGCCTTCGGCGCATGGATCGCGGTCGCGTCGCTGCCGATGGCGAAGATCGCCATGTCCCAGCCGGCCCAGTCGAAATGGTCGATATTCTGGCATTTGACCGTCCTGCCGGTGTCGCCGATCTCGACCTCCTCGCCCTGGCTGCGCGACGAGGCGACCGCGGCCAGTTCGGCGATGGGGAATTCGCGCTCGGCGAGGATGGCGAGCACTTCGCGCCCGACATTGCCCGTCGCACCCGCGACCACGATCCGATAACCCATGATATTTCTGCCTTTGTTTCTATCCGTTCGCCCTGAGGAGGGGCTGAGCCTGTCGAAGAAGGGCGCTGGCGCCGCGCTGGCGTCCTTCGAGACGGGACTGCGTCCCTCCTCAGGACGAACGGGGTTGGGTGACGATGAACGGAAACTCTTGCTGCTGAAATGAAAAACGACCGGTTTCGCGCTTTGGCGGAACCGGTCGTTTTGGAAAGCTGTTTCGGCTTTGTGGGGAGAAAGCTCTCCTTAGCCTTCGCCGGCTTCCGACCGGTAGTCGCGGCGTTCCGCGATACGCGCCGATTTGCCGGTGCGGCCCCGCAGATAATAGAGCTTCGCACGACGGACGGCGCCCTTGCGGACGACGGTAATGCTGTCGATGTTCGGCGAATAGAGCGGGAAGACGCGCTCGACGCCTTCGCCGAACGACAGCTTGCGCACGGTGAAGTTGGAGCCCATGCCCTTGTTCGAGCGCGCGATGCACACGCCCTCGAAATTCTGGACGCGGGTGCGTTCGCCTTCGACGACGCGCACACCGACGCGCAGCGTGTCGCCGGGGCGGAATTCGGGGATGGTCTTGCCGGCCTTGGCGATTTCCTCGGCCTCGATCGTCTGGATGAGGTTCATGACCCTCTAGTCCTTCTCTTTTCGCCGCGCGCCAGAGGCAGGTCGGGCCCGAGCGCCCTCATGGCGCTCCCAAAGGTCCGGCCTGCGTAACCGTGTGTCCTCTTCCGCCCTTTGTTTCCGCCAGGCGGCGATCCTCGCATGATCCCCCGATCGCAGCACTTCGGGGATCGTGCGCCCTTCCCATGTGACGGGCCGGGTATAGTGCGGATATTCGAGCAAACCGTTTTCGAACGATTCGTCGTCCCCGCTGGAAGCCGCGCCCATTACGCCGGGAAGCAGCCGAATGCAAGCGTCGAGAAGGAGCAGCGCCGCCATCTCCCCCCCCGACAATATGATGTCGCCCATCGAGAGCTCTTCTATGGCGCGCGCCTCGAAGATGCGCTCGTCGAACCCCTCGAAGCGGCCGCAGAGGATGATCGCGCCGGGACCGGCCGCGAGGTCGCGCACGCGAGCCTGCGTGACCGGCGCCCCGCGCGGCGTCATCGCGAGGATCGGCAGGCCGGGGTGCGCCGCGGCGGCATGGTCGATCGCGGCGGCGAGCACATCGGCCTTGAGCACCATCCCCGCCCCGCCGCCCGCGGGCGTGTCGTCGACCGTGCGGTGCCTGTCGGTGGCGAAATCGCGGATCTGCACCGGCGCGCACGACCAGACGCCCGCTTCCAATGCGCGGCCCGCCATGCTGTGTCCCAGCGGACCGGGGAACATGTCGGGATAGAGGGTCAGGGGGACGGCGGCCCAGCCCGACGTTGCGGCAGCTTTGCCAAAGCCGCCGTGCACGCTATAGATTTCGGGATGCCGCAGCGCGAAATCCGCGAGTGCGCCATGGATTTCGGAGTCGGGGCCGATCACGAAGAAAACGCGCGGCGAATAGGGCTTCGCCCGGATCGCAGTGACATCGCCAATCCCCAGCCCGTGCAGCATCTTTCCGAGAAGCCGGATTTCGTCATCGTGCGTTCCCCGGCTCCGGGTCTGATGGTGATAGACGACCAGCGTCCGGCCCTGCCCGCCCAGCCGCGCGATTTCCTTCATCGTCACATGCTTGGGCGAGCAACGGCTCTCTGCATCGCGGTGGACGTCGATGCCGTTGTCGGGGTCGAGAAAAAGGACGTCCGCACCCTCAACCCGCGAAACGAAGCGGGCCAGCCAGTCCGCCCGCTCCACCCGCCGCTTCGCCGCAGCGCGCCCAGCCGGCACCTGCTCCGCATGATAGCTGGCTCCCGGCAGCAGCGATCTCCTTTCCAAAGCCGCGACACTACGATCCCCGGCCGCCACCAGATCTGACAATCGCTCAAACAGGCCCGGATCGAGGGCGCTCCACCGATCAGGGGCATCCAGATATCCGACATGCTTGCCGTCGGAATTATGGCCTTCGTCTGGATGCAGCCACCAGCCGATCGCAAGTCGCCGCGATGGCAAAGCCCGCAACAGCGCGAACTTCAAAAAGTCTCCAATATCTCCCGAATATCTGTCCTGCATTCACAGCGTCCAATTCTCGACCGTCAGCCCCGGCACATCGGCGAAATCGGCTTCGTTGTTGGTGATGATCGTCACGCCAAGGCTCAACGCATGGGCCGCGAGCAGGCGGTCAAAGCGGGCACGCTTGAAAGGCAGTTGGGCGTAAGCCCACGCCGCCGTCTCGTCGAACGGAAGCAATGGAATGGCAAGAAGAAAGGCATCCAGAACCTCTTGTGAAGGCGGCCTTCCCTGCGCGCTGCCCAAGGCGATCTCGGCGAAGCTGATCGCTGAAATGGCGACGTCGCCGGGAGCGCAAGCAGTAAGCCTTACGCGTAACGGCTCGTAGCGCGCCGTCATCGCATAGATGGCGGAATCGGCGTCGATGAGGTAGAGGGTCACGCCTTCTTTGCCGCTTCCTCAGCCGCTTTGCGCGCCGCTATCGTGCTCGGGCGTTCGTCGAACTCGCGCAGTTCGCGCGGAAGCGGTTTGAGCCACGGCGCCTTGCCCCAGAAACCGCTGACGTCGATCTTCGCCTTCGGCTTATCCGCAGGCTCGAAGCGGAATTCGCCGCGCTCCTCGCGCACCACCATCTCGGTTCCCTCTTTCAGACCAAGCGCCTTGGGCAGGCGGAGCGCCAGCGAATTGCCCGATTTGAAAACCTTGGCGCGATATTCCTTCGCCATAGCGACCTCCGTATATACATCATGTATATACATCGTGCGGCGGGAGGGTCAATTCCCCCTATCGCCAACGGCCCGTTAACCAAAAATCAGCGGCTTATCGCCTAGCCTCGACGCTTCAAGGACCGGGGGGGTCGGAATGGCGCGATGGGCGCGAGTCATGGCATTGGGGGCGGCGCTGCTCGGCGGCGCGCTTCCCGCGCGCGCGCAATCCTCGTTCGCCGATGCGACCAGCATGACGTGGGACGGCGTCCTCACCGGCATCTTCCTCGGCCTGCTGATCTTCTCCCTCGCCTATAACGCCGCTTTCTTCGCGCTGCTGCGCGAGCGTTTCCTGATCTGGCAGAGCGCGCGCACCGCCGCCTATGCCGCGCTCGCCATCGGCCTGTCGCCGCTCGCGATGGGCGGCTTCCTCACCCCCGACGGCTTCGCGCGGCAGGTCTGGATCGCGCTCTTCTTCGACCTGGGCGCCGCGGTGTCGGGGCCGTTCCTGCGCGCCTATCTGGAACCCGGGATGATTCCGAAGCGGCTGCACGCGCTGCTCGGCTGGGTTCCGTGCCTGATCCTGCTGACCACGCCCGCTGCGGTGATGGCGGACATGTCGCATCCCTATTTCGCGCTGCGCAACCTGCTGCTCGTCACCGTGCTGATGCTGTGCGTCGCGGCGGTGGTGATCGCGCTGCTGCGCGGCAGCCGCACCGCGCGCTATCAGGCGGCGGCGTGGAGCGGCATCGGCGGCGTCTATGCGGTCAGCCTGTTCCACGACATCGTGCTGAAGGCACCGTTCGAGGCCTTTCTCTTCCTGCTGTTCCCGGCGCTGGGGCTGGAGGTCATGCTGACCGCCTTCGGCATTCTCGACCGGCTGATCCGCCTGCGCCAGGAACGGCAGGAGGCCCGCGCGCAGGCCGAAGCGATGCGCGTCATCGCGCACACCGACGCGCTGACCGGCTTGCCCAACCGCCGCGCGATCGAGGAAAGCTATCGCGGCGAACAGCCGGTGGCGTTCGCACTGGTCGATCTCGACCATTTCAAGGCGATCAACGACCATCACGGCCACGACGTCGGCGACCGGGTGATCTTTGCCGCGGGCGTGGCGCTGGGATCGGGCAGCGCGATGGCGGCGCGCATCGGCGGCGAGGAATTCGCGCTGCTGTTCCGCTGCGAGGCGGGCGCGGTCGCGGACGAGGCCGAACGGCTGCGCCGCCGCGTCGCCACCTATATCGCGCAGATGGTCCCGGCGCTGAAGCGGCCGGTGACCGCGTCGATGGGGCTGGTCCACATCGCGCGCGACACCAGTTTCGGCGCGGCGATGAAGTCCGCCGACATCAACCTCTATGCCGCAAAGGAAAGCGGCCGCGACCGGGTAGTGTTCATCGCGGCGGCGTAGCGAGCCCCTCCCCCGAAGGGAAGGGGCATGCGGCGTTCGACCGAACCGGCAGTCCTCAGCGCTTGAGGCGCAGCGGGATGTCCGCGGAAGGGTTGCCCCGGCGCAGGATTTCGACCAGCACCGCGTCGCGGCCCGCCGCCTTCGCGTCGGTCACGGCCTTCGCGAGGCCCTCGCTGGTCGTCACCACGGTGCGCGACGGGCCGGCGCTGGCGATCACGTCGCCGCGCCGCAGCCCCTTGCGGCCCGCGTCGCTGTTGCCCGACACCGCCACGATCACCAGCCCCTTGGTGTTCGCATCGACCCCCACCGCGCGCGCAATGTCGGGGGTCAGCGTCTGCACCGCCAGGCCGAGCTCGTTCTGGATCGTGGTGTCGGCGGCGCCCGACGGATCGCTGGGCATCGCCTGTTCGTCCTCGGGATCGAAAGACGATCCCGCGAGCTGTTCCTCGGGCGGACGCGTGCCGACCACCGCCTGAATGGTGATCGTCCTGCCGTCGCGGATCACCTCCAGCGGGATGCGCGTGCCCGGCTTGGTGTTGGCGACGATATAGGACAGCGTCTGCTGCGGCGTGACTTCCTTGCCGTTGACCTTGGTCACCACGTCGCCGCGCTTCAGCCCGGCCTTCTCGCCTGCCTCGCCGGGTTCGACGCGCTGGACGCGCTCGCCGCGATCCTTGGGCAGGCCGAGCGCCGCCGCCATATCCTCGTTCACCGGCGAGATGTTGATGCCCAGATAGCCGCGCTGGACGCGCTCGCCCGCGCGCAGCGCCTCGATCACCGGGATCGCGGCGTCGGCGGGGATGGCGAAGTTGACGCCGATGTTCGCCCCGACCGGCGAGATCAGCATGTTGTTGACGCCGACGACATTGCCCTTGAGGTCGAACAGCGGGCCGCCCGAATTGCCGCGGTTGATCGCGGTATCGGTCTGGATATAGCGGTCATAGGCACCGCCCTGCCCCAGGTTGCGCTGCACCGCCGAGATGATCCCCGCGGTCACCGTCGAGCCGAGGCCGAGCGGATTGCCGATCGCCACCACCCAGTCGCCGACGCGCGCGTCGTTGCTGTCGTTGAACTTGACGAAGGGCAGGCCGGTCGCCTCGATCTTGAGCAATGCGAGGTCCGACGCCGCGTCGCGGCCGACGATCTTCGCCTTATACTCGCGGCGGTTGGTCAGCGTCACTATGACCTCGTTCACCGCCTCGCCGCGCGGGCCGCCGGAGACGACATGATTGTTGGTGACGATATAGCCGTCGGCCGAGATCAGGAAGCCCGATCCGCCGCCCTGCTGCTCCTGCGTGATCGGCTCGCGCGTTCCCGCGAAGGGGTTGAGCCGGACGCCGAGCGTCACCTCCTGCTTGGTCGATATGTTGACCACCGCGGGCTGGAGCTGCTCGACGAGGTCGGCGAAGCTTTCGGGCGCGCCCGCGCGCGGAACGACCTTGGCGATCTCGCTCGATTCATTCTGCGCGACCTGCGCGCCGACGGGCGACTGGGTGACCAGCGCCAGTGCGGTGCCGCCGACCAGCAGAGCCGAAGTGATGCCGTAAACATAACGCACGATCGCAAATCCTCTTCTCTTCGCGAAAAACCCTCGGACCCCGGCGCTGGTTGTCTGCGGCGGCGCGGCTGAACGGCGATTGAACATGAACGGCGATTGCACGCCCCGTTCATCCGCCGCGTTCCTCCGCCGCCCGACGCCGGTCAGTTGCCCCGGAACCGGCTCAGATATTCATTGTCGGGCGACAGGACGATCGACGTGCCGCCCCGGTTGTTCTCGTCCAGGAAGGTCTTTCGATAGCTCTGCATCGCACGATAGAAATCATAGAATTCCGGGTCCTTGCCGAAGCTGGCGGCATAGATGCGCGCCGCCTCGCCGTCGGCGTTGCCGCGGATGATCGCCGCCTCGCGCTGGCCTCCGGCGCGGATCGCCGTCGCCTCCTGCTGGCGCGCGGTGCGCATGCGGTTATAGGCCGCCTGCAACGTCTCGCCCTCGGGCAGGTCAGCGCGCTTGATCCGCACGTCGATGATCTCGGCGCCATATTTCTGCGCCTCGCGGTTGAGCGCCACCTGGATATTGTCCATCACCGCACCGCGTTCGGGCGACAGCAGGGTCGCGAAGGTGCGCTTGCCCAGCTCGTTGCGCAGCGACGAACCGAGGATGGTCGCGAGCTGCGTCTGCAGCCGCTCCTCGGTGCGGATCGCGGTGTACATGCGCACCGGATTGGTGATGCGCAGGCGCGCGAAGGCGTCGACCTGGAGCCGCTGCTGGTCGGTCGAGAGCACTTGCTGGCGCTCCATGTTCACGCCCAGGATGCGCTTGTCGATCAGATGGACGCTGTCGGCGAACGGCAGGGTGACGAGCAGCCCCGCACCCGACTGGCCGAACCTTTCGCCTTCCTTATAGGCGTTCTTGGTGGCGCGAACTTCACCGACGCGCACGACGACGGCCTGCCGGTCCTCGGGCACGACCGAGACGGTCAGCGACAGGAGCACCAGCAGCGCGACGAGCGCGACGAGCAGGCGAACCGGATTGCGGAACAGCGACCCGAACATCATTCGCCTCCTTTCGTCGCGGCGGGCGGGGCCGCCGCCCGGCGCTGAAGCTCGTTGAGCGGCAGATAGGGGGTCACGCCGCGCGGTTCGACGATCGTCTTGTCGACGTTCGACAGCACCTGCTCCATCGTCTCATAATAAAGGCGCTGGCGCGTGACGCCCGGCGCCAGCCGGTATTGCTCGTAGATCTGGTCGAAGGCCGCGGTCTGGCCCCGCGCGCCTTCGAGCACCTGCGCCTCATAGGCGCGCGCGAGGTTGATCGCCGATTCGCGCTCCTGCCGCGCCGCGGTCACTTCCTTGAACGCCTCGTCGACCTGGCTCGGCGGGTCGGCCTGGCGGATCGCGATGCCTTGGATGAGCACGCCGGCGCGATACTGGTCGAGCAGTTCCTGCATCCGCTGCTGCACCTGCGCCTCGATCTCGACACGGCCGGGGCCGATCGACTGGACGAGCGTGAAATTGGCGACCGTCGCGCGCATCGCGCTTTCGGCGACCTCGCGGATCGTTCCCTCGGGGTCGGCGAGCTGGAAGAAGAACAGCTCGGGCTCGCGCACCGACCAGCGCACCTCATAGGCGAGGTCGACGAGGCTCTGGTCCTGCGTCAGCACGAAATTCTCGTCGGTCGCATTGGGCGATCCGATCGCCATCGTGCGGATCTGGCGCACATCCTCCAGCCGCACGCGCTCGATCGGCGCGGGGAAGGTCACCTGGAAGCCGGGACCGAGGGTGCGGGAAAAACTGCCGAAGCGCGTGACCACGCCCTCCTGTGCAGGCGGCACGATGTGGACAGAGGAGAAGATAATCCACGCCGCGACCAGCGCGATCACGCCCCATTTCCAGAACTTCGCCGATTCGCCGAGGTTCAGCCCGCCGCCGCCACCGCCGCCCGAACCGCCGCCGCCGAATCCGCCGCGCCCCTTGCGCAGCAGCTCGTCGAGCGCCGAGGGGCCGCGCGGCTTGCGCCCGCGATTGATGTCGACCGGATCGGGGCTGACCCACGGGTTGCGCGGGCCGGGCTTCTTGCCCCCGCCGTCGCCGCTTCCCTTTCCGTCATCCCCGCCCTTGGGTCCCCACGGGCTGTTCGCCATCTGGAGAATCGAACCGAAAAAATGCCGCACACCCCTCCGGGCGCGGCGTCCGATAACGTCGCTGCTCTCGTTGCTCATGCTCACTTTATAGGGAGGACGCGCGCGATTAACAGGGGGTGCGCGCGAAAATGGCTGGCAATCGCCCGTGGCATGCCTATCTGCCCCCGACATGACCGACACCGCCCCCCTCGCCAGCATCGCCGCCGACCTGTCGGGCGGCCGCACCTCCGGCCTGCGCTTCCTCGACGGCGACGGCACGCTCGCCATCGTCCTCGACGTCACCGGCCTCGGTGCAGAGGAGCGGGGGCCGCTCGAAGAGAAGCTGCGCGCCGGCCTGCTCGCCCGCCCCGGCGTCACCTCGGTGCGCGTCGCGATGACCGCCGAGCGGCGCGGCCTCACCATCGTCGCGGTCGGCAGCGGCAAGGGCGGGGTCGGCAAGTCGACGCTCGCCGCCAATCTCGCGGTCGCGCTCCAGCGGCGCGGGGTGAAGGTCGGGCTCGTCGATGCCGACATCCACGGCCCGTCGCAGCCCCGGCTGATGGACAGCGAGGGCGTCAAGCCGCAGGCGCGCGGGTCGAAGCTCGTTCCCGTGCCCAACGCCTATGGCGTGCCGATGCTCTCGACCGGCCAGATCGCGCAGCCGGGTCAGGCGATCGCCTGGCGCGGCCCGATGGCGGGGCGCGCGCTCGAACAGCTCGTCGATGCCTCATGGGGCGACATCGACACGCTGATCGTCGACCTCCCCCCCGGCACCGGCGACGTCCAGCTGACCATGATCCAGAAGCACAAGCCCGCCGGCGCGGTGATCGTCTCGACCCCGCAGGACCTCGCGCTGATGGACGCGACGCGCGCGATCGCCTTTTTCGAGCAGGCCGATGTGCCGATGATCGGGCTGGTCGAGAATATGGCGGGCTATGCCTGCCCGCATTGCGGCGAGGTCAGCGACCCCTTCGGCAGCGGCGGCGCCGAGGCCGCGGCGAAGGAGCTGGGCCTCGACTTCCTCGGCCGCGTGCCGCTGTCGATGGGCATCCGCCTCGCGAGCGACGGCGGCGTGCCGCCCGCCGCCGGAACCGACCCGCAGGGCGAACCGTTCCACGCGATAGCGGCAAAGGTCGCCGACTGGCTCGCGGCGCGAAAGGGATAAGATGGCGATCAACGACGAAGGCGAAATCCGCGAACTCCTCGGCGCCAAGCGCCGCATCGCCGTCGTCGGCGCCTCGCCCAACCCCGCGCGCCCGTCGAACGGCGTCCTCGCCTTCCTCGTCGCGCAGGGGCATGACGTGATCGCGGTCAACCCCGGCCATGCCGGCAGGACGATCCACGGCGCCCCCGTCGTCGCGACCCTCGCCGACGTCGAGCCGCCCGCCGAGATCGTCGACATCTTCCGCAACAGCGCCGACGCGGGCGCCGCGGTCGACGAAGCGATCGTCCACGGCGCCAGGGCGGTCTGGCTGCAAATGGGGGTGATCGACCATGACGCCGCGCGCCGCGCCGAGGCTGCGGGGTTGACGGTGGTGATGGATCGCTGTCCAAAGGTGGAGATCCCGCGCCTGGGACTGCTGAAATAAAACCGAAAAGGGGTTTGCCGAAAATGAAAACCGCCACCATCCTCGCAGCCGCTGCCGCCGCCACGCTCGCGGCCTGCACCTCCGCCCCGGCACAGGCCGATCCGCAGGACGAATTCTTCGCCGCGCTGACCGAACATTGCGGCAAGGCCTATGCCGGCCGCCTCGTCAGCGATCAGGAGGCCGATGCCGAGATGCGCGGCAAGGCGATGATCGTCCATTTCCGCACCTGCACCCCCGACCGCCTCGAAATCCCCTTCCATATCGAGGCGCCGGCCGAGGAGGGCGGCTGGGACCGCTCGCGCACCTGGATCATCACCCGCACCGACACGGGCCTGCGCCTGAAGCACGACCATCGCCACGCCGACGGCTCGAAGGACGAGATCACCATGTACGGTGGCGACACCGCCGCCCCCGGCACCGCGACGCGGCAGCAATTCCCGGTCGACGCCGAATCGATCGCGCTGTTCGAGCGCACCGGACGCAGCGTATCGACGACCAATGTCTGGGCGATCGAGACGACCGACAAGGGCTATATCTATGAACTCAGCCGCGAAGGCCGGCTGTTCCGGGTCGCCTTCGACTATGCCCAGCCGGTAACGCCCCCGCCCCCCGCGCCCTGGGGCTGGTAAGACCTCCCCTCCCTGCAAGGGAGGGGTAAGGGGTGGGTATCGGCGGTCGGGGCTCGATGCCCCGGCCGACGACATGTCACCGCACCGGCCGGAGTGCGGCTACGCCGCACACCCACCCCCGGCCCCTCCCTTGCAGGGAGGGGAGAAAACCCGAAAGCCTTTGCCTCGCCGACTCCCCCCGCTTATCAGCATCCCCGATGGCGGGCATTCGCGACAATATCGACACGAAGAAGCGGCGCCTGCCCTATGTCAGCCGCCGCTCGCTGCTCGTCGGCGCGACCGCGGCGGGGGGGCTGGCGGTCGCCTGGACGCTGTGGCCGCGCGACTATCGCCCCAACCTCACCGCCTCCGAGCGCGAGCATGTCTTCAACGCCTTCCTCAAGATCGGCGAGGACGGCCATGTCAGCGTCGTCGTCCCGCAATGCGAGATGGGCCAGGGCGTCACCACCCTGCTGCCGCAGATCATCGCCGACGAGCTCGGCGCCGACTGGCGCACCGTCGCGGTCGAGACCGCGCCGATCAGCCCGCTCTACACCAACATTTTGCTGGTCGACGAGGACAGCGCGACCTTCACCCCGCGGTCGGGCGTTCCCGATTTCGTCGCCGACGTGCGCGGCTGGGCGCGGCGCGAATGGGCGGTGCGCCACGCGGTGATGCTGACCGCCAACAGTTCCTCGGTGCGCATGTTCGAGGGGCCGTGCCGCGACGCCGCGGCGCAGGCGCGCGCGATGCTGATGATGGCGGCGGCGCGGCGCTGGGACGCCGACTGGACCGAATGCGACACCGAAGCGGGCTTCGTCACCCACGGCACGAAGAAATTGCGCTTCGCCGAGGTCGCGGCTGCGGCGGCGCTGCTCGAACCGCCCGCCGAGCCCGTCTACCGCTCGGGCGGCGGCGATCCGCTCTACGGGCGCGAGGTCACCCGGCTCGACCTGCCCGCCAAGATCGACGGATCGGCCAATTTCGCGGGCGACATCCGCCTGCCCGGCATGGTCTATGCCGCGATCCGCCAGGGGCCGCTCGGCGCGACGCGGCTGAAGAGCATCGACCGCAAGGCGGGGCTCGCCTCGCCCGGCATGCTGCATGTCGTCGAGCATGAGCGCTGGGTCGCGGCGGTCGCGCGCAACTGGTGGGCCGCCAACCGCGCGCTCGACCGCTTCGCCCCCGTCTTCGAGACCGCCGGCACTCCGATTTCGAGCACCGGCATCGACCGGGCGCTCAAGGCCGCGATCCGGGACGACGGGCACCGCGTCGTCAAAAAGGGCGACGTCGGCGAAGCGATGGAGGGCCGCACGAAGATTTCGGCGACCTACGCCGTCGCCCCCGCGCTCCATGCCCCCATCGAAACGCGCACCGCCACCGCCAGCGTCGAAAAGGGCCGGCTGCGCATCTGGGTCGCGACACAGGCCCCCGCCCAGTGCCGCGCCGCCGTCGCCCGGGCGTCGGGCTTCGCCGAAAGCGAGGTCACCCTCTTCCTGATGATGGCGGGCGGCTCGTTCGACGCCTGCCTCGACCACAATGTCGCGGTGCAGGCGGCGATCATCGCGCGCGAGATCGGGCGGCCCGTCCAGCTTTGCTGGTCGCGCGCCGAAGAGATCATGCGCGACATCCCCCGCCCGCCCGCCCGCGCGAAGATGATCGCGACGCTCAACGCCGCGGGCGGCATCGACGCGCTGGTCGCGCGCATCGCCGTTCCCCCGGCCACCCACGAATTTCGCGACCGGCTGTTCGGCAACACGCCCCCCGACGTCGCGCAGCGCGCCGCCGCCGGTTCGTCCGACGCGGTCGCGGTCGAGGGCGCGGCGAGCGGCTATGCCATCCCGCATATCGCGGTCGATCACTGCCCCGCCGACATCGGCCTGCCGACCGGGCGCTGGCGCGGCAATGCCGACAGCTACACCGCCTTCTTCACCGAATGCTTCATCGACGAGATGGCGGCGCGCGCCGGCATGGACGCGCTGTCCTATCGCATGGCGATGCTCGGCGATTCGCCGCTGCTCGCGCGCTGCCTGCTCACCGCGACGAGCATCGGCGGCTGGGAGGGCATGCTGTCGGGCTCGGCGCAGGGTCTCGCCTGCCACTCGATGCGCGGCAGCCATATCGCGCTGATGACGACCGCGCGCCCGACCGACCGGGGGCTTCAGGTCGAACAGCTCGTCGCGGTCGTCGATGCCGGGCGCCTCGTCAATCCCGCGATCGCGCGGCAACAGGTCGAGGGCGGCCTGATCTTCGGCCTCGCCGCCGCGGTCGGTGCGACGACCGATTATGCAGGCGGCGTCGCGACCGCCCGCAAGCTCGGCCAGCTCGGCCTGCCGCGTCTCGCCCAGTCGCCCGAGATCACCGTCGAATTCGTCGAGAGCGACCGCGACCCCGGCGGGCTGGGCGAGATCGGCGTCCCCGTCGTCGCGCCCGCCGTCGCCAATGCGCTGTTCGCGGCGACCGGCCGCCGCATCCGCCGCATCCCGCTCTCGGACCGGCCGGCATGACCGTGCCCGCCAATCATCCCGCCGTCGCGCCCGCGCGCATCGGCGTGCTGCTCGTCAATCTCGGCACCCCCGACGCGCCCGACGCGCGCTCGGTGCGCCGCTATCTCGCCGAATTCCTCTCCGACCCGCGCGTCGTGGAGATTCCGCAAATCCTCTGGCAGCCGATCCTGCGCACCGTCATCCTGACCACCCGACCGAAAAAATCGGCGCACGCCTATGCACAGATATGGACCGGCGAAGGCTCACCGCTCGCCGCGATCACCCGGCGGCAGGCGGCGGCGATGCAGGCCGCGCTCGGCGATGCGGTGCTGGTCGATCATGCGATGCGCTACGGCAATCCGTCGATCCCCGCGACGCTCGACACGATGCTCGCGGCCGGATGCCGCCGCATCCTGATCGCACCGCTCTATCCGCAATATTGCGCCGCGACGACCGCGACCGTCGCCGACCAGGTGAACGCGCATCTCGGCACTTTGCGCTGGCAACCGGCGCTGCGCTTCCTGCCGCCCTATGCCGACGATCCGCACTATATCGCCGCGCTCAAGGCATCAGTCGAGGCGGGGCTCGCCGCGCTCGACTTCACCCCCGACGTGCTGCTCGCCAGCTTCCACGGCATGCCGCAGCGCACGCTCGACCTCGGCGACCCCTATCATTGCCAGTGCGTCAAGACCGCGCGCCTCCTGTCCGAAGCGCTCGGCCGCCCGGTCGAGATCGCCTTCCAGTCGCGCTTCGGCCGCGCCAAATGGCTCGAACCGGCAACCGACGCCACGCTCGAACGGCTCGGCCGCGAAGGCAAAAGCGTCGCCATCCTCGCCCCCGGCTTCGCCGCCGACTGCCTCGAAACGCTCGAAGAACTGGCGATCCGCGGCCGCGAAAGCTTCGCGGCAGCCGGCGGCAAGCATTTCGCCTACCTCCCCTGCCTCAACGACACCCCCCCCGGCCTCGCCATGCTCGAAACCCTCCTCCGCCGCGAACTGGCGGGGTGGATCGATTGAGGCGGGCATGATGCCCGACCTCCCCTCCCTTATAGGGAGGGGCCGGGGGTGGGTAGCCGCCAAAGGCGGCGTTCTTTCTTTCGGCTCGCTTCGCTCGCACCCACCCCTAACCCCTCCCTGAAAGGGAGGGGGAGATCTTCCATTCGCCCCAACCTCCGTCATTCCCGCGCAAGCGGGAATCCCGCTTTTCCCTTTCTTTCTTCGTGCCTTTGCGCCTTTGCGTGAGTCAAAATAATCTCACACAAAGACACGAAGAGGGCAGATCATGGGGCATCCGTCGCTTGCCGATTGCGCGAAAGCGCCTTTCCCAAGGCCGCCTGCGGCGGCAACCGAAGCCATCGAAACGGCACGGCCCTCTTCGTGTCTTTGTGTGAGATCATGGCAACGGCAAAGGCACGCAAGACCCGCCCGCCACGCACCGTCCGTCGAAGCGTAAACACTCGTGCGTCCCCGCGAAGGCGGGGACCCAGAGCGGTATAGCGCCAGACCGCTCTGGGCTCCCGCCTTCGCGGGAGCACAAGGTCTTTATTCAAAGCCGCTCGCGATCCGGCGCAAACACCCTCCGCTTACCTCCTGTTCAGGATCTTCGTTTAACCTTCCTCCCTCGCGCCGCCGTCCCCCGGACGCCGCGCGCCGTTCGAGGAGGTCGCCATGAGCCAGGTCCAGACCGCGATGCTGACGCTGGTTGGGATCACGCTCGCCTATCTCGCGATCGTCTGGATCGTCTGGCGCCTGCGCCAGCCCAAGGCGCCCAAGGCCCCGAAACTTCCCCGCGCACCCCGCGCGCCGGGCGAAAGCCGCCTGCCGAAACTCCCGCGCCGCGACCGCGAGCCCGAGGCGCCGGTCGAAATCCCCGTCGCGCGCCTCGCGCGGATCAGCGCCCGCCCGACCGCAGAGAGTCTGTCCGAACCCGAAGGCGAAGCGGCGGTGCCCGCCTTCGCCGCCCCCGCAATCACCGCCGACACCCTGCTCGCCGAGCGCCCCGATCCCGCCCCGCCCGCCGCCCCGCCCAGCGAAGCCGACCGCGCGATGGTGGCGCAGATGCTCGAAGCGGTGGTGGCACAGGTCGAACATGAAGCCGACCTGCTCGAACGGCGCGGCGGCGAAGCCGTCTCGGTCCGCCTCGTCCCTCAGATTCCGCCGCGCCGGCACGAGGTGGCGACGAGCTGGCTCGGCGGCCGCCCGCGCCTCGACCCCGGCGCGCGCTGGCCCGAAATCCGCGAAGTGCCCGGCGATTTCGTCGCGCAGATCGCCTGCGCCGACCTGCCGCGCGCGCTGTGGGATGGGCTCGGCCCGCGCAGCGGCAGCCTCGCCTTCTTCATCCATCCGCGCGACGGCGACGCGGCGGTGGTCCACGTCACGGAGGCGGGCGAGCCGCTCGACCCGCCCTATCCGATCGACGCCAACGACAGCTTCTTCGCGCCGTCGGGGGGCTTGCGCTTCGGCGACCTGATACCCTTCGCGCGCCACGCCTTTCCCGAATGGCCGGTCGATCTGGTCGCGGTGCGGCCGGGCGACGCCGACCCGCGCGGCGCCGGGGCGGAAGACGCCCCCGGCCACCGCCTCTATCGCACCGGCTATGATCTGGCCGATCCCGCCTGGCACCCCTTCGACTGGGATCTGATGCTCGCGATGACGGAGATTCTCGCGATGCGGATCGAACGCCACTGGCGCGAGGTCGAGGGGCCGTCGCCGATCGACACGCAGCTTGCGGCGGTCGAGCGCCATCTCGGCGAGGCCGGGCTCGACCCCGCCGAACGCGAGCGGCTGACGAACCAGCGCACCGCCCTCACCGAACTCGCGGCCGCCGCCGAAGCCGCGCGCGCCACGAACCGCGAGGCCCAGGCCCGCGCCGAGGAGATCATCGCCATCGTCCGCGACAGCGCGCACCGCCTCCCCTTCTCCGCCGCCGACGCGGGGGCGGTGATGGCGGCGCTGCGCGCGATCCGCTGGACGAAAGTGCTGCGCAAGGCCGACCCCGAAGGCCGCCCCGGCGCCGAGCGGATCGAGGGGCTGACGCTGCCGCTGACGCAGCATCATCCCGACGCGGCGCTGTGGGCGCACGACTATCAGCGCATCTGGTTCGACCATGCCAAGCATGTCTATGCCGCCGACCCCGGGGCGCTGCCCGAGGCGGCGCGCACGGTGTTCGAGCCTTGGGCGCGCGACCTCGCCGCGCGCGAGATGGCGGGCATCGGACACACGCCCTTCCGCTATGTCCACGACTATGACGCCGACAGCCACGCAGTGCTGATCGAGCTGCCGACGAGCGGGCTGATGAGCTGGATGTTCGGCGACGCCGACCATCTGCTACTGACGATGCGCAAGGCCGATCTCGCCGCCGGGCGCTGGGACCGGCCGCAGATACAGATCAGCAACTGATTGACGTAACGGTCAACTTGCGAGCCTCCCGCGCGCGTCCTAATCAGGACGAAAGCAACTCTGTGGGAGAGCATATATGGCACGCATCGCAATCGTCACCGGCGGCAGCCGCGGCATCGGGGAGGCGATTTCGCTGAGGCTTCAGGCGGAGGGCGTCACCGTCGTCGCCAACTATGCCGGCAATGACGAAAAGGCGCGTGAATTCACCGAACGCACGGGCATCGTGGCGCGCAAGTGGGACGTCGGCGACCATCAGGCTTGCCTCGACAATTGCGCCGCGATCGCCGCCGAATTCGGTCCCATCGACATCGTCGTCAACAATGCGGGCATCACCCGCGACGGCACCCTTGCCCGCATGAGCTACGACGACTGGCACGACGTGATGCGCGTCAACCTCGGCGGCTGCTTCAACATGGCGAAGGCGACCTTCGGCGGGATGATCGAGCGCGGCTGGGGCCGCATCGTCAACATCGGCTCGATAAACGGTCAGGCGGGGCAGTATGGCCAGGTCAACTATGCCGCCGCCAAATCGGGAATCCACGGCTTTACCAAGGCCTTGGCGCAGGAAGGCGCGAAGAAGGGAGTGACGGTGAACGCGATAGCACCCGGCTACATAGACACCGACATGGTCGCCGCGGTCCCTGCGCCGGTGCTGGAGAAGATCGTCGCGAAGATCCCGGTCGGCCGCCTCGGCCATGCGGAGGAAATCGCGCGGGGCGTCGCCTTCCTGTGCAGCGAGGACGCGGGTTTCGTCACCGGCTCGACGATGAGCATCAACGGCGGGCAGCATATGTATTGAGCGAGGGGCATTCAGCCCCTCTCCTTCAGGGGAGGGGTTGGGGTGGGGGCCAGCGGCCTTGCGCCTCCTTCGATGCCCACACCGCTGCGACTAGGCAGCAAGCTGCCAAGTCTCGCTGCCCCTCCCCTGAAGGGGAGGGGTGAAGATTTGGAAAGGCGCGCGCCGGTGTCCCAATCTTTCCACCCCCCGATCAAACGCTCGGTGACGATCGCCGGCCACCCGACCTCGATCAGCCTCGAGCCGATATTCTGGGACGCGCTCGAAACCGAAGCCGCGCGGCAGGCGTTGCCCGTCAACGCCCTCGTCGCGCGCATCGACGTCGAGCGGATGGAAGCGGACGACCCGCCGAACCTGACCTCGGCGATCCGGCAGTGGCTGTGGCGGGAGCGCGGCTGACCCCCTCGCTCTCAACCGCGTTCGTCATTTTCGAGTTTGCGCTTAAGCCGCGCGCAATCGACATTCTGCGCGATCAAATTTCGCCCCGCAGAGGCCAGCGGCGCCAGTTCGTCGGCTTCGCGCAGCAGATAGACGTCCTTCCCCCAGAAGCTGACGACCCACGTGCTATCAGAGCTGCGATATCCCGACAGTTCGCCGCCGCCCATCAGTTCATATTCGATGGTCCAGGCGGTCCGTCGCAACTGCAAAAGGTAAAGCGGACGGAATTTGTCGCTTTTCAGCAAAACAAGCCGCGAGGCGACAATCGGTCCCTGATCGGGCTTGCCATAGGCCGAGCGCAGCGATTCAACGAACTCGCTTTCCTTTGCCGTCCAATTCTCCCCCCGATCATCGGTAATAATATTGTCGACCGGAAAATCCTGGTCAAACTCGTCAGTCTCTTCGTTCTGATATGCCCACCATCCGTTGATGTATTCGGTCAGGGCGCGGGCTTGGCAGATCGCCATTTCCGGGCGATGTTTGACAGGATAAAAAAAGGCTTACCGCCGACGCTGGCGCCTGCACGCCGCCGAGCAGTGCAAATGCGAGGATCATTTTGAAATTTGACACGGGCGCCCTCCAGTCATCGTCAGACTAGCGGGCAAGGTGACGAAGGCAAGCGCGCGCCGCTTACCCCAGCACCGCCCCCGCCACAGCGCGCCCGAACGCCGCGCCCCTGTCCGGGGCGAGGTGCAGGAACAGCGACGGCTCGATCAGTTCCAGTTCCATGATGTGCAGCCGCCCCGCCGCATCGCCGACCATGTCGACCCGCGCATAGACGGGCGACGCCGGCGCCGCCGCCAGCGCCGCGGCGGCGAGGCCGCACGCTTCGGCGCTCGCCTCCCACGCCGTCTCGCGGCCGCCGAACTGTTCCTGTACGCGGAAATCGCCCGCCGCCGGCCGCTTGACGATCGCATGGCTGAACGCGCCGGCGAAGAAGAAGAGCGAAACTTCGCCCTCGGCCAATATCCCCGGCATCAGCGGCTGCACCAGCCGCCGCCTGCCCAACGCGTCGGCCGGCACGCTCGCATTCGCCGCCACGCGGTGCGTCCCGTCGGCACCGCCCGAGATCGCGGGCTTCACAACCACCTCCTCCGCGCCCAGCGCCGCGCGCGCATCGGCCAGTCCGGCCTCGTTCAGTGCCGCCACCTCGACCGTCGGCACCACCGTCACGCCCTTCGCAGCGAGGTCGGTCAAATAGGCCTTGTCGCTGTTCCAGCGCAGCAGCGGCACCGGATTGACCACCGGCAGCGCCTCCGCCTCCAGCCGGTCGAGCAAGGCATACCAACTCGCAGCGTCGCGCTGATAGCCCCAAGCGAAGAGCGGCAGGATCAGGTCGAAACCGGCAAGATCGCCCGGATCGCCCCAGACGCGCCGCTCGACCGCCAGCCCCGCGCCCGCCAGCGCCGCCGCCTTGCGCGCGAAGGCGGACTGCCATTTCTCGTGATAATCAGGCGCCGGGATCAGGATCGCGACGCGCGGTTGGTAGGGCATGGGGGTCTTCCTGAAGCCCCTCCCCTTTAGGGGAGGGGTTGGGGTGGGGGCCTGCAGTGTAACGCGAGGCCCGCAGTCCCACCCCGCTCGACTAAGGCCCGGCTGACGCCGGACCAAGTCTCACTGCCCCTCCCCTGAAGGGGAGGGGTTTAAAGGACTACCGCCCCAACAACCCCCGCGCCTGCCCGGCGATGTGCGACAGCATCGCGCCGTTGGGATTCGGGATCGTCCGCGCCCGGTCCACCGTCGTGCGGAACTGCGCGACGCGCGCTTCATGGTCCGCCAGCCACGCCGTCACCGCCGCGTCCAGATCGTCGCCTTTCAACCCGGCAAGGAAGCCCAGCCGCATCTGCTGGAAATCGCGCGCGAGGCTGTTGACCAGCAGCCGTTCCCACGGGTCGGCGGGGCTCATATGCGCGGCCAGCGTCTGCGCCCAGTCGAGCCCGAGCGCCTCTCCCAAATGGGTGAAGGCGGCGGTCACCGCCACCTCGTCGTCACCGCGCCGTTCGGCGAGGTCGACGATGCCGATCGCGCCGTCGGTCTTGAACAGGCGCACCACCGCCGCGGTCAGCGCCTCGGGCGCGCCGGCATCGAGCAGTTGCTGCGCCAGCATGTCCCACTGGCGCCGCACCGACGGGCTGAGCAGGTCGTCGACGCGCGCCATCAGCCGGTCGACGCCGGGTTCGAGCCGCGCGACGATCGCGCCCGGCTGCGTCTTGCCCTGCGCGACGCGCAGCAGGTCGGCCATCTGCGAGGTCATCGCGGAGGCCGCCTGCCCGAACAGCGACAGGCGCACCGCCTCGTCGATCTTCGCGCTATCGAGCGAGGTCCAGATGGTCGGCATTTCGAGCAGTTTCTCGACCGCGACGAAGGCCGCCGCGACGTCGCCGAGCGAGCAGCCCTCCTCCTCGACCAGCTCGAACGGATGGACGACGCCCATGCGGTTGACGATGCGGTTGGCGAGCTTGGTCGCGATGATCTCGCGCCGCAGTTGGTGCCGGGTGATCGCATCCGCATAATCGCGCTGCATCTCGGCCGGGAAGGCCGCGTCGAGATAGGGGGCGAGCGCGGGATCGTCGGGCAGGTCGCTCGCCTCGATCGCGTCCTGCAGGGCGAGCTTGGCGGTCGAGAGCAGCACCGCGAGTTCGGGCCGCGTCAGCCCGCGCCCTTCCTGCGACCGGCGCAGCAACTCGTCGTTCGCCGCCAGCCCCTCGACCTTGCGGTCGAGCCGGCCCGCCGCCTCGAACGTCTCCATCAGCCGGACGAGCGACGGCACCGCCGCCGCACCGCCGCGCTCGGCGATCGACAGCGCGAGCGCCTGCAGCCGATTGTCCTCCAGCACCAGCGCCGCGACATCGTCGGTCATGCGGACGAGCAGCGCGTCGCGGTCGTCCTGGCTCAGCCGCCCTTCGGCCATCTCGCGGTTCAGCGCGATCTTGATATTGACCTCGTTATCCGAGCAATCGACGCCCGCGCTGTTGTCGATGAAGTCGGTGTTGATCCGCCCGCCGTGGCCCGAAAAGGCGATGCGCGCCGCCTGCGTGACGCCCAGATTGGCGCCCTCGCCGACCGCCTTCACGCGCAGCTCCTCGGCATCGACGCGCAGCGCGTCGTTGGCGGGGTCGCCCACCTCGGCATTGTTCTGGCTCGCCGCCTTCACATAGGTGCCGATGCCGCCGAACCAGAGGAGATCGACCGGCGCCTTCAATATCGCGGAGATCAGCGCGCTCGGCTCGATCGCATCGACCGAGAGGCCGAGCAGCGCCTTGACTTCGGGGCTCAGCGGGATGCTCTTCTGGCTGCGCGGGAACACCCCGCCGCCCGCCGAGATCAGCTTCCTGTCATAGTCCTCCCAGCTCGACCGGGGGAGGTTGAACATCCGGTCGCGCTCCTTCCAGCTCTTCGCCGGATCGGGATCGGGATCGAGGAAGATGTGGCGGTGGTCGAAGGCAGCGACCAGCTTGATCGCCTTCGACAGCAGCATGCCGTTGCCGAACACGTCGCCCGACATGTCACCGCATCCGACGACGCGGATCGTGTCGGTCTGCACATCGACGCCCATCTCGGCGAAATGGCGCTGGACCGAGACCCAGGCGCCCTTCGCCGTGATCCCCATCGCCTTGTGGTCGTAGCCGTTCGACCCGCCGCTCGCGAAAGCGTCGCCGAGCCAGAATTTGCGTTCCATCGCTAGCGCGTTGGCGACGTCGGAGAAGGTCGCCGTCCCCTTGTCGGCGGCGACGACGAAATAGGGGTCGTCGCCGTCGCGGATCACGACGCCCTTCGGATGCACGACCTTGCCGCCGACCAGATTGTCGGTGATCGACAGGAGGGTGCGGATGAAGATGCGATAGCATTCGGTGCCTTCGGCGAACCACGCATCGCGATCCTCGGCCGGCGACGGCAATTGCTTGGGATAGAAGCCGCCCTTTGCGCCGGTCGGCACGATGACGGCATTCTTCACCCGCTGCGCCTTCATCAGGCCGAGAATCTCGGTGCGGAAATCGTCGCGCCGGTCGGACCAGCGCAGCCCGCCGCGCGCGACCGGTCCGGCGCGCAGGTGGGTGCCCTCGACGCGGGGGGAATAGACCCACACCTCGCGCCACGGCAGCGGCTTGGGCAGACCCGGCACCTGGCTCGAATCGATCTTGAACGCCAGCGCCTCGGCGGCAGCGGGCGCGAAGGCGTTGGTGCGCAGCGTCGCGCCGATCAGCGCGTGGAACAGCCGCAGGATGCGGTCGTCGTCGATCGACTGGATCGCGGTGAAGCCCGCCTGAATCTCCTTGTCGAGATAGGCGGCGCGGTCTGCGTCGGCGGCCGCGGGGTCGTGCAGCGCGCAGAAGCGCTCGACCATCGCCGCGGTCAGGTCGGGCGCGTGGCGCAGCGCCGCGACCACCGTGTCCATGCCATAGCTCGCCCCGCCCTGGCGCAGATAGCGGAACCAGGCACGCAGCCACACGATCGCGCGCGGGTCGGTCTGGTTGACCAGCACCAGCTGGTTGAAGCCGTCATTCTCCGCCCGCCCGTCGAGCACCGCGGCGATCGCGCCCTCGATCGTCTCGGCGAAGGGGATCAGCGCCAGCTCGTCGACCGTCGGCGGCAGGCGCAGCGCGAAGTCGTGGATGAAGGCGGGCTGCTCCTCCTCGCCCTCGCCGCCGCCGAAGCGTGCCTGCGCGACCTCGGTCGGCACATCCTCCAGCACCTCGAAGCCGAAATGCTCGAGCGCCGGGACGACGTCGGACAGGGCGAGCGGTCCCGCCGCGCTGTAGACCTTCAGCCGCAGCCGGTCGTCGCCGTCGAGCGTCTCGCGCACCAGCCGCACACCGCGCGGGCGGTCGGCGCCGAGATCGCGCAGCTCCAATATGTCGAGCGCCGCCTCGGCGGGGGTGTAGCTGTTGCGGTAATTGGCCGGGAAACGCTGCGCGAAGCGCGCGGCGAGCGCCGCCGCGCGGCCCGCGTCGCCGTGCCGCGCGAGCGCCGCCTCGACCTCGGGCTGCCAGCCGCGCACCATCTGTTCGAGCTGGGTGTTGAGCGCGGCGGCATCGGGCACCACCCCGCCGCTGCGCAGGTCGAGCGTGTAGCGCAAGAGCGCGGCGCCGCCGTCCTCCAGCGCCATCGTCCAGCCGATCACCCCGGCGCGCGCCTCGCGCACCAGCAATTGCTCGATCGCCTGCCGCCGGCCGGTCGATACCTCGTCGCGCGGCAGCCAGACGAAGGCGAACAGGTGCCGCCCCAGCGCGCTGCGCACCGTCACCAGCTTGGGCCGCGGCCGGTCGGTGATCGACATGGAGGTCAGCACCAGCTCTTCGAGCGAGGCGGCGTCGAAGGCGATCAGCAGGTCGTGCGGTAGCGCGGTCAGCGCGTGCGCCAGCGCCTTGCCGGCGTGGCCCGCGGGATCGAAACCGAATTTCGCCATCAGCGCATCGAGCTGCGCGCGCAGCACCGGCACCTTGTCGGGACGCGCCGACAGTGCGGCGCTGGTCCACAGGCCGGCGTGGATCGACAATCGCTCGACCGCCCGCCCCTTGAGCTCGGGCACGATGACCAGATCGAGCAGCACGCGGCGATGCACCGCCGACAGCCGGTTCGACTTGATCAGCAGCGGCGCGGCATGGCTTTCATCGAACCAGGCGAAGGCGGCGTCGAGCGCGGCCTGCGACAGCAGCGCGCGGCCGTCGGTCGCGCTGATCCCCAGCGGTTCGTGCAGCGCGCCGTCGCGCGTTCGCCATTCGTGGCCGAGCTGGGTCAGCGCCCCGCCCTCGAACCAGCGCAGCAGTTCGGCGCCCTCGCCGTCGACGCGCATAGCGGCGTCGGCGAGCATCGCGGCGCGCATCGCCTTCCAGTCGGCGACCGCCGCGCGCACGTCGGCGAGCGCGGCTTCGAGGCCGTCGAGCAGCCGCCGCCGCGCCCGCGCGTCGCCGCGCTCCAGCTCCATATAGATGACCGATTCGCGCGCGCCGGCGGCGGAGGCAGCAGCTTCCACGCCGGTCAGCGCCCCTTTCGCGTCGCGCGTCACCGCGACGACGGGGTGCAGGATGCGATGCACCGCCAGTCCCTGCGCGCCGACGATCTGCGACGTCGAATCGACCAGGAAGGGCATGTCGTCGTTGACCACCGCCAGCCGCATCCGCCGGTCGGTGCCGTCGGCGGCCATCGGTTCGAGCAGCAGCGACGGCCGGCCCGGCACCCGATCCAGCGAGGCGCGCGCGGCGAATTCGCCCGCCGCCTTCAGCGCCGCCGCGTCGAGGTCGTCGCCCTCGCCGGGCAGCGCGCTGCCGTGCAGCGCCGCCTGATAGGCCTTGGCGATCTTCGCGGGGACGGGAACGGCCGCCGGCGATTCCGCGTCGGCTTCCGGTTTTTCGGACTTTTTCTGGGGCATAGGGCGCAAGTTTCCGGACCAGGATGGGCGGACCGTTGCCGGGGGAGTCGACGGGCCCGTTGGCTGCCCCTCCCTATGCGCCCGCCGCGCGCGCGGCTCAAGACCCTGCGCGCAGGTCTGCGCAAAAATATTTCAATTTTCGGATTGTCTGTTGCGCCGGCGCGTCAGCCGCCCGGCGTGATCGCCGTCGCCTTGCGGGCCAGCCGCTCGATCAGCGCCGCATCGTCCGCCGCCTTGGCGACGATCCCGACATGCCCGCCGGGCATCGCCCGCGCGATCAGCACGACGAACTCGGCCTCGCCCGCGTCATGTTCCAGGATCACCGCCGGATGCGCAGCGCGCAGCGCGGCGATCGCGCTCTCGTCCTTCGGCGCCCGCGCCGGCCGGCGCCGCGCGCGCTCGTCGCGCACCAGCCCCTTGAGCCCGCCCGGATAGGCATCGATATAGGCCGCAAGCGCCCCGCGCCCCAGCCCCTCTTCCTTGGCATGGCCGAGCGCGCAGGCATATTCGGCGATCCGCGTCTTGTCGTAATCGGCGCCGAAGACCAGCTTGACCAGCGGCGTCATCGGCGCGCGCGCCTGCGCCTTCAGCCCGGCGCCCTCAAGCAGCGCCGCGAATTCCTCCGGCTGCGCCTCGGCGGCGAGCGCGAAGTCCCAGGCGGTGCCGACCGCCTGATAGAGCGCGCCGCGGCTGCGGCTGTCGGCGGTGCGCGCGCGCTCGGCGGTCGCCCGCGCCAGCGCCAGCCAGTCGGCGAGCTGCTCGCCCGGCTCGTCCGTGCCGCCCGCGTCCCCAGCCTTCGCCAGCAATTCCGCCCCGGCGTCGCGCAGCGCGGCGAAACCCGGCGCCGGCTCGTCGTCGATATGCTCGCTGTCGGGACCGTCGGCCCACACCGGCACCGGCGCGGTCAGCGGCGCGGCGGCGCGCAGCGCCTGCTCGACCGATAGCTGCAGTTCGGCTTCCTGCTCGGCGGGCGCGGCTTCCTTCCAGTTGATGACGCCCATGATGAAGTCGATCGTGTCGTCGTCGGACGAGAAGGGCAGCAATATGCCGCGATACATGATCGTCACCCCGCGATCGTTGACGAACTCGGCCTCGAAGCCGATCGGCGCGCGGTTGGCGATGATCTGCAGATAATGGTCGGTCAGCCGCGACAGCAAAGAGCGGCCGGGGACCTGGTTGATATAGTGGACGTCCTCGTCGATCTGCGATTCGGCGCGCAGCCGGTCGCCGAGAAAGGCGATGGCGGGATTCTCGACCCCCGCGGTGAAGTCGAGCAGCACCGAATAGGGTCCGAAATCGACCGCGCCGTCGAGGTCGAGATCCTCGACCGAGGGATAGGCGCGATCGGCGAGCAGCGACGCCCAGTGATTATAGGCGCGCACCTGCATCCGCCGTTCGTCGACGCCGACGGCCGGCGGCGCGTCGATCGCCCCGTCGTCTTGGCCGTGGCTGCCCGAAAGCAGTCCGCGCATGCTGTCCATCATCCGTCCCCAGTCGCAAATATTGGTAAATGTGATGCACCAGGAACGGTAAAGGGCGCGTAAACGATGGCGCCGCGCCGCCGCGCGCGCCGGCGCAGGCGCCGATCATGCTTGCCGAACGCGCCCCGCCTTGCTAACGGCCCGCGCGGACGCCGCTTTAGCTCAGTTGGTAGAGCACATCATTCGTAATGATGGGGCCACAGGTTCGAGTCCTGAAGCGGCACCACCTCCCGCCACCCCGCCACCCAGCGCTGCGCCCCGGCCACTGCATCGCCGGCAGTCGCCCGGCGGCTGTCGCCGGCCCTTTCGACCGAAATGCCGGCGAGGCCCGCCGGGCATTACAGGCCGGAAATTCTAGAAATTCACCTTCGCGGTCACGCCCCACGTCGCGCTCCGTCCCGGAAAGCGCACCGCGGTGTTGGCATTGGTCGCGGCCGACATCCAGTAATAGCTGTCGGTGATGTTGCGGCCCCAGATCGACGCTTCCCATTTGCCATCGCGGTCATAGACGGCGAGGCTGGCGTTGAGCAAGCCGTGCGCCTTGATCGCCAACGGGGCGAATTCCTCGATCGTGCTGCTGGTCCTGGTCTGGTAGCGACCGTTGAGGATCGCCCGGATGCCGAGGTCGCCCGAAACCGGCGCATCATAGGTGATCGTCGCCGCACCCGAAAATTCGGGGCTGTAGGGGAAGGCAAAGCCGTCGAAGTCGAAAGCCTGCCCCGCGGCGTTGATCCCGACATAGCCCTGAATCTCGGTCCTGAGCCAGGTGCCGGCGAGGTTGAGAGTCAGGCTGTCGGCCGCGCGGATGCTGACGTCGCCGTCGATGCCATAGGCGCGCGACTTGGGAATATTGTCGAGCCGCTGCAGCGTCGTGTAGATCGGATCGGCGAAATAGACCGCGAGCTGCTTGTCGCGATAGTCGTAATAGAATCCGGCGAGGTTGAGGTTCACCCGCCGGTCGGCGAGCGCGAGCTTCGTTCCCACTTCATAGGCGGTGAGCTGTTCCTGTTTCGCGGGCCGGTTCTGGGTCGCGATATTCGCCGCATTGACGGGCGTCGAACCCGATTTATAGCCGCGGCTGACCGAGGCATAGACCAGCACATCGTCGGCGGGGTCCCAGGTCAGCGCGCCGCGCCACGCGACATTGTCCTCCTTCAGCGTCGATGTAACGAGGCCGAAGGTTCCGGTGTCGACATCGAAGGTGTTGCACTGGTTCTCGGCGATCGGCGCGGTGAAGGCGCCATAGACCTGGAAGAAGAAAGCGCGGTTGAACAGGTTGACGTTGGGCAGCATCGACCCGTCGAGATCGCGCGAACAGCCCTGATATTCCTGCCGGTCCTCGGTATAGCGCACACCCGTCGTCAGCTTGAGCGTGTCGGCGAGTTGCCAGTCGGCGCTGGCGAACAGGCTGAACGTCTCGGTGTCGAAATCGGCGACGTCGCGATAGGTGCGGAACGCGGTCGCGACATCGGCGGCGGTGTAGCCGGGGCTGTTGAACGGCGTGTTGAGCAGGTCGAGTTGCAGGATCAGCGCGCGGATCGCCCCGACATTGGCGTTCTGGCCGAGCAATGTCTGGTTGGTGTCGGACGCGACATCCTTGGCATAATAGCCGCCGACCACCCATTCGGCGGGTCCGGTCGATCCCTGGAAACGCAGCTCCTGCGAAAAGCTTTCGATCTTGCCGACCGCATGCTGGATCAGGATCTCGTATGGCGCGCCGCTCCAGTCGTAGCGGGCATCGCGCTTCACCCGGTTGTAGCCGGTGAGCGAGATGAAGCTCAAATCGCCGGTCAGGTCGAACTGGATCAGGCCGCGCAAGCCCAGGAAGTCGCTGTCCTCGCGCAGCGGGCCGTCGATGCCCGTGCCGCGTCCGATGTTCGGGCCGCGTACCGGCAGCGGCGCCCAGTCGGCGCTGTTCGAATCCCAGTTTCCGCCGTTCGCCGCGACGAAAGCGGGCAGGCCCGCCGCGTTGAACAGGCTGAACAATGTGCCGTTGGCGGGGTCGGTGTTCGGGGTGAAGCCGACGGCCTGCCCGGCCAGCGAGTCCGACTTGTTGATCCAGAAATTGCCGCCGAGTTCGATTTTCATCCCGTCGACGGGTTCGGCGGTCAGCGTCAGCCGCGCGCCATAGCGATGCACCTCGCCCAGCCGCTCGTCGCGCGTGGCGCTTTTCTGCCAGCCGCGCCAGCTGTCCTCGGTGCGAAAGGCGGCGCGCAGCGCCATCGCATCGCCAAGCGGAACATTGACGAACGCCTCGCTGTTCAGCGTCTGGTGGCTGCCCGCCTCGACCGTCACGCCGCCGGAAAATTCCCCGAACTTCGGCTTCGCGGTGATGAAATTGACCAGCCCGCCCGTCGTGTTGCGGCCATAGAGCGTGCCCTGCGGCCCCTTCAGCACCTCGACGCGTTCGAGGTCGTATATCGGCCCGCTGTTCATGAAGGGATAGGCGAGCGCGACCTCGTCCTGATAGGTGCCGACGGTCGAGGTCGCCGAAAGGTTGATCGTGTTGAAACCGATGCCGCGCAGCGTATAGATGGGAATCCCCTGATAGCCGCGCGCGACGTTCAGGCTGGGGACCACCGCCTGCAGATCCTCGGTCGAGGTGACGCGCAGATCCTGCAGCGTGTCGCCCGAAAAAGCCTGGATCGCGATGCCCACGTCGTTGATGCTTTCGGCGCGGCGCTGTGCGGTGACGACGATCACGCCATCGTCGCTGTTCGCTTCCTGCGCCGCAGAGCCGTCCTGCGCCAGCGCAGGTTGTCCGGCCAGCATCGCAGCCAACCCCACACCCGCCAACGCCGTCGCGCGCACTGCAAGCTTCATCGTCCATCTCCCTGATGCTATTTATCATCATTGATAATTATCAATCATGATAGATAATGCAACCAGCATTTGCATTTTGCGGGCAACAATGGTCTGGCGGGCGCGAGGAGCGATGATGGCGACGCGAAGCGAAAAGACCGAAACCAGGACGCGCGGAGCGATCCGCGACGCGCTGCTCGACGCGGCGAGCGCGCTGATGCGCGACCAGGACAAGATCGACATCGGCATCGTCGAGATCGCCGCGCGCGCCGGGGTCAACCACGGCATGATCCGCTATTATTTCGGCGACAAGGAAGGGATGCTCGCCGCGCTGCTCGACCGCGACGTCATCCGCGCGATCCACCAGCTCGACGCGCTGTTCCGGCTCGACGTCACCCCGACGGAGCGGATGCGCATCCATCTGGAGGGCATCCTCGACACCTATTACCGCATCCCCTATCTCAACCGCCTGATCCAGTATATGGTCCGCGACGCCGAGCCCGAGCGCGTGCGCCATATCGGCGACGAGCTCCTGTCCAAGATCGCCGGCGCACAGGCGCGGATGATCGAGGAGGGCATCGCCGCGGGCGAGTTCCACCCCGTCGACCCCAAGCTCTTCTATTTCAACACCATCGGCGCGGCCGACGGCCTCTATGCGAACCGGCTGACGCTGCAGGTCGTGTTCAACGGCAAGCCCTATGCCGACGACGATCTCCACGCCCGCTACCGCGCGCATACGGTCGAGACGCTGCTCGCGGGCCTCGTCAGAAATTATCAGACTTGATAAATTGCCTCCCCGCGCGCATAGCCGGGGCATGAACCTCGAATATGACGATGACCAGCGAATGCTGCGCGATGCGCTCGCGCGGTTCCTGACGCAGCGATTGCCGTTCGAGAAGCGCCGGGCGATGTGCACCGCCGATGCGCATCTCGCGCTGTGGCGCGAGGCCGACGCGGCGATCGGCGTCGGCGCGGCGGCGCTGCCCGAGCGGATCGGCGGCTTCGGCGGCGGCCGCGTCGCGGCGATGATCGTCGCCGGGGAACTCGGCGCCGCGCTCGCGGTGACGCCCTATATCGACTGCCACATCCTGACCGCCGAACTGCTGCTCGCGCTCGGCGAAACGACCCGCGCGGCGGCGATCGCGCGCGGCGAGACGCTGATCGTCACCGCGATCGAAGAAGATGCGACACGCGGCGACATCGGCGCGATCGACGCGCGCGCGGCGGCCGATCCCGACGGCTGGACGCTGACCGGCCGCAAGATCGCCGTGCCTTTCGCGGCCGAAGCCGGCCATGTCGTCGTGCCTGCCCGCGACGGCGAGGGGGTGCTCCGCCTCTTCCTGCTGCCGTCCGCCGCGCTTGCCGGGCGGCTGCATCCCTATCTGCTGATCGACGACACGCCCGCCGCCGACCTAGACCTGGGCGGGCTGTGGGTCGATGCGGCGGCCGAGGTCGGGCGCGGACAGGATAGCGAAGCCGCGCTCCAGGCGGCGGTCGACGCCGCCATCGCGGCGCTCGCCGCCGAGGCGGCGGGGATCGCGCGGGTGCTGCTCGACGACACCTTGCTCTATACGAAGCAGCGCAGGCAGTTCGGCGCGACCCTCTCCTCCTTCCAGGCGCTGCAGCACCGAATGGTCGACATGCTGCTGCTGCGCGAGCAGATCGGCGCCGCGGCGATGCTGGCGGCGCTGAAGCCCGGCGACGCGCAGGCGACCGCCGCCGCCAAGGCGACCGTCGGCGAAGCGCTGCGCCGGATCGGGCAGGAAGCGGTCCAGCTCCACGGCGCGATGGGCATGACCGAGGAACTGCGCGTCGGCCCCTTTTTCCGGCGCGCGACGGCGATCGAGCAGAAGCTGGGGACCGTGGATTTCCATGTCGGGCGCTATGCGGCGGGAATGGCCGGGGCGGCCTGATCGATCCTCACGGCCGCGCAGCGGCGGGCCGGATCATGGGTCACAGCCCCAGCACCGCCTTCGCCAATATGTTCCGCTGGATCTCGTTCGATCCGGCATAGATCGACCCCGCGCGCTCGTTGAAATAGCGCAGCGGCGCGATCGCCTGCCACGGCGCGCCGGTGACATGGCCGTCGGCGGGCGGGGGATGCGCAGGGACCGCGGCGCCCGGCATGCCGGCATGCGGCTGGAAGGCGAGTCCCGCCGGCCCCGCCGCCTCACAGGCGAGTTCGGTGACGTGCTGCGCGAGTTCGGTCACCATGATCTTGAGCATCGACGCCATGACACCGACGCTTTCGCCCTGCCCCGCGCCCGAGAGCAGCTTGAGTTCGATCATCTCCAATATGTCGACGCGGATGCGCGCCTTGGCGAGCTTGTGCGCGAAGACGGGATCACCCGCCATCGTCGCCTGCGCCCGCCGCGCGAGCGCATCGACGCGCATCGCGAGCGCCGGGGCGTGCGCCGCCCCGCCGCGTTCGAATTCGAGCAGATATTTGGCCACCGTCCAGCCCCGATCGACCTCGCCGATCACATTCGCCTTCGCCGAGCGCGCATCGTCGAAGAATATCTCGGCCTGGATCGTCTCGCCCGAGATCATCGTCAGCGGGCGCACCGTCACCCCCGGCTGGTCCATCGGCACCAGCAGGAAGGTGATGCCCTGCTGCGGCCGCTCGTGCTTCGACGTGCGCACGAGGCAGAAGATCCAGTTCGCCTCGCCCGCGTGCGTCGTCCAGATCTTCGACCCGTTCAGGACATAATCGTCGCCGTCGGGCACCGCGCTCATCTGCAGCGCCGCGAGGTCCGATCCCGCGCCGGGCTCCGAATAGCCCTGGCAGAAGAAGATTTCGCCCGAGAGGATGCGCGGCAGGAACCAGTCCTTTTGTGCGTCGGTGCCGAAGGCCGCGATGACATGCGCGACCATGTGGATGCCCATCGGCGCGATCGACGGCGCCCCGGCGCGCGCGCGTTCGCGGGCGTAGAGGTAGAATTGCGCGGGCGTCCAGTCGTGCCCGCCATGCTCGGGCGGCCAGTGCGGAGCGGCGAGCCCCTGCGCATGCAGCCGCGCCTGCCAGTCCATCGACACGCGATGGTCGGGATAGACGCTGGTCGCGAGCGCCGCGCCCGCGCGCAGTTCCGGCGTCAGCTCGCGCGCGAGCAGGTCGCGCATTTCCGCCGCGAACGCCTCTTCCTCCGGGCTCCAGTCGAGGTTCATGCTCGCTCCATTGCATCCTATTATCACATCTGATAACAAATTCGCCGACGAGGTCAATCGCAAAGGACCGGCCAGACCGATGAACCGCATGACGACCAGCCCGCCCGCGATGGCGATCGACTTTTCCAAACCCGCGGGCGAGTCGGCGCTGCTCGCGCCCGATTCGATCCACTGGCGCATCTTCAAGAATCCGGTCGCGATGGCAATCGGCGGAGTCGCGGCGGTGCTGCTCGAATTCGCCGACGCGCGCATCCGGTCGGGCGTGTGGGACCATTCGATCTACAAGGTCGATCCGATCGGCCGCTCGCAGCGCACCGGCATGGCGGCGATGGTCGGCGTCTATGGCCCGGCAAGCGCCGCGCGGCGGGTGATCGGCGGGGTGAACCGCATGCACGCGAAGGTTTCGGGCGAGACGCCGAAGGGCGAGGCGTATCATGCGCTCGACCCCGAACTGCTCAACTGGGTCTATGCGACTGCGCAATATGGATTCCTCACCGCCTATCACCGCTTCGTGACGCCCCTGTCCGCCGCCGACCGGACACGCTTCTGGGCCGAGGGCGAACCGGTCGCGGAGCTGTACGGGGTGACGCGCACGCCGAAGTCCGAAGCCGAGTTCCTGGCGATGATGGAGGAGTTGCTGCCGCGCTTCGAGCCGCATCCGATCAACGGCGAATTCCTCGACATCATCCGCTCGGGCCGCGCCGCGCCGTCGGTCCCGCGCTTCCTGCATCAGGCGCTCGCGCGCGCGGCGGTGTCGCTGCTCCCGCCGGTGGTGCGCGAACGGCTCGACCTCGGGCGGGAGCATGACCTGCGCCGCCGCGACCGCATCATGGTCAAGGCGATGGCGAAGCTCGCCGACCGGCGCAGGGACCCGGCGGCGCCCGCCTGGCAGGCCGCCTTGCGCCTCGGCCTTCCCGGCGATACCGCGTGGCGGTAAGCAGGCCCGTTCAACGTCGCCGTCATTGCGAGGAGCGAAGCAACGAAGCAATCCAGAGTGGGCGTAAGCCGCTCTGGATTGCTTCGCTCCGCTCGCAATGACGGGCGAATTTGGGCAAATGGAAGCATGACGAACTCCCACCTTCAATATGTCACCGCCCCCGACGGCGTCCGCATCGCCGCCGACGTGCGCGGCTCAGGCCCGCTCGTGCTCTTCGTCCACGGCTTTCCCGAACTGCGCCAGTCGTGGAACCGCCTTGCCGCCGCCGTCGCCGATGCGGGCTACGCCGCCTGCGCGATCGACGTGCGCGGCTATGGCGACAGCGACCGGCCCGCAGCGGTCGCGGACTACCGCATGGAGGCGATCGTCGCCGATCTCGTCGCGGTCGCCGATGCGCTCGCGCTGGATGCCCCGGTCACGCTGGTCGGCCACGACTGGGGCGCCTCGATCGTCTGGAACGCGATCATGGCGCGGCCCGACCGCTTCGGGGCGGTCGCCGCACTGTCGATCCCGTGGCTCGGCCGTGCCGCCGCGCCCTTCGACGCGATCTTCACGCGGCGCTTCACCGACAAGGGCCGCTTCTTCTATCAGGCCTATTTTCAGGAGCCCGGCGTCGCCGAGGCCGAACTGGAGGCCGATCCCGCGCTGTTCCTGCGCGCCTTCTATCATTGCATCTCGGGCGATGCGGCGCCGGGCGACTGGCCGAACGACAAGCCGCACGGCGCGAAGCTGCTCGACGGGCTGCGCTTCCCCGATGCCATCCCGTCATGGCTCGAGCCCGGCTATTTCGACCACGCCGCCGCGACCTTCGCACGCACGGGGTTTGCAGGCGCGCTCAACCGCTACCGCAACCATGGCCGCGATTTCGAATGGGCGGGCGGTTTCGATCCCGTCATCCGCCGCCCCGCGCTGTTCGTCGGCGGCAGCAGTGACCCCGCGCTGGTGCTCGGCACCGCCGACCCGATCCCGCTGATGCGCGAAGTCGTCCCCGACCTCGAAGCGCATATGCTCGCCGGCTGCGGCCACTGGACGCAGGCCGAGCGCGCCGCCGAGGTCGAAGCCTTGCTCATTCCGTGGCTCCGGCGCACCATCCCCGCCTGACCTATCTCGGGAGAGACTCGCATGGCCCACGGCACCGCCACCATCGGCAAGGATCGCTATCGCACCGAGATAGAGGTCGGCGGCCACAGCCTCGTCGCCGACGAACCGCCCGCGCTCGGCGGCGGCGCGACCGGTCCTGCGCCCTATGACCTGCTGCTCGCCAGCCTCGGCGCCTGCACCGCGATCACGCTGCGCATGTATGCCGACCGCAAGGAGTGGCCGCTCATATCGGTCGAGGTCGGCCTGCGCCTGTCGGGCCAGCATCCCGACCGCCGCATCGACCGCACGCTGAAGATCGCGGGCCTCGACGACGAACAGGCCGCGCGCCTCGCCGACATCGCCGAGCGCACGCCGGTCACGCTGACGCTGAAGGGCGGCCTGCAGATCGACACGAGGCTGGTCTGACGCTCAGCCCTTGAAGGCCGATATGGTCATCGCGAAGGTGCCCGAGCGGAAGGCGGCGATATAGCCGAGTTCGTCCGCGCCGCTGAAGATGTTGACTGCGGGACCGAAGCTGTTGAGCAGCCAGCGGATGATGCTCACCGAGCTCGCCTCCCAATAGAGTTTCTCGTCGGGAATGCGCGAGGCGAGGCGCCAGACGACGTCGAGGTTCCAGTCGCGCGCCGCATTGGCGTCGTTGCCGCTCGAGAAGATGCCGTCCTCCTCGATCATCACGGTCCAGGCGCCCGCCTCGATCACCGCCTCGGCCTCGCGGATCATCTTGTCGGCGCTCACCCGGCCGCGGTCGCCGGGCGACCAGCCGGTGACCTCGGGCTTCGCCTTCATGCCGAGCGCATTCACCGCCTTGACCAGGCTGCATTTGTCGGCGAGCGAGATCGACACCATCGCCGACGACAGTTCGACGATGTCGAAACCCAGTTCCTTCGACTGTTCGAGATAGCGATAGACCGCCGCCTCGCCGTGCGGCAGCACCGTCTCGATCAGCCCGCCGGTGGACACCTCGATCCCCTGTCCGTGCAGATAGTCGTTGATCGCCTTCACCTGCGCGCGCGGCAGCAACCGCTGGGTGCCGCAGGTCCATTTGACGCTGTCGATATAGTCGCCGAGCGCCTCGACGATGCCGGCAAGCTGCGGCAGCGAATAGGCGGGCGAGCGGATCTCGGTCAGGCCGGTCGCGCGCGGCTTGGGCGCGGGCTCGACGATCGGGAAGATGTCGCTGAACGCGCGGTCCTTCGCCGCGTCGGCCATCGCCAGCTGTTCGTCGGTGGGTCGTTCGATATTCATGCATGTTTCTCCGCGGTCGCGGCGGTCTTCACCGTCGCGAGCAACGCCAGCCCGATGGCCAGCAGGACGATGACCGGCACGAAGCCGGCTTGTTGCGAACCCGTCGCCTGTGTCGCCCAGCCGATCGCGAGCGGGGCGAGCCAGGCGGTGACGGTGCCGGCCATCGCATAGAGGCCGAAATAGGCGCCCGCCTCGCTCGCCGGGCTCAGCGCGCCGAGCAGCGCACGGCTCGACGCCGAGGTGCCCGAGGCAAGACCGGTCTTGGCGAGCAGCAGGGCGAGGAAGATCAGGTCGGTAGCGCGGGTAAAGGCGGGGCCGTCCCAGAAGGCAGCCGCCTCGCCGCCCAGCGGAACGAAGACGATGCGGTCGGGCGCGGTGCCGACGACGGCGATCAGTACGACGATCATGCCGGTCAGCATGATCTGCAGCGCGCGTTTCGACCCGACGCGCATGTCGAGCCGGGCGAAGACATGGGCGCCGGCCGCCGCCGCGGCGAGCTGGCCGATGCCGAGCAGCAGCAGCTCGGTCGCGCTCCATCCCATCACGCCGGCGGCGAGCACGCCGGTGAAGATCGACGTCGCGGTGATGCCGTCGGCATAGACCATGCGCGCGAGCAGGAATTTCGCGGCGTTGGGCCGCGCCTTCAAATGGCCGACCAGCCCGCCAAGATAGGCGAAGGCGCCGTCGAAGGACGCGCCCCAGCTCTTTCGCGTCGGCGGATAGTCGCGGGCGAAGAGCAGCAGCGGCAGGCTCGCCGCGACGAGCAGCGCCGCAGCGAAGAGCGGGACGATGCGCAGATGTTGATAGCTTTCGGTGTCGAGTCCGAACAGCGGCTCGGCGGGAACGAAACTCACCCCGCCCTGCGTCGGCAGCACGATGGTCAGCAGGATGAAGATCAGGAACAGGAAACCGCTGGTCGCCCCGATCGTGATCGACAGGCCCGACAGCCGCGCCATCGACCCGCCCGCCGCCGCCGCGGCGAGCAGCGAATTGTGCAGCATTTCGGTGTAGGTGTAGAAGAGCTTGCCGAGCACGAGCAGCACGACGATCGTCGCCACGGGCAGCCCCGCCGCGTCCGGCTCGGCGAACCACAGCATCGCGACGACCGACACGAGCACCGCCATGAAGGCGACAATCCACGGCTTGCGCCGCCCGCGCTGGTCGAGCAACGCGCCGAGCAAAGGCGCGGTGCAGGCGGCGACGAACCCCGCATATTTGGCGAAATTGGCGACCTCCGCCTGTCCCGCCACCGCGTCGCCGACGACCGTCTTGGCGAAATAGGGCATGAAGACGACCGACAGCATGATGACATAGGGAATGCGCCCGCCCTCGAACAGCGCCCAGGCGAGGCCGGGGCGGTCGATGCGCGCGGGGGCGGAAGGAGGGGCGGTGACGGTCGCCATCAGGCGTCTCCAAAGGCGGCGCGGTCGCCGAAGGGGTCGAGGGCGACATGCGGCTGCACGTCGAGCATCATCGTCTCGCGCCTTGCGGCGGTATAGGCGGGCCAGGGCGGCAGCAGGTCGTTGGCGGGATCGCCGCCGCGCGCGAACTGCGCCCAGGTGCGGCCCATCATCCGGCTGACCGCCGGCGCGCCTTCCGATCCGGCGAACCAGGGGTTCGGGCCGAAGTCGGTCGCCCGGTCGAGATTGCCCATCACCAGCGGCACGTCGGTCCCATGCCCCGCGCCGCGCGGCCCGCCCGGCGTGCCGCCGGCAAAGGTCAGGATATAGACCCAGGTGTCCTCGCCGCCACCCGCGACGCGGTGATCGGCGAGCAGGTTGGAAAGCAGCCGCCAGCTTCCCGCCGTCTCGATCCGCACCATCAGCGCGCCGAGCGAGAGGTCGGGCCAGACCTTGCGGTAATGGGCGATGACCGCGTCGGTCTGGTCGCCGAGCCGCACGAACGGTCCGTCGGCGAGGCGCGCACGCACCGCTTCCATCGTCATCGCTTCGAGCGTCTTCAGCCCCTCCGGCCCCTGATAGCCGGCGATCGGTTCGTCGAGCGTGCTGCCGATCATCACCGGAATCGCGCGCGACATGCCGGCAGCCAGCGCTTCACCCGGATGGCGCGGCAGGGTGACCCCGTCGACGAGCGGCTGCGGCCCGCCGCCGCCGCCATAGCCGCCCTCGGGGTCCTGCCCGGCGCGGGTCAGCGCCGCGACCGCCGTCAGCAGTGGCTCCACGGGCATCGCCGTCAGTTCGTGGGCGCGGCTGCGGTCGAGGCCGAGATGCGCGAGGAAACGGTCGCCATAGTCGCTCGCCGCCTGCCGCTCGATCGCGGTCGACAGCGCGCCGCTCATCACGATCGCGCGGTGGAACAGGCCCTCGGCCGCGGGCATGGCGAGCAGGTGGCTGATCTTCTTGCCGCCGCCCGACACGCCGAAGACGGTGACATTGCCGGGATCGCCGCCGAAGGACGCAATGTTGTCGCGCACCCATTGGAGCGCGAGGACAAGGTCGAGATTGCCGGCGTTGCCCGCTTCATAGTCGCCGCCGAGAATGTCACCGAGATAGAGATAGCCGAGCGGCCCGAGCCGGTGGTTGAGCGAGACGACGACGACATCCTCGGTCCGCGCCAGATGCGTGCCGTCGTTCGACGGCACCGAGCCCGAGCTGGTGCGGAAGCCGCCGCCATGGATATAGACCATCACCGGCCGCTTCGCCGCGTCGGTGCCGGGCGTCCAGACGTTGAGCACGAGGCAATCCTCACCCCCCGTCAGCCCGCGCGAGCCGAGCTGTGCGCAGCTCGGGCCGAAGGCGGTCGCGTCGCGCACGCCGCCGCGCGGCGCATAGGCGCTGGGCGGCAGGAAGCGCGCCGCGCCCCCGGTCGGCTCGCCATAGGGAATGCCCTTGAAGATGCGGACGCCGCCATCGCCGGCGCCGCGCAGCTTTCCGGAGGTCGTATCGATCACGCCGCTGTCGCCCGGCCTCGCCCCCGCGCCGGTCGCGACGGCCATCGCCGCTGCGCCCGCGAGGAAACCCCGGCGGTCGAGGGGAAGGAGCGATGGCAATGTTGACCCGATCGTCATCGACCCTTCCCCTTTACGGCACCGCCAGGTTGCCGCATTCCGTCTTCAGAATTTAAAGTTCAGCTCGACATAAAGCTGCCGCGGCGGCGCGACCACGTCGATGTTGAGGCCGTTGGTCGCGCGCAGCTCGTTGCCGCCCACCTTGCCGTTGAAATCGGTGACGTTGGTCATCGCGACCGCGGCGCTCAGCCCCGTGTCGGCGATGTTGCGCCAGTCGAGCCGCAGGTCGAGCTGGGTGTTGCCCGGCACGGTGCGGTTGATCTCCGGCCCCAGGTTCGGCTCCGACGAGAAGAAGGTGCCGCGGCGATAGAGATTGCCCGACAGCGAAATGGCTGGCCCGCCCGTCATCCGGCCGAAATCGATCGTCGGGCGGACGCCCCACAGCCATTTGGAGATGCCGGCGAGGCCGAAGGTGGTGAGGTCGAACGGCGGCTGGAAGTCGGCGAACTGCCCGGTATTCGGATAGCGCAGATATTTGCCGTCGGTCAGCGTCACGAAACCACCGAGGGTGAACCAGTCGTAGCTGACCGACGCGTCGAAATCGAACCCCTGGATGCGCGCTTTCGCGACATTGGCGAGATAGATGGTCGCCACGCCGTTCACCGGCTGGGTCACGCTGCGCTGCGCATCGTCGTAGTTGGAGCGATAGACATCGAAGGAGACGAGCCCACGGAACGGCCCCGAGCGCCAGCTCGCCTTGCCGCCGATCTCGTAATCGGTGACGACTTCGGGTCCGTAGAATTCGAAGCCGGGCGCGAAGCGGCTGTTGCGCCCGCCCGGATTGAAGCCTTGCCGCGTCGTCGCATAGAGCATGAAATCCGGGCTGAACTGATATTGCGCCGCAAGCGTGTAGGTGCCGCGCTTCGACCGGACATTCTGCCACACCTCGCCAGGCAGCGACTTGATGTCGGCGATCGGCACCTGGAAGGGGGCCATGCCGTTGATCGCCAGCGTCGTCGTCGGGATGCCGAGGCCGGGCAGCGAGACCGAGAAGGCCGACAGCGAGGTCGAAGAGCGGCTGGACCAAGTGTAGCGATAGCCGCCGGTCACCGACAATTGGTCGGTGATATGGACCGTCGCCTGGCCATAGACCGCCTTGTCGTTCGAGCGGACCTTGCCGATCGAATTCTGCGCGCCGACATAGCAATAGAAATTGCCGTCATTGCCCGGATCGGTGCGCACGCCGGGAATCGACGAGGCAAGCAGCGAGCAGCCCGCCGCGCTGTTCGTCTGCGCGATATAACCGCCGTAGAAGATGTTGCTCGCGCCGACATAATAGGGCGTCCAGTTCTTTTCGTAGAAGAAGCCGCCGGTGAACTCGACGCGGTCGTCGAGCAGATTGGCCTGGATCTGGATTTCCTCGGTCAGCCCACGGCTGCCCGGCCGGCCGAGGTTCGCCTGTTCGAGCATCGGCATGCCCCAGCCGTCGATATTGGTCGAATTGGGGCCGCGGTCGCGGCTGTTCTGATGGCTGAAGATATTCTTGAGCGTGATGTCGGGGGTGAGTTCGATCTCCGTTGTGTTGATCAGCCCGAACTGACGCATGTTCGGCTTGGGATAGTTGACGTTGTTCTCGTTCACCAGATAGGGCGAGCGCGCGGCCTGGGCGGCGACCGCCTGCTGCGCGAGGGCGAGCCAGGTCGGGCAGACGCCTGCCGGGCAGGCGATCCCGCTCGCCTGCGCGACCGCAGGCGCGACGCGCTGGTCGTTGCCGCGGATCAGCGTGATGCCGAGCGCGGGGACGCTGGTGTTGCTGATCAGCGGCCGCGCCGCGGTGAGGATGCCCGAACGCGTCGGGTCCTCGATATAGTCGGCCAGCCCGATCGTGGTGTTGGTCAGCCAGTCGGTCGGGGTGAATTTAACGATCGCGCGATAGGACTGGCCGTCGCGCCCGTCCTGCCGTCCGCCGTCGTAGAGGTTGCGCGAAAAGCCGCTGCTCTTCAGGAACTGCGCCGCAACGCGCACCGACAGCACATCCTTGACGAGCGGCGCCGTCGCCGCGAATTCGAGATCGCGGCGGCCATATTCGCCGACCTTGAGGTTGACATATCCTTCATATTCGTCGCCCGGCATGACCGGTGTGAAGAGGATCGCGCCGCCGGTGGTGACGCGGCCGAACAGCGTGCCCTGCGGCCCCTTCAGCACCTGCACATTCTGCAGGTCGTAAAAGGGCGTGCCGATGTCGGGCACCTCGGCGAAATAGCTGGTGACGCCCGACGTGCCGAGCGTCCCCTGACCGCGGATCGCGAAGCGCGAGGTGCGGCGCGACTGGTTGGCGCCGAGCTGCGCGGTCAGGCCCGGCGTCACCTTGATCAGGTCGGGCGCGGTGGTGATGTCCTTTTCGCGCAGCATCTCGCCCGAGGCGACGCTGACCGCGACCGGCGTTTCGATGATCGACTGCTCGCGGCGCTGCGCGGTGACGATGATCGGACCGTCGCGGTCGGCAGCCTCGGCCGTGTCCTCGGCGCCCCTGTCCTGCGCGGTGGCGGCCACCGGCGCCAGCGCTGCGAGGCTGGCGGCCGCCAGCAGAACCGAACGGAAATGATAGGCGTCGCGGGCGCGCTTGTGCTTCCCAGTCATCTCTCTCCCTCCCTCTGCTCGTTCAGAATTGAGCATGTGTCAATTTTCTCTCGCAAGTTACTAGCTGGCTGTCAAGCAAGTTCTTGCTGGCCAACCAGCCAGAGACTTGCCAGCGGCTTTGGCAGCGCGCATAGAAGCGGGCGAAGGGGCTGCCAATCAGGGGGTTATGTGCGCCGCACGCAAGAGGAACGCCGCCAGGAATCCGAAAGCCGGCTGCTCGCCGCCGCGGTCAAGCTGATCGCCGAAAAGGGCGCGAACGGCTTCACTCTCGCCGAGGTCGGGCACGAGGCGGGATACAGCCGCAGCCTGCCGGGCCATTATTTCGAGACCAAGGAAGCGCTGCTCGCGCGCGTCGTCGAGCATATCACGCGCGAATCGCTCGCCGCGATCACCGACCCCGACGCCGAGCCGGGCATCGCCTCGATGCGCGCGCGCTGGGGGCGCGCGCTGTCCGCCGATTCGCACCGCACGCGGGCGCTCTATGCGCTGTTCCTCGGCGCGATGTTCGATCCCGAGCTGGCGAAGATCATGGCGCGCTACAACCGCGCGACGGTCGCGCGCATCGCCGACAGCCTGCGCGAGGCGATCGCGCGCGGCGACGTGCGGGGCGACATCGACGTCGAGGCCGAGGCGCAGGCGCTACTCCTCTTCCGCCGCGGATCGGCGCTGATCCACTTCACCGACCCCGATCTCGACCTGGTCGGCATCCTCGAACAATATATGACGCAGGTGGCCGAGCGGCTGAAGCCTTAGCCCGCCGCCACCGGCCCCTTCGCCGCTTCGGCCAGATATTCCTCGGCGCGATACGGCAGGATCAGATCGCCGCGCAGCGCGGCATCGACCGCCGCGCGGACCGCGTTCGCATAGTCGGCGTCGGCCGGATAGAGCCGCCGAAGCGCCTCTTCGGACAGCGGATGGCGGTTGCCGCGCGCGGGCGACGTCTTGGTGTCGAAGGCAGCGGTCGGCGCCGCGACCTCGGGCAGGCGCGCGCCGCCGAGCGCATTGCCCTGCACGTCGGTGACGATGTCGCGCGGGGTCGCGCCGCGCAGCAGCCGCGGGTGGCGCGCGAGCGGATCGCCGCCCTCCCGCCAGCGGATCATCGCGAGCCCCGCCGCCGCCATCGTCGGCATGAAGCGCACCATGCGCTGGTCCGAACCGCCGATCGAATCGCGGATGCCGTCGCGCTCGGCGACGCTCGGCCGGTATCCGGTGTCGCATGCCGACCCATGCACCGATCCCGCGACCTCCCACAGCCGCAGCTTCGGCCCGTCGGGCTGCGGCGGCACGCGGAACATGCGCGCTTCGGTCTCCGACAGCATGATCAGCACCGGCACGTCGAGGTCGTCGCGGATCACCGTTTCGACGATGCGCGAAAAGAAGCGCTTGTTGTAGTCCGCCGCGCTTTCGCCGGGGATGATCTCCGGGTTCTCAAGCTCGCTGCCGCCGCCGACGAGGACACAGGGGATGAAGGCCGAGAAGAAGCCCGCAAGCGGATGCACCGCGTTGATATAGGTCGCGAGCCGCGCCGCCGACTGCGATTCGCCAGTCGCGATGACATGCTTCGCCGCAAGCCCGCCGAGCGGATCAGGACCGCTGCGCCCTTTCGCCGACACCAGCGCCCGCGCGACCTGCGTGAAGATGTCGTAGGAAAAGGCATCGCCCGGATGCACGAGCGAACCGTAGCGCTCGCCATCCCAGCGCTTGAGCCCCGAATCGGGCACTGCGTCGAGCCCGTCGATCCCGACCTTCTGCGCCGAGACGGCGGCATAGGCATAACCGCTCTGCCAGAAACTCTCGTTCACCGCATTGCTGAGGTCGTTGAAGGTCGAGACGTTGGTCCATTCGCACATCACCACGCCGTTGAACTTCGCGGGGTCGATCGGGCGGTGGACGATGACGCGCGTCCGATAGGACGCGCGGGCATCGGGCGCGACCGTCCAGCGGCCATCCTTCGACAGCTCGCCCACCGGCCGGAAGCTCTGCGCGGTTCCCGAGACGAAATATTCCTCCTCGACATAGCCGTGCGCGGCGAGGTCGCCGAAGTAAGCGCCGTGGATTGTGCCGCGCTCTCCGCCCGTCACCGGCCCCTCGACCTTTGTCGCGGTGGCGGCTCCCTTGGCGGCCGCGGGCGCAGCAGCGAGCGCAGCGGTGCCGGCGGCGGCGGTCAGGGCGAATTGGCGGCGTGACAGCATCTCTCGTCTCTCCATCAGGATCGGGCGGGCGGGATCGCGGCGGCTTCGGCGCGCGCGACGTAAAAGCGCTCGCGCGCGGGCAGGATGACGCCCGCCGCCACCGCGGCCTTCGCTGCTGTCGCCACTTGCGCGACATAGGACGGATGGTCGGGATAGAGACGGCGCAGTTCGTCGGGCGCGAAGGGATGCGTCTCGCCCGCGAGCAGATGCTTCGTCCCCTGCCCGCGATAGCTCGCCACCGGCACCTCGAGCTCGGGCAGTCGCACGCCGCCCTTCGCATTGCCGTGCGCGTCGCGCGCGATCGTCCGCCCGTCGACCTCGAAGGCGATCGGCGCCTGCACCGGAGGCGGCGGTCCGCCGTTCAGCCAGCGATGGAAATGCGCGATTGCCGCGTCGGCGGTCGGCTGCCACGCAACATCGCTCGCCGCGTCAAAGGCATGCCAGCGGCTGCCGACGCCGTCGCGCTGCTCCTTCGCGTGGATCGCCCGGAGCAATTCGGTCGGCCCGTGCGACGCGCCCGCGACCTCCCAGCTGCGATAGAGGTCGCTGTCGGGCTGGCGGATCGCACGGAAGAAGGGCGCCTCGAACTCGGTGTTGAGCTGCATCGCCGGGATACCGAGGTCGGCGCGCACATGGGCGAAGCGCGGGCGCCCGCGCGCCGCCGCCACGCCGGGCGCCGCGCCGCCGTCGAACTCCGCCGCCGCGCCCGCGCACAGCATCGGCATCAGCGCGTCATAGGCGCGCGCCAGCGGCTGCACGCCGTTGGCGTAGGAGAGGATGCGGCTGCCCGACTGCGACACGCCGGTGCCGATCAGCTTACGCACGGTGAGCCCATGCAGCGGATGCCCGGCCGCGGCATTGGCGCGCAGCGCCCGTGCCGCCTGGGTGAAGATGTCGTAGGACCAGTCGTCGCCGGGATGGACGAGCGCGGCATAGCGCGCCGCGTCCCATGCCTTCAGCCCCTGCGGCTGCGCCTCGTCGCCGACGGCGCCGCCATATTGCGCGGTGACGCCGACCCAGGCGAAGCCGTCGTAGCTGCCCGGCCCATCGGCAAAGCTGACGTCGAAGCCGAGGCTGACGTTCAGCCATTCGACGATCAGCGTGCCGTTGAATTTCGCGGGGTCGGCCGGCCGCCGCACGATCAGCCGCGTGACGAACGGCCGGCGCTCGCCCGGCGCGAGCGTCCACCGGCCGTCGGGCCCGAGCGCGCCCACCGGATCGTAGCGTGCTGCCTCTCCCGCCAGCAGCACCTCCTCCTCGACATAGCCGAGGGCTGCGAGGTCATCGAGCGTCGTGCCGAAGATGCGTCCGCGCCCCGCCGCGGGTATGGGACGCAGCGCGGGCGACGGCGAGGCGGCGCGCAGCGGCGCGCCCATGCCGCCCAGCGCCGCTCCGGCAAGCGCCGCCGCCGCGAAATCCCGCCTGCTCATCCGCATCGCCCGCGCCTCCGCCGTCAATAAAAGGGGACCGGCCCACGGGCCGATTTCGCGATATATTCGTCGCGCCGACGCGGCAGGATCAGCCCCGCCGCCTCGGCCCATTCGGCGGCCGCGCGGATTCGCGCGGCATAGTCCGCGTCGTCCTTGTAGATCGCCCACAGCGTCGCCGCGTCGAAGGGTTCGAGCCGCCCGCTCGCATCATTGGTTTGGGTCACGAAGCGCGCTGCGGGCACCATGATTTCGGGCAGGCGCACGCCGCCCTTCGCATTGCCGAAACCGTCGGTCGCGGGCGCATTGCGTTCGCCCGCCACCGCGATGCGCTCGAACGAGCCGAGCGGTGCCCCGCCCGACAGCCAGCGGTCGAGCCCGGCCGCCGCCGCCTCCATCACCGGAAACAGATCGACCATCTTCGCCCAGCGCGCCGCCATGTCCGGAACACCGTCGCGCGCCGAAATATCGGGCCGCCGCCCGCCGCCGATCGCCGAGGCATGGGTCGAGCCCGCCACCTCCCAGAGACGATACCAGTCACTGTCCGGCTGCCGGCTCGCGAAGAAATAGGGCGTCTCGGTCTCCGAATTGAGCACCAGCACCGGCACCCGCTGATCGGTGCGCACGCGCGTCTGCACCGTGCGCGAGCGGCGGATATTGTTGTTCTCGTCGAGCGATTTCGCCGGGTCATAGACGAAATCGTCGAACTCGGTCGACCGGCCGACCGCGACGACGATCATATAGGTGTCGAAGACGTTCGCGAGCCGGTGGACCGCGTTGACATAGGAGAGCAGCCGCGCCGCCGACTGCGATTCGCCGAGCGCGAACAGCCGCCGCACGGACAGCCCGCCCATCGGATCGACGCCGCCCCCGCCCCGCGCCGGCCCGAGCGCCCGCGCGACCTGCGAGAAGATGTCGTAGGAGAAGCTGTCGCCCGCGATGCTCAGCGACCCGTAGCGCTCCGCGTCCCATTGCCGGAGGCCGAGCGGTCGCTCCTTCGTCCCTTCGAGCCCCATGCGCTGCGCCGAGATGGCGGCATAGGCATAGCCGTCCTTCCAGAATTGCTGGTTGACCGCCGAGGAGATTTCGAAGCCCGCCGAGACATTGGCCCATTCGCAGATGATGGTGCCGTTGAACGCCGCCGGGTCGGCGGGCCGCTGGACGATCACCCGCGTCCGGAACGGCGCCTGCCGGTCGGGCGCGACGGTCCAGACGCCGTCCGGCCCGAGCGCGCCCACAGGCGCATAGGATGTCGCGGTGCCGGAGACGAAATATTCTTCCTCGACATAGCCCTGCGCCGCGAGATCCTCCGCATGCGCGCCGAAGATCCGTCCCTTGGCGCCCGCCGGCGGCGCTTCGACATGCACGGCCGGGACGCGTGAACGCGCCATCGCCTGCACCCGGCCGGTCAGCGCCGCCAGCCCGCCGGCCGCGGCGATCCCGGCGAATTGCCGCCGATCGAGCATCCGTCTCTCCCTCTTTCGATCCCGTCTTTCCCGCCAAGCCTATATAAAACTAGCTTGTCGTCAAGCAAGTTTATGAAGATGGAGGCGAACGCGCCTGCCGGAGGCCCTGTTCGGGTCTATGTCGGCCCGGTAAGCCCCCCGCCCTACGCGCTTGCCACCTCGACCGAGATTCCTCCGTCAGTCCGCTCCGTGAACCGAAAACCCGTTCCCAGAAAGCGCTCGACGAGCGCCGCGGCCGTCAGACTATGCCGGCTGAGCTTCACGGTCGAAAAGGCACCGTCCCCCGCCATCGCGAAGGGAAGCAGGAGTTGATCCTGCAAATAGGGACCGGCGAAAGCGTCGCACGCCAGATAGCCCGCCATCCGCCGCGCGGCCGTTTTCGCCAGCCGCTCGGCGGGGATTCCGATCTTGCCGAACGCCGACATCACTTCGGTCACATGGTCGAATTCCGCTTCGAGCAACAGCGCATTGCCCGGCCCCTGATCGGCGGGAAGCTGCCGGGTGGCGAAGGCTTCAGCCGGCCAGTCGGCCAGCGTCCTGGCCGCGGTCTTGAGCTCGCGATCGCCGACGTCGAACGGGATGCCCGCCAGGATCGCGGTCGCGGCAACCCTGCGCAGCGCGCCGCGCGCCACGCATTCGATCGGGCGCAGCGGCGCGGGCGCGATATCGACCTCGATCCGTCCTCCGCCGCGCGGGAAGAAGCCGTGGCGGACCAGCCGCGCCGACACCGCCGGTCCCATGCGATTGATCACCGGCAGCAGCGTGCGCTCGATGAACTCGAAAGGCGGCGCGGCCATCGCATGCGTCCCACCTTCGATGACGAGGCGTGAAGGCGCTTCGGCCAGCATCAGCGGGACCATGACCGTCTGCAGAACGAGCGCGGTGCTGCCCGCAGTGCCGACCGCGAAATGATAGTCGCCCGGCGTCACCCGACCGGGCCGGAAAGCGATGCTGTTCGAGCCCACCGCGAGTCCCGAGCATTCGGCGCCCCCGACCACGCACGCGGCCTCGATCGCGGTCACATGCTGGCGCATGAGCCCCGGCTTCTCGCGCCCGCCGCGGATATTGTCGATACGGAAAGGCTCGCCGGTCAGCAGCGACAGCGCGCACGCATAGCGCAGCACCTGCCCGCCGCCTTCGCCTTCGGAGCCGTCGATGATGATCATGATTCTTCTCGTTATTTAATCGGCTTGCTTCGGCTTGGGCACAAACTGCGCTTCAAACGCCAAATGGTGTTGCCATTTCTTCCGTACTTGAGTGAGGCTCATGTTACCGTTGGGTCCGCCGCGGACATCGTCAGCATCTGCATCGCCTTGGCCATCATCTTCCCACCAGCACACCGAACAAATCTCAAATCCTCCGGGATCGCGAAGCGTGAGCGATTTGCAGCATGGACAGGGAAAGAGTTTCGCAGTGGTCACATTATGTCTCCCGATGGCGGCGTGAAGGGTCACCCCTTCACGCACACCACCTGCTTCAGCGTATGGACGATCTCGACGAGGTCGGCCTGCGCCGCCATCACCGCCTCGATCGGCTTGTACGCCTTTGGCGTCTCGTCGATGACGCCCTCGTCCTTGCGGCATTCGACGCCTGCGGTGTCGGCGATATGCTCGTCGAGGGTGACGAGCTTCTTCGCCGCGGTGCGGCTCATGACGCGGCCCGCGCCATGGCTGCAGCTGTCGAAGGATTCCGGGTTGCCCAGCCCACGCACGATGAACGATTTCGCGCCCATCGAGCCCGGGATAATCCCCATCGTCCCCTTCGCCGCACGCACCGCCCCCTTGCGGGTGACGAGCACATTCTCGCCGAAGTGGTTTTCGCGCGTCACATAATTGTGATGGCAGTTCACCGCTTCGGCTTCGGCCTCGAAGGGCTTGGCGATCTGTCCGCGTAGCGCGGCGATGACGTTGACCATCATCATGCGCCGGTTCAGCGCCGCGAAGTCCTGCGCCCAGCCCACCGCCTCGACATAGTCGTCGAAATGGTCGGTCCCTTCCGGGAAATAGGCGAGATTCTCGTCGGGCAGGTTGATGAACCACTTGCGCATGTCCTGCTTCGCCAGTTCGATGAAGTAGGAGCCGATCGCATTGCCGACGCCGCGCGAGCCCGAATGCAGCATCACCCACACCCGCGCATCCTGGTCGAGGCACAGCTCGATGAAATGATTGCCCGTGCCGAGCGTCCCCAGATGCGTGAGGTTGTTGGTGTTCTTCAGCCGCGGATGCCTGGCGACGATATGGCCGAAGCGCTCGGCGAGCGTCGCCCAGGCGTCGACGATGGCCTGTGGGGGATCGCCCCACGAGCCGCTGTCGCGCTTGCCGCGCCCGACCGAACGGCCGTGCGGCACCGCCGCCTCGATCGCGCTGCGGATGCCCTCCAGATTGTCGGGCAGGTCGTGCGCCATCAGCGTGGTGCGCGCCGCCATCATGCCGCAGCCGATGTCGACGCCGACCGCCGCCGGGATCACCGCGCCCTTGGTCGGGATCACCGAGCCGACCGTGGCGCCGATCCCGACATGGACGTCGGGCATCGCCGCGACATGCTTGAACACGAAGGGCATCTGCGCCGCCCGTGCGAGCTGCGCGCGCGCCATGTCCTCGACCGGCACGCCACGGGTCCACATCTTGACCGGGCGTCCGCCCTCGACATGCTGAACTTCATAGGTCGTCCGGGTCATGGCTGACCTCCCTCCATCGCTTCTTGGGGCAGTCCCGCGTCAAAGGCGAGGCCTGCCGGAGTATCGCACGCCGGTTCTCGACGCTTCGGGGCGGCCGGCCCATTCCAGCCGCCCCTCTTCCCGCGTCGTGTCGAGGGACGTGAACCCCGACGCCCAATGCTTTGCAGAAGGCGTGCCAATCTCCCCGGCCAAGGCCGGATTCAGTCCAATGTGTTGAAATTATTGATTAAGCCTGAGCGTCCTCCGGCGGCCGCGCCGCGCGAAAAGTGCGAAGACAGGATAATCTTGTATCGTATATTAGATATTTATATAAGACGATATGAAACCCGTCACCGCCATCGGATTCCTCGGCTCCACCCTCGACGCGGGAAAGTTCGATTCGGGCCGCTGGAACAAGTGGCGGCCGAGCGTCAGCATCTGCATGCAGGAAGACCTGCGGATCGACCGCTTCATCCTGCTCCACGGGACGCAGCACCGGCGGCTGGCCGGGATCGTCGCCGGCGACATCGCCGATGTCTCGCCCGAGACCGAGGTGGTGCCGCATCCGCTCGACTTCGACGACGCGTGGGACTTCGAGGAGGTGTATGGAAAGCTGCTCGACTTCGCGCGCGACTTTCCCTTCGACCCCGACGCGCACGATTATCTGATCCACATCACGACCGGTACGCACGTCGCGCAGATCTGCCTCTTCCTGCTCACCGAGGCGCGCTACCTGCCGGGCAAGCTGCTCCAGACACAACCGCAGCGCGGCGCGCCGCAGCCGGTCGGCACGTGGGGTGTCATCGATCTCGACCTCTCACGCTACGACAGCATCGCGACCCGCTTCGCCGCGGCGAGCGCCGAAAGCGCGAGCTTTCTCAAGAGCGGGATCGAGACCCGCAACCCCCGCTTCAACCGCATGATCGAGGAGATCGAACAGGTCGCGATGCGCAGCCGGGCGCCGATCCTGCTGATGGGGCCGACCGGCGCCGGGAAAAGCCAGCTCGCGCGCAAAATCTATGAGCTGAAGAAGCTGCGCCACCAGGTGAACGGGCCGTTCGTCGAGGTCAATTGCGCGACGCTGAAGGGCGACAGCGCGATGTCGGCGCTGTTCGGCCACCGCAGGGGCGCCTTTACCGGCGCGGTGCAGGACCGGCCGGGCCTGCTCAGGAGCGCCGACAATGGTCTGCTTTTTCTCGACGAGATCGGCGAGCTGGGCCTCGACGAGCAAGCCATGATCCTGCGCGCCATCGAGGAAGGACGCTTCCTCCCGGTCGGGTCGGACAGCGAGGCGCGGAGCGATTTCCAACTCATCGCCGGGACCAATCGAAATCTCGTCGAACAGGTCCGCGACGGCCGTTTCCGCGACGATCTGTTCGCGCGCCTCAACCTCTGGACCTTCGCGCTCCCCGGCCTCGCGGACCGCCGCGAGGATATCGAGCCCAATCTCGACTATGAGCTCGAACGCTTTGCCGAGCGCGAAGGATCGCGGGTCACCTTCAACAAGGAGGCGCGCGACCTCTACCTGCGGTTTGCCGAAGGCGCGGACGCGGCGTGGCCGGGGAATTTTCGCGACCTCGCGGCCAGCGTCACACGGATGGCCACGCTGAGCACGACGGGACGGATCGACGGCGATGCCGTGGGCTTCGAGATCGCAAGGCTCCGCGCCATATGGAACGCGGACGGGGAGCAGGCCGACGCTCTCGACCGCGTCCTGAGCAGCGACCGGCGCGCCGCGATCGATCCGTTCGACCGCGTCCAGCTGGCCTTCGTCATCGCGACATGCCGCGCCGCCCGATCGCTGTCCGAAGCGGGACGCAGCCTGTTCGCCGTGTCGAGGGATTTGCGCAAAAGCACGAACGACGCCGACAGGCTCAGGAAATATCTGGCGAAATTCGGCCTGGAGTGGGCGGACATCAAAACGCGCCTCGGCGCCCCGTGAAAAACCGGAAGCCAGCACGCCTCAAAGGGCTGCAATGTCTAACCTTGGCCCCAAGGTTAGACATATAGACCACTCAAGCATTTGAAATAAAAATAAAATCTGGAATGATTGGAGGCCCGAGCCGGAATCGAACCGGCGTATACGGATTTGCAGTCCGCTGCGTCACCACTCCGCCATCGGGCCTCATGCCGAAATGCCGATCCCGATGGGATGGGCCGGGTGCTGGACGGCCCGGCTAGTGAGAGGCTTTCGCCGCCTTGTCAAGGATTCGCCGATGCAGGCTTGGCGGCAGCGGCCGGGGCGGCTATGCGCGGGCGGCGGGCCGCGATGCTGTATTACTATTGCAATACAGCATCGCTTCGGCTAGAGCGGCCTGCGACACACGGGATCATTCCAGCAATCGGACGGGCGCAGATGGCGACGAAATATGATGAGGCCGAATGGGACGAGGCGCGCGCCGCACAGATGCGGGCCGCGATGATCGACAGCCAGCTGCGCACCAACGACGTCACCGATCCCGCGGTCGTCGGCGCGATGGGCGCGGTCGCGCGCGAGGCGCATGTGCCGCCCGCGCTGGCCAGCGTCGCCTATATGGACCGCGCGATTCCGCTCGGCGGGGGCCGCGCGCTCAACCCGCCGCTGGTCACCGGGCGCATGCTCGTCGCGGCGATGGTGCGGCCGGGGATGCGTGTGCTGCTCGTCGGCGCGGCGACCGGCTATGCCGCCGCCTGCCTCGCGCGGCTCGGCGCCGAGGTCCACGCGCTCGAAGAAGATGCGGCGCTGCTCGCCATGGCGCGGGACACGGGCGCGGGGGACGGCATCGACTGGATCGAAGGACCGCTCGCCGCCGGCGCGCCCGACCGGGCACCGTTCGACCGCATCCTGATCGACGGCGCGATCGAGGCGCTGCCGCCGGCGCTCGCCGATCAGCTCGCCGAGGGCGGGCGCATCGTCGCGGCGCTGCGCGACGGCGCGGTCACCCGCCTTGCCCAGGGCGTGAAGACCGGCGGCGTGCTCGCGCTGCGCCCCTTCGCCGACATGGACGCCGCGCCGCTGCCCGGTTTCGCGGCGCCGAAGGGCTTTCGATTCTAGAAGCCTCCACCCTCCCCTCGTTTCAGGCTGACCATGACGATGCACGATAACCGCAAGAAACAGCCCCGCGCCCGCTGGCTCGCCGGCCTCGCGCTCGGCGCGCTGATGCTGTCGCCCGCGGCGCAGGCCGAAACGCTGCAGGGCGCGCTCGCCAAAGCCTATGAGAACAACCCGACGCTGACCGCGGCGCGCGCGCAGCAGCGCGCGAACGACGAGAATGTGCCGATCCAGCGCGCCGGCGGCCTGCCGTCGGCCGGCGTGGGCGTCGATTATCAGGAAAATCTGGTGCTGCCCGGCAACGCCTTCTTCTCGCCCAAGCGCTTCGTCAGCGTCGGCGGGCAGGTGTCGGTCCCCATCTATCAGGGCGGCGCGGTGCGCAACGCGGTGAAGGCCGCCAGATATCGCGTCGAGGCGGGTCAGGCCGACCTGCGCGCGACCGAGGCGAGCATCTTCGCGCAGACCGTCGGCGCCTATATGGACGTGATCCGCGACCAGGCGATCGTCCGGCTCAACCGCAACAATGTCGCGGTGCTGCGCACCAATCTGGAAGCGACGAGCGACCGCTTCGAGATCGGCGACCTGACCCGCACCGACGTCGCCCAGTCGCAGGCGCGGCTCGCGCTCGCCGAGGGCGACCTGCGCACTGCCGAATCGAACCTCATTCGCAGCCGCGAAGCCTATATCCGCCTCGTCGGCGAGGCGCCCGTCGACCTGGAGGCACCGCCGCAGTTGCCGGGTCTGCCGGCGACCGTCGAGGATGCGGTCGCGATCGCGCTGAACAACAATCCCGACATCGAAGCCGCGGACCAGCTCGTCCACGCCAGCCGCGCCGACATCGGCGTCGCGCGCGCCGGCCGCCTGCCCCGGCTGTCGGCGACGACCGGCGCCGGCTACAACAATAATCTGAACTCGATCCCCGCCGCGAACACCACGGCGGAGAATGCGACCTCCAGCGCCCAGGCCGGCCTGTCGCTGACGATCCCGCTGTTCCAGGGCGGGCGTCCGGCGGCGCAGGTGCGCCAGGCGCAGTCGCGGTCGAGCCAGGCGATCGAAAATTATGTCGCGGTCGAACGCGACGTGATCGCGCAGACGCGCGGCGCCTATGCCGCGTGGCAGGCGAACGAGCAGATCATCGCCGCGACCCAGCAGGCGGTCAGCGCCAACGCGCTGTCGCTCGAAGGCGTGCGCGCGGAGAACAGCGTCGGCACCCGCTCGATCCTCGACATCCTCAACGCCGAGCAGGAATATCTGAACACCCAGGTCCAGCTCGTCTCGGCGCGCCGCAACGCATATGTCGCCGCCTTCTCGCTGCTCGCCGCGATGGGCAAGGCCGAGGCGCGCGACCTCGGCATCGAGGGCGGGCCGCTCTACGATCCGGAGGTCAACTACCGCCGTGTCCGCGGCCAGATCTTCGACTGGGCCGACGATCCCCGGCCGCAGCAGCAGGCGACCGACACGCGGGGCGTCCCCGCCGCCGACGCGGTCGTGCCGCCGGCCAGCGACGCGAACCTCACCCCACAATAAGGCTTGGCAAGCGCCGCCGCCGCCCGGTAAGAAGATGGTTAACCGCCCGGCTTTCCGGGCGCGCCGCAGGGGGCCATGATGGGCGACATGTCGCGTGAACCTTCGATGGAAGACATTTTGTCGTCGATCCGGCGCGTGATCGCGCGCGACGAGGCCCCCGGCGCGCGCGAAGCCCGCGCCGCGGCGAGCGAGGATGTGCTCGAACTGCAAGAAGCCGACGAAAGCGCGCCCGAGGCGGACGCCAGGGACGAGCTCGTCTCCGAAGCGAGCGCCGATGCCGCGCGCCAGTCGCTCGAAGCGCTGACCGCCGCCGTCGCGCCCGCTGCCGCCGCAGCCACGGCGACGCCGCCCGCCGCGGGCCGCACGATGGAAGAGGTGGTGCTCGACGCGCTGCGCCCGATGCTCAAGGACTGGCTCGACACCAACCTGCCGCCGCTCGTCGAGGCGATGGTGGCGAAGGAAATCAGCCGGATCACCGGCCGGCGGCTGTAGCATCCGCCCCGGCGAGGGGCAAAAGGCGCGCGCGGCGCGCGAGGCCGAGTGGCACAATGCGGCGCGGTTCCGATGCTGCTTTGAACCCGTCTGAACTGGCGCGGCGTTTCGTCGCCGTAACGCAGGGCGAATCACCGTCGAGGCTGGCGCCGAACCGCGTAATTTTATTCCAAAGTATAGGAAGTACACGCCACGTCCCCCCTCTCTTTCGCCCTTCGGACGGCGGGGCACGGGCGCGGCGACCGTGGCCGGGAGGAATGCGGAACGTCTCATCCGTCAGCTTGGAGCATGGCGGGGGATTTTAGGACAGCGGTTTTTGCGAGGTAGATTTTAGGGTTGTTGCACCCGTCCCACAATTCCTTCGCAGTTCCGATATGGCGTTCATTTTTCGGGATGACGCCGACTGCGATCACGGATCGCCTTTGCCTCAAGGCGGGCCTTGTGCCGGTCTGCTCGCTCTGTCCGCTTTCGTTCGCGCTCTGCTGCAACAAAAGCAGGGTCATTCCGCTTGTAATGGTCAATGCGGAGCTCGTCCGCTACACGCTTCGCCGTCAGCATCTGGGACAGAAGCAGGCTAGCAGATGAACCGGTTAGCAATGCTTCCAGATTGGGGATCTTCATGGATGACCATCGAAGGACAAATACATGGACATTGATGTTGGTGAAATCCTCTCTCGCTCTGACTTGATCCAGAAATGCACTTGGCCCCAACGCCTGAAGTAGCGATTGCAGCCCATTTCGCAGTTCGCAAGATCCGCAAGTCGTGCAGGCCCATCGTGCACACCATCCGTTTTCCTGAGCCTGACGAATTAAAGAACTCAGCGAACTCATACCCCCAACGCCTCCATGCCTTCCTCGTCGTCAGAGCGGTCAATAACATCCATAGGGAGCATCCGCGCATATTCCCTCGGCTCTCATTGTACCGAACCTAACCGCGCCGCTTGCCACAGCCAAGATTGTGCCATATCATCAGGTAAGTGTCATCCGCGGTCAGCTACGTTTAGAATTTGCCACCGGACACGCATCGTCGCCTTCTTGCGATTGGCAACGTCCCCGACTAAAAAGCCGCGCCATCAAGAATTGAGCCGACGCCCACGCCAACCCGCCAATCTCATGCAAGGTGGTTTGCGAAAGCAGATGTAGCACCGTGGGAACACCAAAGCGGAAGCGAAGTCGGCCCTCCTATTGGAGGTCCCATGTGTAATTCTGCAATTCCACCCGATCTGATCGATGCCTATCTCGGCACCGAATATCGGGTATTCCATCCAGCCTGCCGATTCAGCCTGAGGATCGGGCAGCACTCGCCGGAACTGGCCGGGCTGCTCATCGAAGGCAACTCAACCAGTGCGGTATTCATCACCGCAGACAATCCTTTCAGCGAGTTGACGAACCAAACGGACAATCGGCAACGAAGCCTTGAACTCCTAGCTCATCTGCAGGCTGTCAGCCCGCTAGTGTTTGAGGGCGAAGGTCAAGGAGATGATCCTGCATGGCCGCCCGAACGGAGCTTTCTGGCATTGAGCATCGACCGCGAAAGAAGTTGTCAACTTGGCCAACGCTTTGGCCAGAACGCGATTATTTGGTCGGGTCCCGATGCCATCCCGCAACTGGTCCTGCTACGGTAGCACCTGTTTAGAGCATCAAGCCTTAAATCTGAACCGTGCGCCCTGAGCTTGTCGAAAGGCCGTTCTTTCCTTCAGCGGTGCAAGAGGGGCAGTCCTTCGACAAACTCAGCACAAACGGATTCGGGTGATGATGCTGATTTTACGCACGACGCTCTTGTCGACACGAACAGAAATCAAGCACCCCTTCAATCCACGAACTTCGGCCGCCTTTTCTCCATCCCCGCCATCACCGCCTCGATCTGGTTCGGGGTGCGGATGACCTTGACCTGCTCGTCGCTTTCGGCCTGCAAAATCTCCGCGTCACTCGCGTCGGCGAGCATGTTGCAGAGGCGCTTGGCGCCGCGGATCGCGTGCGGATTCCTGTCGGCGATCACCGCGGCCAGTTCCAGCGCCTTCGCCAGCGGATCGTCCGATACATGCGTCGCGAAACCGAGCAGCTTCGCTTCCGAACCGGTGAACTCGCGGTTGGTGTAGATCATCTCGCGCAGCACATCGTCGGCGACCTGGGTGCGCCACAGCGCCATGCCCGCGACGTCGGGGACCAGGCCCCAGCGCATCTCCATGATCGCGATGCGCGTGTCGGGATGGACGATGCGGATGTCGGCGGCCGCCATGATCTGGCTGCCCGCGCCGAAGGCGACGCCATGCACCGCCGCGATCACCGGCACCGGCAGCTCGCGCCAGCCCCAGGCGGCATATTGGGCGTTGTTCGAAACCCCGCGCGTGCGGTCGGACAGCGTGCCGCCCGCGCTGCTCGCGCCGGGATCGCGGTCGGCGCTGAGGCTCGACAGGTCGAGCCCGGCGCAGAAGGCGCGGCCCTCGCCCGACAGCACGACGACGCGCAGGCCCTCCGTTTCCCTGAGCCGGTCGATCGCCTCGGCCAGCGCCGCCCACATTACCGCGTCGAGCGCGTTCATCTTGTCGGCGCGGATCAGGCGGACGTCGGCGATGCCGCCCTCCAGCATGGTGATCGAAATGCGGTCCTTCATGGGAGAATCCTTCAATTTGCGCGCGACAGCGCCGCCTCGACGAGCGGCAGCTGGTCGTTGCCGAAATACATGTCGTCGCCGTCGACGAAAATGGACGGAGATCCGTAGCCCCCGCGCGCGATCAATTCGTCGGTGTTGGCGCGCAGCCGCGCCTTGACCGCATCGCTCGCCGAGGCGGCGCGGATCGCGGCGCCGTCGAGCCCCTCGGCGGTCGCGACCGCCTCCAGCACCGCGGGGTCGTCGAGATTTTCCTGCCGGTCGAAATAGCTGGCGAAGGCCGCGCGCACGAAGCGGACGAGCGCCGCCTGATCCTCCTCCAGCGCGCAGGCGAAGCGCATCGCGTGGATGCTCTTCGCCGGATGCCACTCCGACGGGAAATTCATCGGCACGCCCGCGAGCCGCGCCCAGTCCTTCAGCACCTTCCAGCTATGCTCGAGCCGCCGGTTGTCCGTCTGCTCGCGCGCCGCATAGACGGCGGGATTGACCGCATTGAACACCCCGCCGACGAGGATCGGGCGATAGCGTGCGCCCGCGCCCGTCCGTTCGAGCACGGCGGGCAGATTGTGGAACGCCAGGCACGTCCAGGGGCTCGACAGATCGAAGAAGAATTCGAGGCGCTCGGTCATCGAATCATGCCTCCGCCCCCGCACCCGCCTTGGCCTTTTCCCAATATTGGTCGCGCAGCAGGCGCTTGTAGAGCTTGCCGGTGTCGTGGCGCGGCAGGGCTTCGAGGAAGTCGATCCGCCGCGGAATCTTCACGCCCGACAATTTCTCGCGCGCATAGCCGATCAGCTCGTCGCGCAGCGCATCGCCCGCGTCGGCCATGTCGGCGGGCTGGATCACCGCGATCACTTCCTCGCCCATTTCCTCGTGCGGGCCGCCGACCACCGCGACGTCGGCGACCTTGGGATGGGTGACGAGGTGATTCTCGATCTCCTGCGGATAGATATTCACCCCGCCCGAGATGATCATGAAGCTCTTGCGGTCGGTGAGGTAGAGGAAGCCGTCCGCGTCGACCTTGCCCACATCACCGAGGGTGGACCAGCCTTTCGAATTGCGGCTCGATGCGGTCTTTTCCGGATCGTCATGATATTCGAAGACATTCTCGCTTTCGAAGAAGACGACACCCTCCTCGCCGACCGGCAGTTCGGTCTCGTTATCCTCGCCGACGATATGGACCGCGCCCAGGATCGGGCGGCCGACCGTCCCCTTGTGCGCGAGCCAGTCGGCGCTGGTCGCGAAGGTCATGCCGTTTCCTTCGGACCCGGCATAATATTCGAGCAGCACCGGGCCCCACCAGTCGATCATCGCCTGCTTGACCGGCACCGGGCACGGCGCGGCGGCGTGGATCGCGCCCTTCATCGACGTCACGTCATACTGCGCGCGCACCGCATCGGGCAATTTGAGCATGCGCACGAAATGGGTCGGCACGAACTGCGCGCAGTTGCAGCGATAATGCTGGATCGCGGCGAGCGCGCCCTCCGCGTCGAACTTCTTCATCAGGATCACGGTGCCGCCGAGCCGGTGGATCGTCATCGACCAGCGCAGCGGCGCCGCGTGATAGAGCGGCGCGGGCGACAGATAGACGCTGTCGGCGTTGATCCCGAACGCCATCGAGGCGAGCGCGACGAGGCTGTTCGGCGCATCGATCGCTTCCTCCTCGGGCAGGGGCACGCGCACGCCCTTGGGCCGTCCCGTGGTTCCCGAGGAATAGAGCATGTCGACCCCGGCGCGCTCGTCGGCGATGCGTTCGGCGGGCATGGCGGCGAGCGCATCCTCGATTCGGGGCCAGCCGGGGATGTCGCCGCCCATCGAGAAGCGCTCGATGCGCGTCGTCAGCGCCTGCGCCGCGGGCGCGAGGCTTGCCGCGACGATCAGCATCTTCGCGCCCGAATTGTGGAGGATATAGTCGGTCTCGTCCTGCGTCAGCCGCGACGAGATGCACACATAGCGCAGCCCCGCGCGCTGCGCGCCCCAGGTCAGCGCATAATAATGCGGCGTGTTGTCGAGCATGAAGGCGACGACATCCTCATGCCCCAGCCCATGTTTGCGGAACAGCTGCGCGGCGCGATTCGAGGCGGCGTCGAGCTCGCCATAGCTGAGCGTCTCGCCGGTCTCGGCGACGATGACGGCGGGTTTCGCGGGGTTCGCGCGGGCATGGACGGACGGGTGCATCGGGCTTCTCTCCAGCAGGGTGTCGGTTTCTTTATGTCCCCGATCAGTAGCAAGGCGAAACTTTTGGTCAAGCGAGGCTGTCGGGACTCGACCGCAGTGCATAGCCCTCACCCTTCACCGTGCGCAGCATCGGCCAGGCAAAGCCGCGGTCGATCCTGGCGCGCAGCCGCGACATATGCACCTCGACGCGGTTGGTGCCGGGGTCGAAGTCGATCCGCCACACCGCCCGCAAGAGCGCGGCGCGCGACACCGGCCGGTCGGGCACACGCGCGAGATTGGCGAGCAGGTCGAATTCGCGCAGCGGCATGCGGATCATCCGCCCCGCCCGCTCGACGCGCCGGTCGATCAGGTCGATGCGCAATTCGCCCTCGCCGATCTGCCCCGCCGCCAGCCGGCTGCGCCGCAAGAGGCCGGCGATGCGCGCGACCACCTCGGCGGGATCGGCGTCCCAGCCGACGGCGTCGTCGGCCCCCGCGCCCAGCGCGAGCATCCGGTCGGCGCGGCTGTCGCGGTCCGACAGGACCAGCAGCGGCCGCCGCGCCGCGATCGCGCGGGCAAGGCCGATCAGGCCGGCAGGCGCCGGCCCCTCGCCAAAGGGATCGAAGGCGAGAAGGTCGAAACCGCCATCGCGCCAGACACGGGCGCCGGTCGCCAGCGGCGGCAGCGGCCGTGGCCGGAACCCCGCCGCGGCCACCGCCTCGGCGAGGCGGCGGGCACGGCTCTCGATCGCATGACGGATGCCGATAAGCGGCGGGGGGCCGGTGGCGGCGCGGCCGTCGCTCTGCTCCATCGCCCCTCCCCTCGCCCGCCCCTTCGTCTCGCCCCGATCCGGCCGATCCTTCCCTCACCGCATTGCACCCTTTGACGGCTGTGCTAACGGAACGCCCATGACCGCTACCGACCTGCTCGCCGGCGACTTCGCCACCCTTCCCGATCTCGTCCGCGCCCATGCCGCCGAGCGCCCCGACGCCATAGCCGCCGCCGACCCGGCCCGGCGGCTGAGCTGGTCCGAACTGGATGCAATGATGGACCGCATCGCGGCGCGGCTGCAGGCCGACGGCTTCGCGAAGGGCGACCGCACCGCCATCGCCGGGCTCAACAGCGTCGAGCAGATGGCGGTGATCCTCGGCACGCTGCGCGCCGGCGGCGTCGCGGGGCTGGTCACCAACAGCGCGACGGGCGAGCAGATGGCGGCGATGATCGCCGACACCGGCGCGCGCCACCTGTTCCTCGACAGCGTCGCGGCGGCGAGCCTCGAAGGACAGACGATCGCCGCGAGCGACCGCGTCGCGATGGACGGCAGCGGCGTCGGCGCGCCACTGGACGACTGGATGGCGCCCGAAGGGACGCGGCCCGAACCCGTCGCCATCGACCCGCTCGACGGCTTCAACATCATCTATTCCTCGGGCACCACCGGCACGCCCAAGGGCATCGTCCACAGCCATGCGATGCGCTGGCAGCATATCGTCCGCGGCGCGCCCGCCTATGGCCCGCAGGCCGTGACGATCCTTTCGACCCCGCTCTATTCGAACACGACGATGGCGAGCTTCCTGCCCACCGTCGGGTCGGGCGGGCAGGTCGTGCTGATGAAGAAATTCGACGCGCGCGGCTTCCTGGAGCTGGCGGAGCGCGAACGCGCGACCAACACGATGCTGGTCCCCGTGCAATATCGCCGCATCATGGCGCTGGAGGATTTCGATTCGTTCGACCTCTCCGGCTTCGTCATGAAATATTGCACCTCCGCGCCTTTCGCCGCGTCGCTCAAGGCCGACGTGCTTGCGCGCTGGCCGGGCGGGCTCGTCGAGATTTACGGCATGACCGAGGGCGGCGCGTCCTTCATCCTCGAGGCGCATCATTTCCCCGACAAGCTGCACACCGTCGGCCGGCCCGCGCCCGGCCATGTCGCGAAGGTGATCGACGAGGAGGGCAACGAGCTGCCGCAGGGCGCGGTCGGCGAGGTGGTCGGCCGGAGCCCCGCGATGATGACCGGCTACAACAACCGCCCCGACGCGACCAGGGCGATGCACTGGCACGATGCCGAGGGGAATCTCTTCTATCGCCACGGCGACATCGGCCGCATCGACGAGGACGGCTTCCTGACGTTGATGGACCGCGCGAAGGACATGATCATCTCGGGCGGCTTCAACATCTTCCCAAGCGACCTCGAAGGCATTTTGCTGGCCGACGACCGCGTCGTCGAAGCGGCCGTGGTCGGCATGCCGAGCGAGGAATGGGGCGAGACGCCGGTCGCGTTCGTGGTGCTGAAGGACGGCGCCGATGCCGAGAGCGTCCGCGCCGACTGCAACGCCAAGGTCGGCAAGACCCAGCGGCTGAGCGCGATTCGGGCGGTGGACGAACTGCCGCGCAGCCCGATCGGCAAGGTCCTGAAGCGCGAGTTGCGGGATGCCTACGCGGGCTGACAATCCTCTCCTCCCCCTCGATGGGGGAGGCAGCGAGACTTGGAAGCTTGCTTCCTAGTCGCAGCGGAGGGGGTGGGGTCGCAGCCCCATACGGCGGCACAAGAACGCACCATCACCCTCATCCAACTCCGCCTAGCGCCAAAGGCGCAAGGCTTCGTATCCTTCTCCCATCAAGGGAGAAGGAAGTTTGCCGCCTCGATCGCCATGAGCGCGCTCTGGACGCGCGCCTCACCTTCACCCTCGACCCACGCCCAGCGCAGCCCCCGCCGTTCAAGCTCGCCGATCGCGAGGTCCATGAACTGCCGCCGCGCGAGGTCGCTGCCGAACAGCCGCGTGCCGTCGTCGCGCCACGGCAGGTCGAGCGCGGGGACGAGATAGAGGTCGGCCACATCCTCCCACGCGTCGATCTCCGCCAGCCGCTCGCCGAGCAGCATCACCGCCCACGCCTGCGTCATCAGCGGGTCGGTGTCGGAGACCAGCCAGGCCGGCGCCTGCGCCATGGCGGCCTTCGTCGCCGCGACATGCCCCTCGAAAATCGCCAGCAGATCGCCGGCGTCGAGGTCGGTGCCGTTCGCCTCGCACCAGCTGCGGCCATATTCCGGCACCACCGCCGCGCCGAGCCGGGCCGCCAGCCGCGACGCCAGCGTCGTCTTGCCGGTACTCTCGGCCCCGTGAAGGCAGATATGGCGCGTCATGCCGGCACCGCGCCGGCCGCCGCCCGGCGCCACTGGATCAGCCCGGCAACCGACAGGCCGAGCAGCAAGACATAGACGGCGCTGGTCGCATAGAGCCCGCGCGACGCGAAGAGCGGCACCGCGATCAGATCGACCAATATCCACAGCCACCAGCTTTCGACCCGGCGGCGCGCGAGCAGCCATTGCGCGGCGATGCTCGCCATCGCCACCGCGCCGTCGGCAAAGGGCGCGGCGGCGTCGGTGAAGCGGTGCATGCCGAAGCTCCAGCCGATCCACGCCGCAAGTGTCGCGCCGCCCCAGAGCAGCCGCTCGCCGCCGCTCATCCAGCCGACCGGCACGCCGGCGTCGTCGCGGGCGCGCACCCAGTTCGCCCAGCCGTAGAGATTGAGCGCGAAGAAAAAGCCCTGGAGCAGCATGTCGCTGTAGAGCCGCGCCTCGAAGAAGACGATGGCGTAGAGGCTGACCGCGACGAGCGCGAAGGGGTAGTTCCACACGCTGCGCAGCGCGACGAGCCCGACATTGACCAGCACCAGCGCGGCGGCGATCCATTCGATTTCGGTCATGCCGCCGCGCCTCCGCGCGGGCGCGTCCACAGGCCGTCGCGGCTGATGCGGCGCTGCGGCGGGCGGCGCAGCACCGACCAGCCGGCGCGCGCGACCCAGCCGAGCTTGGCGGCGAGCGAGGTCGCGGCGCGATGGTCCCAGGCATGGTCCCCGCGCGCCTTCACCTCGCGCGCGATGTCGCCATAGATGCCCGCCGCGGCGAGCACCGCCCAGCGGCTGCGCGGCGACAGCTTCCGCGCACCCCAGCGCGCCGACGCCTCATAGTCCGCCGCCATCTCCGACAGCCATTTCGCCATGACGGAGAGGCGCGGGCGGAAGGCGGGGTGCATATGCTGGCCCGGCGGAATGTCGAGCTCGACCAGCCATTCGACGGGCAGGTAGCAGCGGTCGGCGGCGGCATCCTCCGCCACGTCGCGCGCGATATTGGCGAGCTGGAAGGCGATGCCGAGGTCGGAGGCGCGGTCGAGCGTCGTCTCGTCGCCGGGACCCACTCCCATCACCAGCGCCATCGCGACCCCGACCGCGCCCGCGACATGATAGCAATAGCGCAAGAGGTCGGCCTCGCTGCGCGGGCGCCAGTCGTCGGCGTCGAGTTCGAACCCTGCGACGATATCGTCGATCACGCCGCGCGGAATCGCGACCTCGGTCAGCAGCAGGCCGAGCGCGTCGAAGGCCGGCTCGCCGGTGGGCTCGCCCGCATAGGCGGCGTCGGTCAGCGCGCGGATGCGCGCTAGCGCCGCCTGTCCGTCATGGCCGGGCGCCATCGCCCCGCCATGATCCTGTCCGTCCACCAGATCGTCGGCGGCGCGGCACCAAGCGTAGAGCAGCCAGACGCGTTCCCGCGTGACGCGATCGAACAGGCGGCTGGCGAGGGCGAAGCTGCGCGAGCCTTTCGCGATGCTATCGTGCGCAAAGCCGTGCAGGTCGTGCGCGTCATAGCCCCCCGGCGCGGTCATTAAAGATCGTCGGCCTTCATCGAAAAGATCGTCGCGTGCGGGCGATAGGCCGCCATCTTGTCGAGCAGCGGGTCGAGCGCCGCGTCGGTGACCATGATCCCGGCATGCGCGGGGCGGATGAAGCCGACCTCGACCATATGCTGCTTGAAGGCGATCAGCTCGTTGTAGAAACCCGCCGCGTTGAGCAGCCCCACCGGCTTGTTGTGATAGCCGAGCTGCGCCCAGCTGATCGCTTCCCACAATTCGTCCATCGTCCCGACGCCGCCGGGGATGGTCAGGAATCCGTCGCTGAGGTCGGTGAACATGCGCTTGCGCTCGTGCATGCCCGATACGATGTGCAGTTCGGTGCAGCCGCGGTGCGCGACCTCGGTGCCGACGAGCGCGTCGGGGATCACCCCGATCACCTCGCCCCCCGCGTCGAGCGCCGCGTCGGCGACCGCGCCCATCAGCCCGAGCCGGCCGCCGCCATAGACGACGCCGATGCCGCGGCTCGCCAGCGTGCGACCGACATGCTGCGCGGTTTCGATATAGACGGGATCGGTGGGGGTGGCGGACCCGCAATAGACGGCGATGCGTTTCATCTTCTTCACTCTGACATTTCGTCGTCCCCGCGAAGGCGGGGACCCAGCTGGATTCCCGCCTTCGCGGGAATGACGAGAAAGTAAAGAGCCTATGGGGTTTCGAGCATCAGCGCCGCGGTCGCCTTGGCGCTCCCCACGACGCCCGGAATCCCCGCCCCCGGATGCGTCCCCGCGCCGACGAAATAGAGGTTCGCTATCGCATCGTCGCGGTTGTGCGCGCGGAAATATGCGCTCTGCCGCAGCAGCGGTTCGAGGCTGAAGGCGCTGCCCAGATGCGCCGACAGGTCGCGGCCGAAATCGGTCGGGGCATAGTGGAAGCGCGTGACCAGATTGGCGCGCAGGCCGGGCAGCACGCGGCGCTCGACCTCGTCCAATATCGCATCGGCAAAACGCTGCCCGAAATCGCCGTCCCAGTCGGCCTTGGCCTTGCCCAGATGTGCGACCGGGGCAAGCGCGTAGAACGTCGCATGGCCCGGCGGCGCCATGCTCGCGTCGGTCGCGCTCGGATGGTGGAGGTAGAGCGAGAAATCCTCCGGCACCGTGCCGTTCCGGTAGATGTCGTCGAGCAGCCCCTTGTAGCGCGGGCCGAAAAGGATGCTGTGGTGCGCGATGCCGGGACAGTCGCCTCTCACCCCGAAATGGACGACGAACAGCGACGGCGACCAGCGCTTGCGCGCCAGCCCCTTCGCGACCTTCCGCCCGCGCGGATGATCGCCGAGCAGATCGCGATAGCTGTGCATCAGGTCCGAATTGCATGCCACCATACCGGCCTCGCCGCGCCAGCCGCCCGCGGTCGTCACGCCGGTCGCGCGGTCGCCGCGCACTTCGATCTTCGCCACCGGATCGCCGAGCCGCAGCGTCCCGCCCAGCCGCTCGAACAGGCGCACCATCCCAGCGACCAGCGCATTGGTGCCGCCGCGCGCCCACCAGACGCCGCCCTGTTTCTCGATCGTGTGGATCAACGCATAGATGCTACTCGTCGTCATCGGATTGCCGCCGACGAGCAAAGTGTGGAAGGACAGCGCCTGCCGCAGCCTTTCGTCCTGCACATAAGACGCGACGATCGAATAGACGCTGCGCCACGCCCGATATTTCATCAGCGCGGGCGCGGCGCGGATCATCGCGGCGAAGTCGAGAAAGGCGGCCGAGCCGAGCTTGACATAGCCCTCTTCATACACGCCCCGCGAATAGTCGAGGAAGCGCTCGTAACCCGCGACGTCGGTCGGGTTCAGCGCGGCGATTCCTTCCCGCAACGCCGCCTCGTCGTTCGAATAGTCGAAGTTCGTGCCGTCGGGCCAGTTCAGCCGGTAGAAGGGCATAACCGGGATCAGATCGACATCGGCGGCCATCTCCTGCCCGCTCAAGGCCCATAATTCTTCGAGGCACGGCGGATCGGTCACCACCGTCGGCCCGGCGTCGAAGGTGAAGCCGTCGCGAACCCAGTGATAGGCGCGCCCGCCCGGCTTGTCGCGCGCCTCGACGATCGTCGTCGCAACGCCCGCCGATTGCAGCCGGATCGCAAGCGCGAGGCCGCCGAATCCGGCGCCGATGACGATGGCGGAACGCGTCATTTCCAGTCGAGCTTGCGGATTGCGGCGAGGGCGCGGCCGACCGGCACCGGCGGCTTGCCCGCCAGAATGCGCAGCTTGTCGCCGCGCGTCGATTGCCCGGCGTAGAAGCGCGCAATGAGCTTTGGCGGCAGGCGATAGAAGCGCTCGAAGATACGCACCCGCTCGGCGGGCTCGGCGGCGCGGAACAGCATCGCGTCGAGCAGGCGATAGAATCGCTGCCGCCGCCAGCCGCGCGCCGCGCGCGCGCGCAGTTTCGTGCCAAGACCGGGGCCATCGACCAGATCGGGCAATGCCGCCGCGGTCCGCACCGCGTCGGGCAGCGAATAGCCGGTCGTGGCGTGAAAGGCCCCCGCCCGCGCGCCGATCCGCCCCACCCGGTCGGACGCGGGCCACAGCGCCGCGAAATCGCCCGCGATCACCACCGGCAGCACCCCCGTCTCCTCGCGCGCGACGCCCGTCACCTCCCACCCGCGCCACGCGGCATAGGCGCCGATGCGCTCACGGATCAGATCGGCGTCGAGGTCGGGGCTGTCGCTGTAATAGGTGTCCTCGACGAAGACCGTCTCCTCGTCGAAGGGCAGCAGATAGACGAAGCGATAGCCGTCGAGCTGCGCGACGCGCGCGTCCATCACCACCGGATGCGCGAGGCCGTGGCCGCCCTTCACGGTCAGCGCCTGCCCGACGAACTTCTGCCAGCCGCAGGTCAGCGCCGACAGATTCCCCGCGCCGCGCGCGTCGATGACGTGCCGCGCGTCGAGCCGCCCGCCGCGCGCGAACAGCAGATGGCCGGGCGCGAGCTGCAGCGCCTGCTCGGCATGGATGCGCTCCGCGGGCAGCGCCGCCGCCACCGCCGCGGCCAGCGCCTCGCCGGTGATGCTCTTGTAGCCCATGCGCAGCGTGCGGGCGTGGTGCGGGAAGCGCACGTCGTAGCCGTGCCAGTAATGCGCCACGAGCGGCGCGACGAGCCAGCGGTTCTTTTCCGCAATGTCGCCGTCGAAGAAGGACCAGATATGGTTGCCGCCGATCGGCCCCGGCTCGATCAGCCGCACGTCGAGATCGGGCCGCTTCGCCGCGAGCGCGAGCGCCGCGAGCCCACCCGCCAGACCGCCGCCGACGATGGCGATGTCGCAGGAGGGGGAGGGGGCGGCCATCGGCCCTGCCTAGCCCACGGAATCGGCGGGGGAAAGGTGGCGCGATTTCCCCAGCCCCTATCTGCGGCGACATGTGCTCCCGCGAAGGCGGAAGGGCGGAGCCTTCGCGGAAATGCGAGGGTGGATGACAAAGGCCGCGCCTTGCGGCATGGCTTGCCGCATGGTCGCTGCCGCCCTCCCTATCCGGCCCGCCACGCCCGCCGACTCCGAAGGCGTCGCCGCCATCTATGCCCATCATGTGCGCCACGGCACCGCCAGCTACGACTCCGAACCGCGCTCGGTCGAAAGCACCGCGCAGATCATCGCGGATCATGTCGCGATGGGCTGGCCGTTCCTCGTCGCGCAGGGCGACGGCGGCATCCTCGGCTATGCCTATGCCACGCAGTTCCGGCCGCGCGATGGATATGCCTGGACGTGCGAGGACAGCGTCTATGTCCATCCCGAAGCCCTGGGCCGGGGGATCGGCACGGCGCTGCTGGATGCGCTCGTCCATGCGGCGACCGCCTCCGGCTTCCGGCAGATGGTCGCGGTGATCGGCGGCGCTTCGCCGACGTCGATCGCACTCCATCGCCGCGCCGGCTTCGCACAGGCCGGCCGGCTGAAATCCACGGGCCGCAAGCACGGGCGGTGGCTCGACACCGTCTATATGCAGCGCGCGCTCGGCGAGGGCGACGGCACGCCGCCCGCGGACGAGACGGCATGAGCGCCGCGCCCGCCATCGCCCTGTCCGCGCTCGCGATGACGCTGATCGTCGGCGTGCGCTATCTGGTCAGCAGCGGCGCGTTCGCGCTCGCGACGCGCCTCCGTCACCCCGGCCTCTACCGTGGGCTCGAACCCCAGATGCGCAGCGAGATCGGGTGGAGCCTCGCGAGCGCGGCCATCTACGGCATCCCCGCCGGCATCGTCGCCTGGGGGTGGCAGGCGCACGGCTGGACGCGCATCTATACCGACGTCCACGCCTTTCCGCTCTGGTATCTGCCGGTCAGCCTGCTTGCCTATCTGCTGATCCACGACACATGGTTCTATTGGACGCATCGCTGGATGCACCGCCCGGCGCTGTTCCGCATCGCGCACGCCGTTCACCACGACAGCCGCCCGCCGACCGCCTGGGCGGCGATGAGCTTTCATCCGGTGGAGGCGATCACCGGCGCGGTCGTGATCCCGGCGCTGGTCTTCCTGATCCCGATCCATGTCGCGATGCTCGGCATCGTCCTCGCGATCATGACGATCATGGGCGTCGGCAATCATATGGGCTGGGAGATGTTCCCGCGCGCGCTGGTGCATGGACCCGCGGGACGCTGGCTGATAACCGCCACGCATCATCAGAAACACCACAGCGCCTATCGGGGGAATTATGGGCTTTATTTCCGCTTCTGGGACAAGGCGTGCGGCACCGACCTGGGGCTTGGCGATTTCGGGGGCGCTGCTGCTGACCGGCACAAGCGCCCCGCCCCCTGAGATCAAGGTCGGCATCACCAATCTGCGCAGCCAGAAGGGGCAGATCCTCGTCTGCCTGACGGCCAATCCCAAGGCATTTCCCGACTGCAGCAAGGATGCGGCGTCGGTGCGCATGGCGGTGAAGCCCGCCGACGCCGGCGCCTTCACCGTCATCGCACCCACGGCGGGCACCTATGCCATCGCCGTGGTCCATGACGAGAATGGCAACGACAAGATGGACATGGCGCTGTTCCTGCCCAAGGAGGGCTTCGGCTTTTCGCGCAACCCGGCGCTCGGCATGGGTCCGCCGAGCTTCAAGGCGGCGAGCTTTGCAGTCGAGGGCGCGACGGCACAGACGATCAAGATGAAATATATGCTGTAGCGCCGGCAGCGCGGCGTCCGTCCCAGGTCGAACCCTTCAAACCCCTCCCTTTCAGGGGAGGGGCAGCGAGACTTGGTCCGGCGTAGCCGGGCCTTTAGTCGAGCGGGGTGGGGTCCATCGGCCTCGCGCCACCTCGCGAGACCCCACCCCAACCCCTCCCCTGAAGGGGAGGGGCTTGATTCCACCAAAGCAGGCAGCCCCTACGACGCCAGCCCGAAACAATGCTCGATCTGTGCCTCGGCCTGCGGCTCGTCGAGCGCTTCGAACGCCGCGGCGTCGAAGCCGGCGTGCGCCGCCGCCAGCCGCGCCTTGCCCTCGGCGCTGGCCTTCGCAGCACCGCCGAGCACGCGCGGTTCGAGCCGGGCGGCCATCGCCTCGAATTCTTTCCGTTCCTTCGCTCCTTTCGGCATGCCGGAGGCGAAGGCGCTGAGCAGCGCATAGCATTGGTCCGGCCCGAACAGGTCCACGCCGCCGGCGCGCGCGGCGGGGGCGAGGCCCGGCACCGCCCCGTCGCCCTCGCCCGACACGTCGATGCCGTCATAGAGCGGCCGGCATCCCGCGATCGCCCGCTCGAAGTCCGCGCTGGCGTCGTCTTCCAGCGCCACCGCCGAATAGGCTTCGAAGTCGGCGCCATAGACCGCGCGCATTTCCTCCCCGCTCCAGCCCGTCTCGGCCATGATCGCTTCGGCGAGCCGCCCCGCCAGCGTATCGGCCTTCTCTGCCGTCAGGCCATGGGCGTCCGTTGCCGCGCCGCGCGCCACCTCTTGCACCAGCGTTCCTGCCAGCACCGCGCAGCGCACCTCAGCGCGGCGAACATCGGACAATGTCCCCAGCAACGCCGGGCCATCGATCGGGTCGTCGGCCGCCGCGTCGTCGACCGCGCCATCGCCAGCCGCATCGTCGCCGGCGTCCAGCCGCCGCGCCGCGTCGAGCAGGCTGTCGTCGCCGCGCATCGCGCCGACGATCGCGCCGCATTTTTCCAATATAGCCGTCTCTTCAGGCCCGCCGGCCAGCCGTGCCTTCGCCGCCGCCAGCGCCGCCGCGTCGCCCGCCCCCATGCCGTCGAGGCGTTCGACGAAGATGGCCGCAATTTCGCGCAGGATCAGGACGTTGATCTCGTCGCTGCCCATGGCGGCCGCCTCGTCGGCCGCCATGTCGGTGCCCGCCGCGCAAATGCGCACATCGTCCGGATTATTCAGCATATCGACATGGCTGCCGAACAGCAGCAATAGCGACCAGAACATGAGCGCCCTCCCCTGACGCGACCCGGCGACGGTCCTGCGGAAATGCGCGGCGCTTGGCAAGCACGATTGTCGCGCAACCCGCGCGCGGCTAAAGCAGCGCGCGTGACCGCGCTTTCCCCCCGCATCGCCGCCTTCGCCGACCGCTGGCCGAAAAGCCTCGCGCTGCTGCTCGGCCTCGTTTCCGCGACCGGCTTCGCGCCGCTCCACCTGTGGCCGCTGACCCTGCTGGCGCTCGCGGGGTGGATGACGCTCGTCGCGCGCAGCCCCGGCGGCCGGCGCGCACTCGGCACCGGCTGGGCGTTCGGCGTCGGGCATTTCACGCTCGGGCTGAACTGGATCGCGACCGCCTTCACCTATCAGGCGGCGATGCCGGCGTGGCTGGGGTGGATCGCGGTGGTGCTGTTGTCGCTCTATCTTGCCGTCTATCCGGCGCTGGCGGCGTGGGGGGCGTGGCTGCTCATTCCTCCCCGGAACGGGGAGGGGGACCATCCGGAGGATGGTGGAGGGGGTGTGCCGCCTGACGCAGCGCTCGACCGAGCCCCCCCTCCACCGGCTTCGCCGGTCCCCCTCCCCGTTCCGGGGAGGATTTCACTGTCCTTCATCCTCGCCTTCGCCGCATTGTGGACGATCACCGAATGGCTGAGGAGTTGGGTATTCACCGGTTTCGCGTGGAATCCGCTGATTGCCAGCTGGCCCGACCTGACGCGGATCGTTGTTCCATATGTCGATGTGCTGACGCTGGTGGGAAGCTATGGCGCCGGCGCGTTGATCATTCTTGCCGCAGGTTTCTTCGTCCCGCTGATCGTCGATCTGTTGTTCACAGGCCCCGAAGAGCGCGAGGCCGCAAGGCAAGCGAAGCTCGACGAAGACATGCGGGGCGCACCGCTCGTGTCGCCGCCGCATCTTCGCAATATCGCGATCATGGCGGTGTATGGCGCCATATTGCTCGGACTTGCCCATTTTTCCAATGGTCGCACCCAAACCACCAGGAGCAGCATCCCCATCACCGTCGTCCAGCCCAATGTCGGCCAGCAGGACAAATGGGAGGGCGGCAAGGCGGCCGCCAATTTCGACAAGCTCGCGCGTCTGACCACGCCCAAAGCGGACGCCCCACGCCTTGTCCTGTGGCCCGAAGCGGCGGTGCCCGACTATCTCGAAACCGGCTATCCGCTCTATTATTACGACCGCTCGCCCGCCGAGGCGCGCGCGCGGATCGCCAGCCTGCTGAACCCCGACGACGTCATCCTGCTCGGCGCGCTCAAGCTGGAACTCGACCGCGCGGGCGATGTCGTCGGCGCGCGCAACGCGGTGATGACGCTGCACGCCGACGGCACGCTCGGCCCCCGCTACGACAAGGCCCACCTCGTCCCCTATGGCGAATATCTGCCGATGCGGCCTTTGCTCTCTGCCATCGGCCTGTCACGGCTTGCGCCGGGCGACCTCGATTTCTGGCCGGGGCCGGGGCCACGCACGCTGGCCCTGCCCGAAGTCGCCGAACCGCCGCTGTCACCCGACGCAACCGCGGCGGACCGGTTGCTGCGGAACCATTTTTCGATGGGCCGTCCCGCGCTGAACGTCGGCCTCCAGATCTGCTACGAGATCATCTTCTCCGGCCAGGTGGTCGACCGCGGCAACCGCCCCGACTTCATCTTCAACCCGTCGAACGACGCGTGGTTCGGCAGTTGGGGGCCGCCGCAGCATCTGGCGCAGGCGCGGCTGCGCGCGATCGAGGAGGGGCTGCCCG
>CALMYE010000278.1 GCA_937873425.1 uncultured Sphingopyxis sp. | reverse complement strand
TTCGCTGATTGTTCGCCCTTAGCGTTGTTTAGCGTACCATCCACGCTATGCCCTCTTGTCCGCATTCGCGGCAAGCTGGAGTGGGATTTGACCCACGGCCTGGTCGCCGCCACGGGTCGCGTCCATTTCGCCGGCGAGCCGCTCGGCCACCTGATGGCCAATGGCCTGGTCGAGCTCACGCTCTACGGGCGCGGCGAACATGAGTATGTCGCCACCATCCGCGACATTGTCCTCGCCGATATTCCCGAAGCAGTCGCCTTGCTCGCGCTCGATCTTGCCGAGCTCTACAATCTCGGCGTCCGGCAGCGTGCCAGCAGCAACAAAGCCTTTCAGCGGGCAGTGCTCCAGCTGGCCGGACAACTGAGAAAGGCGCCTGGCCTTTCGAGTTCAGCGCAGCTGGACGAACTGGCGAAAGCCGAGACGCTGCGACGGGCGATGCATCCGCAATTCTATGCCAAGGCCGGGCCATAACGCGATCGCACTCACTGGTTCGCTGTCGACCGTGCGACTGTGGGTGCCTCGCTGTCGCGCAAACGTCCCAGCACCCGTGCCGCCGCATTGTTACCCACGGCCAGTTCGCGCGCATAGCGTAGCGCGGTGGTTGGCGACGACCAGCGCAGGGCGAGGGCAATTCCAGACCCATCCTCACCCGCCGCGAACAGATCCTGGGTCAGCCCGACCCGGAACGAGTGCGCGCTCAGGCCGCGAACGGTGTCGCCTTCCATCCCGGGCTCAAGCTCGACATGCCCGAGATCGATCGCCTCGAGCACCCGGCGGCGCAGGATCGCGACCACACCCTGGCGGGTGAGCGACTTGGCGCCAATGTAGTGCCGCACGACCCGCTGTCCGGCAGGATCTGGCGGACTGGTCAGCACATTGATCCGACGAAACACCGGGCCTTCGCTGAGGCCACTTGCCAGTAACCAGGCCGACAAACGCGCCATGGTGTCACCCGACAGCCAGGCCAGAGCCCCCTCCCCCAGCTGGTCAGTCTTGGAATGCCCGATCTCGAGCCGGCCGCTGCTGTCCCCCACCTGCCGCAGATCGGCAACCTCTGTGCCCACCAATTCCGAGACCCTGAGACCCGCGTCATAGGCCAGGCTGATCAGCGCCGCATCCCGCAGACCGATGATGTCGGTGCCGCAGGACGCGAGCAGCGCTTTTACCGTCACCCCCTCGGGAGCCCCCTGCCCTTCAGCCATGGCTTCGCCAAGCCGCAGCGGCGCGGCCTGACGCTGGCGTTGCCGCTTGTCACGGCGGATCCCTTTCAGGGTATCGCGCACCATCCCGGCCTGCGTTGCCAGCGGCTCTTTCTCGCCAAACCCCAGCATCCGATGAACTCGGGCAATGCTGGCGATCCGCCGCGCGAGCGTCGCGGGCCTGGCAGGAGCGCGCGTGTCCGAACCCTTCGCCAGCCAGCGCAGGTAGTGGACGAGCGTTTCCGGCTCGACGGGAACCGCAGTGGCAACCGGCCGGCGCGACTTGCACCAGGCGAGGAAACACTTGAGGTCTGCGGTGATCGCGGCCTTGGTCGCCGGCGCCATCGCCGTGACCGCCGCCTCGAAGGCGACCGAACGGGCGCCGCGCGCGTCGATCAGCGGCGCGTAGCGGCGCAAGACCAGCTCGACCGAAGACGGGAACGGTTGATCAGCTGCGGCGAGCATTGTTGTTTCCGGCGGATTTCACCGAACCTTTTTGGGCAAAATCGACTATTTCGGCAACCTCGATTTTACCATAAGTCCCGATTATGGAAAGTCCGAAGAGTTCACGGGGAATAGATAGGATACTAAAATGCCATTTCGGTAAACTCTCGTTTTGACGCCGATTCCGCCCACGGCTATGATTGCCGCGCCACCCGGAGCCGCCATGTCCCCCTCCCCTCACACAGTCGCCATCGCCTTCCGGCAAGGTCAGATCGATGCGCTCGCGCGCACCCTTTTCGCCTCCCCTGCCCTCTATCCCGCGGAAATGCGCCAGTGCTTCGCGCTTCGCACGCTTGTCCGCGCCTGGTCGCAGTACCGCGAGGACCGCGCGGTCATGATGGGCGAAAACCTCATCGGCGGCGAATGCGCCGCCGAACGCGACGCCTTTCTCACCCTACTCGCGGCGGCCCTCCCCGACCCGCGTTCGGATCTCGCCCGGGCTATCCAGCGCGTTCGACAAACCGCCATTAGGCCCCTTGCCGCGGAGGCCGCAGCGACCGCGGTCATCGTCGACGCCGGGCTTGAAGAACTCGAGGCCGTCCGCCTGGTCGCCGCGAGCCCGAACCTGCCTGCCGACCCAGCGGCCCGTCTGCTCGCCATCGTTCGCAGACTACGGCGATCGGCCGACGTCGATGGCGATCCCCTGTCCGCCACCGCGACGTCGCCCTGTTGGGCGGTCAACCTGCTTGCCGTCGCCGAGCCCGCTCTGTTCGGCCTCACACCGCATCCCCTGCCCTTTCCCGGGCTCGTGTGCCGGCGATTGTTTCGCGCCGATCGCGACGCCGATCGCGATCGCGACGACATCGCCGTACTCGTGCTCGAGGCATTGCATGAGTCGCTCTGCGACATTGCTCGCATACCGCGCGCTGCGGCGGCGTTTGGCGAGGCGTTTCCGGCGTTGAGAGAGCATTCGCGGCTGCATTCCGTTTGGATGCTGCTTTTCGCCTACGGCTCTATAACACCTGCTCAGCTGGCAAGAGCACTACCCTGCACGAAGGCCGGTGCTGCAAAACTCCTTCGCCAGCTCGCAGGCCAAAGCTTCGCCGTTACGCACGGGAGATATGATCCATATGTCTGCAATTTGCGCTTTTCCGTGGATTACTAGTCCATCGCCAATCACAGTTTCGGGCCGCTTGTAGCACGGCGGCCCAAATGATGCAGTCGCCTCGATAATGGCAGGCGCGCAGCCCCGCTTCTTATCTCGCCGCGCCGCGATAGCCCTATGCGTCAATCCATGAACCGAGAGCCTTCTATTTAGGTCACAGTGCCGGGTAGCGCCTTGTCGCCCTCCCGGCGCTGCTGGTGCTCGTCCGGCGTCATTCCCTGGCCCACAATCATTCGCAGATCGGTTCGGGACGAGCACCGCCGGGGTGAGCGAGCCGGAGGCCCGGCCTGCTGGCCGAGATCACCAACCGAATTGCCCGCTGGCGTCAGCGTGCTTCGAGTATTCCCTCGATAGCCCGTAGCAATTCCTCCCGCGACGCTCCCGACTTCGGAAGGATCTTCAGCGTCATTCCGCCCCTCGGGCTGTGGCTGTAACGCAAGATCGCCTTGTCGCCCTTCCCTTTCACCTCGATTTCGCCGCCGGCCTTCTGACGCTGGCTGACGGTCGCCCTGATCAATCGCTTTGCGACTTCGGGACCAGTCAAGCGAATACCGAGATCATCGCGTTCGGCGACTATTGCCGCAGCCTCTTTCACCATCAGCTTCATCGGGCGATCCTCGCCGCAAAGCGGCTTGATGTCCCGCGCAACGCGTACGGTGATATCATGACGATCTGCGAACGCAGCGATGATAGCCTCAGGGAGTCGAACGACATCGAGTAGACGACTGAGCCAAGATCTCGAGATTTTGAGATGCTCGGCCATCTCATTCTGGGAGCCATTGTAGAACTCTGCCAGAGCCCGCGAGTATTCAATCCCGCGCTCCCAGTCAGTAATGTCCTTCCGAGATCTGTTCTCGACGTCTGAAACGCGGAACGCCTCTTCGTCGGTTACACTCTGGATCGTTACCAAATAATCATATTCCGGGTGATGATGGTCGCGGAGCCACTTGACCGTCCACCAGCGCCTGACGCCGGCGACGATTTCGAAGTCAAAATCCGGGTCGCCTTGCAAACGCCGGACGATTGCCGGGATGCGCTGCTTCTTAGCCGCGAGGAATGCATCGATGAGATCCCGGCAACTCTCCTCCGTCAGATGATCGAGGTCACGATTGTGAAGGCGCCAAGGGCGGCACCTAGCGGGATCGACCCATTCGGTTCGGTCGGTCACCATCTTTCCTGACGCAATCCGGGCAAGCGTCTGGCTCCTGCTGGCCATGATGCTTTCAGCGGGCGCGGTAACATCCAACTCCGCCTCATCGTCCAGACCTGCAGTGAGGCTGCTGCCGAACCCTTTGTTACCCTTTGCCATTATTCATCTTCCTAGTTTCTCTTCTCGAGCGAGCCAAGTTGCCACGTGGCAACTCGTGCTCAATTCCGCCCGTCACGAGCTGACGGACAACCCATTGAACGATCAGCCAGCTAAGACACCACCGCCAATTGCCTAAACGACTGAATTCGACTGAGAGCGGAGCATCAGATTGTTTTATAACGGCATTTTGGCCTAGCGTGTCGCTAGTTGCCACGTGGCAACTCACCGCCGATCGCCTCCCGCCCTGCTCTCCCAAGTCCGCAGGACCTCGACTTCGATGTCCTGACAAACTTCGGTCAAAAGACGGACGCTGCGCGTGTGAACCCCGTGCGACGTGACAGGCCGATCGAGTTCGAACACCGTTTTCATGCGGGAACTCGCATTGTCGATTTCGGCGCTCGTCCGAAGCACCGAATTGATCATCGATCCGCCGAAGACCTGCCGCATCATCGAGAGAATCTCCCGGTGCATTGACTTGCTGTCATCCACGCGGCTCGCGACGATCTTAATGAAATTATAGGCTGGCTTGGCCCTCCCCCCAAGGCGCTCAAGCTGCGCCATGGTGGTCCGCGCCATATCGATGAAGGACACAGTCGAGGCAAAGTCGATCACGCTCGGCGGCATTGGAATAACCATGGCGTTGGCAGCTTGGAGCACCGCCATCGACACCATGCCAAGTGCCGGCGGCGGATCCATGATCACGACGTCATAATCATCGACCACGTCTTCAATCGCCTGTGCGATCATATCGATGATGTCGAAGCTTTGATTCTGCGCGAGATAGCCCGCAATCTCGTATTCGAGATTGTACAGCTTCAGATTGGCCGGGATCAGATCCAGGCCGTGGAAGTGCGTCTTCCGGATGATCTTCCGAACGCCGAGCAGCTCCGGGTTATGGAAATGCCCGTAAAGAGTATCGTCCTCGCCAAGATCCACGTCGGGCCGATAGCCAAACATCATGGTCGTGCTAGCTTGGCTGTCGCAGTCAACGAGAAGCACGCGATATCCCCGAATTGCAAAGTGCTGAGCCGCGTGCAACGCCAAGGTCGTCTTTGCGACGCCCCCCTTGAAGTTCGAAATCGAAATGATCGCGGGCGTGTCGGTTGCCGCTCTCCAGGGCCGCGTTCCGAATACCTCGCGCATCTGGTCGAGTTCCTCGAGCGAATAATGCACCCGATGCCCCGATCCGGTACGGCCCCGCTCGGGCAGGCGGCCATCCCGTTCGGCTTCTCTGATGGCAGAAGCCGTGCGACCGACCAGCGCCGCGGCCTTCGAAATCGGGAATGTCGGACCCTTCTTAGCGCCCGTTTCCGGATCGATCGCGCCGTCCCGAATGCGTTTAAGGATCGTAAGCGCTTTCCGGTGGAGGGTACCGAGATCATCGCTCATGAGATCATCAGTTTGCGCGTCGAAGGTGGGTTCTGTCGCCATTTCTGCCATTTCTTGTGAGATTGGTGCCCCACATTAGCGTTGTTGGCAGTTTCGAGCAATAATTGACCACCAATCCTACAACTCGACCGATGATCTCCGAGCCGTTTTCGAGCATGACAATCACTCTCTCCCCGTCAATGGATCCAAGACCGATGATGTTGGAGCCGCTTGGAACACCCGCCAGCTGGAGGATTGGACGAGGGCGATGTCATGGTGATCGGCTAGGCCGTTGAGCAGCAAAGTGAGCGAACGACTACCGATGATCTCGGTGCAAGCCGATGATTACGGTGCGTTTTTCCGATGAACTCGGTGCGAGACAACCGATGATGTCGGAGCGCATACCTATACTCTCTGAATCCCTATAGAAATCCGATTCGCGAATCGCTTTTTCAATTTTCGGGAGGGAAGGGGGTTCGCCTGCACAAACTGCTCCGAGTTCATCGGTCAAGTTGGAGGTTTCACCCCCAGATTACCGCCAAAACTGCCAACATGCTTGCTTTCCATCACCAAACCTGTTGATACCGAGGTCATGGAAAGGCCCCGGACTCGGGGAAGGGCGGCGCATAATGAATGGGGATAGCTCGAAGCCGATCGGACACCAATACGCGCTCGCCATGCTGGATGGCGGCGAGGAGAAAGTCCGCTCGGTGGCGCTCGCTGCCGGATCCCAGCTTACCATGGACGCCTTCCTCCGTGTCCACGACGAAGAGCCGGTTCCGGCCTTCCTCCACTCAGCGCTTTGCGCGATGTCGCTTCCAACCAAGCGACCAAAGGATGACACGCTACCGATCGTGCGCGAAGATGGCCGCTACGCCTTGGCTATCAACCCGCGTCCGGTTCTCCAAACGGTGGACGGTAAGTCCGTCATGCGCAGCCTGGGCGTGCCTTACGGTGCTTATCCGCGGGTGGCCCTGATTTATCTCCTTTCACAGGCCGTCTCGAAACAGTCTCGCGATGTCTATCTTGGGCGCAACTTCACCGAGTGGATGCGACGCCTTGGATATCAGACGATTTCCTACGGTCCGCGCGGTACGGCCAACCTAATGCGCGAGCAGGTCGACAGACTGCTTGCTTGCGAATGGCAGATCCGGTGGGACGGTCAGGACGCCGGCGACAACGCATTTGCCGTCCGCGACGTCAAGATTTCAAACGAGTATGCTGGCTCGCTCGACAAGAATGGCGCCTTCGCTCGCGAGATTCGCATGTCGGAGGCGTTCTACAGCCATTTGGTAGATCATGCCGTGCCTTTGAACGAGGTGGCAATTCGCGAGCTCAAGGGTATCCCTACCGCGCTCGATCTCTACACCTATCTCGCCTACCGTCTGCCGCGGATCACGAGTGAGAGGGGACAAATCATCTCTTGGGACCAGCTCGCAAAGCACCTCGGCAATGAAGCGGATAGCAAGCGGTTCCGGCAAACTGTTCGTGAAACCATGCAGATCGTCTCGGCCGTGTATCCGAACGCGAATGTGGATCTATCGGGACGGAAGGTGGTGCTGCACCCTTCGCACGCGCCGATGGAGCGCAAGCTGGTCGGTCCCCATCTGCGACTTGTGGATTCGCGCCCAGCCAAAACGGCACCGAGATCATCGGTGTCTAAAGCAGCGGCGAAAGCTAAGCTCGACTCAGCCGAACAGCTGCTGCCATTTCCTTCCGGATCGTTGACCTATGGGAGCCGGGAAGCAGCCTTCCGGGCGATCGGTCTTGATAAGGGCAGCCCTTGGGCCGTCGATACCATGGCCGAAGCGTTCCGGGCCGGATTCCCGGATATAAAAAAGCTCCGGACGGACGCGGAGTGGCTGAGGGTCTGGGAAGCCTTCGTGCTCCGCTATGCCGAACGGCGCAAGTATTCCGGTGATTGACCGATGAACTCGGAGCGGTTTCAGCCCGCTTGACGGCCTCTGATCGCCGGGATTGAGGAAAGCGCGCCGAACTCGAATGGCCAGACCGGGCAAATAATTAGACCCCAAAAGGACAGGTGGCCACCGGAGCGCGGTACTTCTCCCGAGACCGGATCCCAGCATTTGCTAGCCAGTTTTGTGCAAATTCCGGTCGGTGTGCGAAGCTTTGACGACGAACCGCCGATACCTGCCCAGGGGAGACCGAGTTACGCCCCCAATCGGTCAGGATGAGCGCCGGACGGCGCGAACGTGGGTAGTCCCGAGGCGATCGGGCTATAGAAGCATCGCCGGCTTCCCACCTGAGGGCCAACCGAGCCATGGCTCGTCGGAAGGCGTGATAGCCACGAGCTCGCTAGGAAACGCGCGTTCCTGGAATGCGATTAGATCGTCGAAGCTGCCATGAAGCCACTGGTCATATTCGTGCTCGTGGAGGAGGACTGGCATCCGATTATGGACTTTCGCTGCGACCTCGTTCGCATCGGTCATCGCACCCGAATAGACCGGACCCCATTCGGCACTGTCGCGCCACAAGCCGCCCCATGCAAAAATCGGACGGTCTTTCAGGGACAGCCAGGTTCGGGTCTTACTTCCCTTGATCCCCGCGGGTTCCGCCCAGGCCGTTAGCGGAATCAGGCAGCGCCACTGCGGTTTACGGGCGAGGCCCACCCACATTGGTTTGCGCAGATCCGCGATATTATTAACCGCCTTGGGCTTCGAACCCGGCTTCATCGAGGCTAACTTCAGAGGAAATCCCCAACCCATCGATTGAAGAATTCGTCGACCGCTTTCAGCGCGGACCACCATACCGGGCGCGCCGGGGTGAACTGTCGACGGTGCATTAGTTGCAACGATGTCGGGAACGTCTACGCCAAAGTGGGCTGCGACTTCAGCGGCGCTGAGGCGCTCCGTATAGAGATTGCACATGGCTTGCGGCCCTTTCCGAGCTGGGAACGCTGCATAGGAAGGTGCGTAGCGCTAAAGCGCCGGAGGAGGAACGCCAAAGATCCCCGCATTCTGCGCTTACGGGCACTTCAATAAGGCGCAACAAGCACGGCACCGGGCAGGGGATCGGCATGACCCCAGAATTGAACAACGGCGCGTGCATAGCGCCGAAGTTCGTCCTGACCGATCCGCAACTCCTCACTCGTCGGCACCGGCGCGGGGGCGATATCGTCATAATCGAAGGATATCCGAGTCCAGAGTTGCGGGGCCTTCGCGAGCAATTTCGTGCAGGCGCCGCCATCGCCATGCCTGGCGACATTGGCGGCGAGGTGCATTTCGTGGAGATCGCTTGCCACGCCGATCGCACCCACATCGATCGCAGCGATTTCCCGCGCTGCTCGTGACAGATCGGTTGCGCCAGAGAACTTCACGCCGTGCGCCCGAGCCCACCGCGCGAGCTGGCGTTCGAACAGCCCGTCGAGCGTGAGGACAAAGGCCTTGGCGGCCTCGTTGACCGTGTAGTTGTCGATTTGCGCGGCGCACCGATCAAGGAATTCATCCATATCTGACGCTTCGCCCACAACCAGCGTTTCGTGCGTCGGAAGGTCGCCAAGCGTCTTCAGGATGACGCGCTGATAAAAGCGGTCAACGTTCGCCTGGAACGTGCGCGGCAGCATGTCTCTATCGGCCATTGTCATGCCCATAGCGGCGAGAAGCCTCCCGCGTGAGCATCCAACGTGCCATACGATCCCCGTCTCATTGCAAAGCGAGTTGCGGCTCGGGTGGCCCTTTGCCGCTGTTCCAGCGATCATCGGTCGGCTCGACGATCATTCGTTCGGCGGCGAACGGCGGGCGGAACTGGAACCCAATTACTTCGCGAACGGAGCCACGAAACCACTGATCCCACTCGGCGCGCTCAAGGAGCACCGGCATCCGGTCGTTAGTCGGCATGACCGCCGCATTCGCACCCATCGTCATGCCGGCATAGACAGGCCCTTGGTCCGGGAGGTTCCGGCAGAAACCCGCCCACGACATGATCGGCTGATCCTTCACCGAAAACCAGGTCCGGGTCTTCGCGCCGGGGGTCCCGTCGGGGTTTCCGAAATGGGTCAGCGCGATGAGACAGCGATAGCGCGGCTCCACCACCATCTCTTCCCACATCGGATTGGTGAGGTCGGCGACAAGCCCGATGCGCCCCGGCGGCTCGCCGCGCTCGCGCATTTCGCGGGTCAGGCGCGGAAAGCCCCAGGTGACGGGCCGCAGCAATCTGCGACCGCCCTTCTCGAAGATGACGAGACCGGTCAGCCCTTCCTTGATGTCGCCTTCGGGCACTGTGAGGGCCGCCGGCGATTCGGCTTCGAAATAAGCCGCCACATCGCTCGCGCTCGCCGCGATGACATGAAGCCGCGACATGGCCTCAACTCACCACGGAATCTCGTCATCGGTGATCGGCTCCAGATCCGGTGTCTGGACCGCTGCCGATTCGCCCGAGTCGCGGTCTCGCATGGCGCTCTCCGCTGTGCCAACAGCCTCCGAAGGCGTTTCGCCCGACAGGCGAAGTTTGAGGGGCTTGCGCTTCTCCATCCCGTTTTTCCTTGATCTTTCATGCCATTAGTGGGGCCACCGCGGTCGCGGCGACTCCGGCCCGTTGACTCTCGGCCTTTATAGAACAAAAATAGAACATAACCAACCGCCAAAGCCATGGAGGCCCTTCATGACGGAGAGAGGGCCGCGCCCTCATCTGACGACGCTACGCGCCCGGATTGCCCGGATCGAGGGGGCTGAACGGCGTTCGTCGGGCACTTTGCCGTTTGGGCTCGACGCGATCGACAGGCGCTTGCCCGGTGGCGGGCTGGCGCTCGGCGCCCTCCACGAAGTGGCCGGCGGCGCGCAGGGCGCGACCGATGCGGCCGCCGCCGCCTTGTTCGCTGCCGGCATCCTCGCGCGCGTCAAAGGCAAGATACTCTGGTGCATGACGCAGTCCGACCTGTTCGCGCCGGCCCTCGCGCTGGCCGGTCTCGACCCCGACCGGGTCATCTACGTCGAGGCTCGCGACGAGACTTCGCTCCTGAGCTGCTTCGAAGAGGGGCTTCGTCATGGCGGCCTCGGCGGTGTCATTGCCGAAGCGGCCCGGCTTTCGATGACGGCCTCGCGTCGTCTGCAACTGGCGGCCGAAAGCACCGGCACCATCGGCATCGCCATCCGCCGCTGGCGCCGGGCGGCCGAAGCTTCCGATTTCGGCCAGCCGACTGCGGCCGCGACCCGCTGGCGCGTGACCAGCGTGCCGACCGTGCCGCTCCCGGTTCCCGGGGTCGGGCGGCCGCGCTGGTTTGTCGAGCTCATCCGGTGCCGGGCTGGCGAGAGCGCCGATTTTCTCGTGGAAGGCTGCGATGCGACAGGTCATCTCGCTCTTCCTGCCGACCTGGCCGACCGATCGGCTGCGTCGCAGGCTTGGCTCCAGCGCGCCGCCTCCTGACACACCGCTGGTGCTGGCGGCGATGGAAGGGCAGCGCGGTCTCCTGACCGCGGCGAATGCGGCGGCGCGCGCAATCGGTCTTGTCCCCGGTATGACGGTCGCGCAGGCTCAGGCGCTCGTTCCCGATCTCCAGATCCTCGATGCCGAACCGGATGCCGATCGCGCCGCGCTGGAGAAGCTCGCCCGCTGGTCGCTGCGCCGCTACGCGCCGATCATCGCGCCCGATCCGCCCGACGGCCTCATGCTGGATATCACCGGGGCCGCGCACGCCTTTGGCGGACCTGAAGGAGTCCTTCACGATCTCATCCAACGCCTTGCGGAGGTGGGGACGGCCGCGCGCGCGATCTGTGCGCCGACCTATGGCGCGGCGCACGCGCTTGCGCGCTACGGAGCCGACTCCCTCCGCGTCGTCGATCCACTCGACTTTGCCGCGGCGATCGGCGCGCTGCCCATTGCGGCACTGCGCCTCGACGACGACATGGTGCTCACTCTCGGGCGCCTCGGTCTCGAAACGATAGCCGACCTTGAGGCGATGCCGCGCGCCTCGTTGGCCCTGCGCTTTGGATCGGCACCCGGCCAGCGCCTCGACCAGGCCTTCGGCCGTCTCGCCGAACCCTTCGAACCGATCCAGCCGCCTGAACCCATCACCGTCGAGCGGCGGTTCGCTGAGCCGATCGGCGCGCCCGAGACACTCGCGCGCTATACGGGCAAGCTGGTCGACGAACTGACCCGGCGTCTGGAGGAAGAAGGCGTCGGCGCCCGCCGGCTCGATCTCAGCTTTCACCGGGTCGATAATCGGATCGAGGCTATTCGGGCGGGCCTTGCCAAGCCGAGCCGCGATCGCACGCAGATGACGCGGCTGCTCTGCGACCGGCTGGAGACTGTCCATCCGGGGTTCGGTATCGAGCGGATGCAGCTCACCGTCCCGTTGGCCGAGCCCTTGACCTTCCACATGGTTTCCAATCTCGGCGAGGCCCCCGTCCCCGACGTCGCGGCCCTCGTCGACCTGCTCGGGAACCGGATAGGGGAGGGGCGGCTCTTTCGGGTCGCCGCGCGAGAGAGCGATATTCCTGAGCGTTCGGTTGCCCGCATCGCGCCGATGTCCGATCCGACTGAGATCCGGTGGCCGGCAGCCTGGCCACGCCCGACGCGGCTTTTCGCACGCCCCGAGCCCGTCGACACCATGGCCCTGCTGCCCGACCATCCGCCGGTGCATTTTGTCTGGCGGGGCGTCCGGCGCCGGGTGACGCGCGCTGACGGTCCTGAACGCATCTATGGCGAATGGCATTTGAGCGACGCCGAATTTCTCGGCGTTCGCGATTATTTCCAGGTCGAGGACGAAACCGGCGCGCGCTATTGGCTCTTCCGGAACGGCGACGGCATGGACAGCGCCACCGGCGGCCAAGGCTGGTTCCTGCACGGGCTATTCGCATGAGATATGCCGAACTCCAGTGCGCGTCGCATTTCTCGTTCCTGCGCGGGGCGTCGTCGCCTGACGAACTCTTCGCCCAGGCCGAAGCCTGCGGCCTCGACGCACTTGCGATAACCGACCGAAATACGCTCGCCGGCATCGTGCGCGCCCATGAAGCGGCCAAGCTCGCCGGGGTTCGGCTGATCGTCGGCTGCCGCCTCGATCTCTCCGAAGGCCAGTCGCTGCTCGTCTATCCGATGAACCGCGCCGGTTATGCCCGTCTTTGCCGCCTCCTCAGCCAGGGAAAGACGCGGGGAGGGAAGGGCAAGTGCGTGATCGGGTGGGCGGATGTCGAGGCGTTCGCGGACGATCTGCTCGCGATCTTCCTGCCCGACGAGGTGGCTGACACCGAAGCCGTGTTGGGCCGTTTCGCGCGGATTTTCGAGGGGAGGGGCTATCTGGCCCTGACCCTGCGCCGCCGTCCGGGCGATCAGCTTCGCCTCCATGATCTGACGAACCTCGCGGCCCGCCATCGGGTGCCCACCGTCGTCACCGGCGACGTCCTCTATCATCATCCGCATCGCCGCGTGCTCCAGGAGGTCATGACCTGCACCCGTCACCGCTGCACGATCGACGCGCTCGGTGCGCGGCGTGAACGCTATGCCGACCGCTTCTTGATGCCCGCGGCCGAAATGCACCGGCTCTACCAGCGCTATCCCGCGGCGCTCGCGCGCACCCTCGACATCGCCGATCGCTGCCGCTTCTCGCTCGACGAACTCAAATATCAATATCCCGAAGAAGCCGGCATCGAGGGTATCACCGCCCAGCAGGCACTCGAACGCATGACATGGCAGGCGGCCGAGGATCGTTATCCCGAAGGCGTGCCCGACAAGGTCCAGCGGCTGCTCCGCCACGAACTCCGATTAATCGGCGAACTCGATTACGCGTCCTATTTTTTGACGGTAAACTCGATCGTTCGCTTCGCGCGCAGCCGCGACATCCTCTGCCAGGGCCGGGGATCGGCGGCGAACAGCGCGGTCTGCTACGTCCTCGGTATCACCTCGATCGATCCCGAACGGTCGGATCTCCTTTTCGAGCGTTTCGTCAGTCAGGAGCGCAAGGAGCCGCCCGACATCGACGTCGATTTCGAGCATGCGCGGCGCGAGATCGTCATGCAGTGGGTGTTCGACACCTATGGTCGCGACCATGCTGCGCTCTGCTCGACGGTCATCCGCTATCGCACGAAGGGCGCCATCCGCGATGTCGGTAAAGCGCTTGGCCTGTCCGAGGATCTGATCAAGGCGCTCTCGAGCCAGGTCTGGGGGTGGAGCGACGAGGGCGTCGACGAGAAGCAGGCGGCCGAGCTCAATCTCAACCTGGGTGATCGCCGGCTGCGGCTCGCGCTCGATCTCGCGCGTCAGCTCATCGGCACGCCCCGCCATCTCTCGCAACATCCCGGCGGCTTCGTCCTGACCCATGACCGGCTCGACGAGCTCGTCCCCATCGAGCCCGCCGCCATGCCGGATCGCCAGGTGATCGAGTGGGACAAGGACGATATCGACGCGCTTAAATTCATGAAGGTCGACTGCCTCGCGCTCGGCATGCTCACCGCGATGAAGCGCGGCTTTGATTTGCTCGCCGAGCATAAGGGCATCACGATGAATCTCGCGTCGATCCCGCCCGAAGATCCGCGCACCTATGCGATGATCCGCGCGGCCGACACGCTCGGCGCCTTCCAGATCGAGAGCCGGGCGCAAATGGCGATGCTGCCGCACATCAAGCCGCGCACTTTTTACGATCTCGTCATCGAGGTCGCGATCGTCCGGCCCGGTCCGATCCAGGGCGACATGGTCCATCCCTATCTTCGTCGCCGCGCCGGCACCGAGAAGGTCGAATATCCGAAGCCCGAACTGGAACGCGTGCTCGGCAAGACGCTCGGCGTCCCTCTCTTCCAGGAACAGGCGATGCGCGTTGCGATCGAATGCGCGGGCTTCACGCCGTCTGAAGCCGATCAGCTCCGCCGCGCTATGGCGACTTTCAAGCACACCGGCGGGGTCTCGAAGTTCAAGGAGAAGCTGATCACCGGCATGGTCGAGCGCGGCTATACGGCCGAATTCGCCGAGAAGACCTTCAGGCAGCTCGAAGGCTTCGGCAGCTATGGCTTTCCCGAAAGCCATGCGGCGAGCTTCGCTCTCATCGCCTATGCGTCCTGCTGGCTCAAATGCTGGCATCCGGAGATTTTCTGCGCCAGCCTCCTCAACGCGCAGCCGATGGGATTCTATGCCCCCGCCCAGATCGTCCAGGATGCGCGGGCGCACGGTGTCGAGATGCGACCGATCTGCATCAATGCCTCGCGCTGGGACTGCACGCTCGAACCGATAGGCGAGGATCGTTTCGCGGTGCGCCTCGGCATGCGGATGGTGCGCGGCCTCAACGAACAGGATGCCGCGCGGATCATCGCCGCGCGCGCTGACGAGCCATTCGCCAGTATCGAGGAGCTATGGCGTCGCGCCGACGTCGGCATGGGCGCGTTCAACCGGCTGGCCGAGGCCGACGCTTTCCGTGTGGCGATGCGCCTTGCGCGCCGCGATGCGCTCTGGGCGATCAAGGCGCTGCGCGACGAGCAGCTTCCCTTGTTCGCGGCGGCGGACGCCCGCGAGAACGGATTTGTCCATGAAATCGTCGAGCAGCCCGTGCGGCTCAAGCCGATGCAGGAGGGGAGGGAGGTCGTCGAGGATTATGGCCATGTCGGCCTGACCCTGCGGCAGCATCCGGTTGCGTTTCTGCGGAGCGAGCTTGCCGCCCGCAAGATGGTTCCCTGCAACGCGCTCGATGGAATTCGCGATGGCCGCTATGTCTGGCTCGCCGGGCTCATCCTCGTCCGTCAGCGGCCTGGATCGGCGAAAGGCGTCATGTTCATCACCATCGAGGACGAGACAGGCATCGCCAATCTGATCGTCTGGCCGCGAATGTTCGAGGAAAACCGCCGCGTCGTCATGGGTGCGCGGCTGCTCGGCATTTATGGCCAGGTCCAGCGCGAAGGTGAGGTCGTCCATGTCATCGTGAAGAAGCTCATGAACCTTTCGGACGTGCTCGACACACTCACCCAGCGCGACGCATCGTTCCGCCTGGCCCTGGGACGCGCCGACGGGGTAATGAGCGGCGGCGGACCCGATCCGCGAGCGGAGAAGGGGAGGGTGGAGATGCCCGCTCCCGAGCTCGTCAAGAGCCGTAACTTTCATTGAGCCGGCGGGCGTCGGCCAATTACTTAACGGTGGGCTCCACCACGTCGAGATAGAATGCCCCGCCTTTCCAGTCGCGCGTGACACCGGCTTCCTCGGCTTCCTCATATTTCGCCTTGCAGAAGCAGCGAACCTCACCGTCAACCTCGATCTTGACGGCAAGATCTTTTCCCTCCGGTTCGTCATCGCAAAGACCGATGACCCGGCGCTCCAGCATGATCGTGCCATCATCGAGACGGCTGCCGCGAATACGATGGGACGCTATCGGTGGAACTGGGCCGCGTCCGTACGTTGCTGTCTCCGGATAGAAGCCGATCACGATATCTGCGGTGAGCAGGTTGGCAGGCAGGCCGAACGATCGCCGGAGGATTCGCCGCGCGGTGATCTTGCCCCACTCGCTCAGGTCACCGTACCGCTCAAAACCGTGACGCTGCCAGAAGGTCCACGAGCTTCGCGGCGAACATTCGATCGACAAGACATTCACATTGTCGTTCATTGCCCGCTGCAACGACGCCGCAAACAACGCGTCGCCGAGCCCCTGACGGCGGCAATCCTTGCGGACGCTAACAATGTCGGCCGCATAGTCGCCCACTTGCACGGCTACGGCTTCAACGCCGCGGCGAATGACCCAAAGGTCGCCATGCTCGAGGGCATTCTCGATGATCCGCCGATTGCACCAGAAGCCCTCGCCATCCTCCGCATACTCTCGTTCGAGCCACGCGAGAACTGCGGCGAGATCGGTCGGCGTTGCCTTGACCACATCCATGAATCAAATCTCCCACGGACCACCGGGACGCCAGCGCCCCTCAAAGCCCGCGCCGCTGGCGAGGGCTAAGGCTGGCGGCATCACCAAACGCTCGATCTGCGCCTGAACATCCGGAAACGGCTCTGGCGCGAGTACTATCTCGGTGCGCCTGAGAAAGGCCGCCCACTGGCCTTGCCTCTCGTCCGCATAGGCCGCGGTGAGTGCGGCCGGAATCTGAGCCGGGACTTTCGTCTGGCGCCGCTCGAACGTCGCCGCAATCGCGCGCGCCAGCACGGTGCCGTCAAACTCGAAAGCATTCGCGATCGCCCAAAGGTCATAGAAATCCTTCAGGCGGGTGTTGATCATGTCGAGCGCCACCATCGCCTGGAATTTCTCGGCAACAACCGTTTCCGGCGGATAGGCGCGCAGTTCCGCCATCGGCTGGTCGAGCATCGACGGATAGCGGATGTCGACAGGCGCCGGGGTGACGGCATCGCCAAAGCCGATGTCGACGTGCATTGGCAGCCGTGCGCCCGCGAGTTCGGCGAGAAAGTCGATCCGGACGCCAGCATATTCATCCTCCGCGCGCGCGGCAGCAGCCCTTAGCGTGTCCGGCCTGAATAGGATCCCATCATCCTCAACCTCCACCGCGAAGATTTCCTGAAATATGGAGGCGAGCTTGTCTGGCGTGTTCTCACCCGCGCCAAGCAGATCAAGATCGCCGGTCGCGCGATACGGCGCGTCGGCCCACAGGCTGAAAAGCATCGCACCCTTCAGGATGAAGCGGTCGCGGTGCTGAGAACGACTCAGCCGATAGAGCAGCCGCTCGATGACATAGTGTGTCATCAGGAGCTGCGCATTTTCCCGCCGGCTGCGCGCCCGCGCGACGAGCCGGTCGCGGACCGAGATCGCGACATTCTTGGGTACTGCGCTCACACGATCGCCTCAAGATACGGCCGCATCACCGATTGAACGCGATCGAGCTGCGCATAGCGGTAAATCTGGTTGAGGTCGCGGCGGGAACGGATCTTCATGAAGTCGCGCAGCGCCTCGACCGCCACGTCGATACCGATCTTGTTCCGATGCTTGAAGCAGTCGGCGACCGTTTTTGCCGGGTCGGTGATCGGAACCGGCACGCCATCGATCATGTGGGTCTCGACACCCGCAGTAAGCGCTTCACCGCTCGCGCGCACGATCTTGAGCGCGACCGATGCGTTCACGGGAGCCCAGTCTTTCTGCCCTAGCATCATCCAGACCATATGTGGCGTCTGGGTAGTCAGCTCATGGAACTGCAGCGCCGAGAGGAGGCAGATGACGCCCCTCGGCTGGATCCGGGCAGCCTCCGCCAAGCTGGTGCCGCTATCAATCGGCGCGTCGGCGAGTTTATAAAGTCCACGCCCGATCTGCTGAAGTACCCCTTGGTCGCACAGCCGTTTCACGGTTGCGCGCGTGACACCAGCCGCGTCGAAATCGCGGCCGCGTGCGATGCCGCACTGACGTGCCACCTCAAGGGCCCGATCGCGGTGACTCACTGCTTCCATAGCAGTGATATAGTTCCTTGGTATTTATGCGCAATGACCAAGGATTTGTATCGCGGTTGCGAGTGCGATGCTATCGCTTCCGCATGATGGGCTCAGCTTCATTCTCGGAACGCCACGGCTATCACGGCGCCGATGTTGAAATCACTACCAGAGGAGATGCCCCGGAGGAGGTTCGAGCTGCTGTTCTGATGCACGGTTGTGCCGCTGGCATTGGACCAGGCGGCATGCGCGGCATGGCTGCTAGGCGCTGCTCAAGCGACCCGATTCCAATAATTGTTCGCCGGGCAATATCGAGCATGAGGTCCATCGGCTGATCGACGATGCGCCTTGGTACAAGGTCTACGACATCGCCGAGCGCATCCACGCCGAGCTTGCAAGCCAAGATTATACGGGCGCCAAACAGGTGCTTGCTCTTCATCGCACTGACGTTATTCCCTTCTGAGCCATGGAATGCTTCCGGATCGACGAAAGCGGCTACACCGGGTTCGATCTCCTGAACCGTGACCAGCGGTTCCAGGGTGCCGCCGCCATCGCAATCGAAGATGAGGAGGCCGCCCGGCTGATCAGGGAATATTTCCCGCGATTACAGGCTGGCGAGCTGAAATATCGCGCACTTTCGCGCCGTGCCGGCAACCATCCACGCCTGCTTGCGCTCCTCGCCGAGCTGCTGCGCACATATAAATCTGTGACCTATGTCTGCGACAAGCGGTTCCTGCTGATCCTCATGTTCTGCGACTATGCCGTCGAGCCATGGTATTATGAGCGGGGCTGCAATTTCTATGAAGACGGCCAGAATTATGGGATGGCCTCGCTGCTGGCGACGGCAGGTCCCACGCTGCTCGGCAAGCCGGAGTTCGAAGCGATGCTCGCCGCATTCCAGCGCGCCACGAAGGAAAAGACGCGTGCGGCTCTTACGGACCTTGTCCAAGCAGCGCGCAAGACGAAGTGGGAGGAATTTTCCGAAGCCATCGGTCCGCTCGCCCAATATGCCGCCCCGGAATGCCTGTCGGCGATCGCGACCGAAGGTGTAACGACCGATGCGGCATTGGTTGTCCTGCAATCGCTCATCACCCGCATGGAGGTGATGAGCGATGGTCCCTATCGCGTCGAGCATGATCAGTCGAAGAATCTCGCAACCTATCATGATCTCCTGTGCAGCTTCATTGACCATGAGGGCGAGATCGAGCTTCGCCAATCCGAGATCGCCAGCTTCAAATTCCCGCTGAAGCTGACAGAAGTCGTCCAGGTCGACTCAAAGACGAGCCCGGCCGTCCAATTGGCAGATGTCATGATCGGTGCGGCACTCGAGGCGGCCAATGTCATGACAGGCTTGCGAAGCGAGGGCTTGGACCCGGAGAAGCTGATGCCGCTCTATGCCGAGGATCAATTCATTCACCTGATTCCAACCGTCGACTTCGCGGCGCAGAAACAGTTTCGGCGTGGCACCCAAGCGGCCCAAGTGATCGACTATTTTGCCGCGAATTTCGTGCCAAAAAAGTGACGCCTTAAGGCGGTCTGATGGGAAGAGCGAACTCGATGAATCCCCTCTCGCAGGCGCAAGCGACATTACGCCGATCCAGCAACGCACCGTGACTTGTTGGCCACCACGCGCTGCAGGTGATCCTGATCTTCTACTATGCTGAGGACCGGAGAGCGAATAATAACCGGGGTCTCGACATCGACATGCTGGCTTCGTGATCGGAAGGTCCACATGCTCCGTCACGGCGTCTGAACCAAATTGACGCGGCCGTGCAGGCGGCTCGAAACCCTGCCAGGTCAAAGGGGCGGCTCACAACCGGGTCGTGCATCTCCAGAGGGCGACGATGCGGTATAAGCAAGTGTCCATCTCGGACATGTCAGCCAAATTCATCATGCACTTGTCCCCACGCGACTTGACCTTCCGCTTGCCGTTGCTGCGCCTGCAGCCACTGCCAGGCACGAGCGATGCAGTTGTTTCTCAACAATGCGGCGGTCCATTTCCCTTGCTCGTTGTCGATGAGCGCCAACTCAATCCGAGCCTTGGCGGTCCGGTGCCCGCCCGTGACCTCGACCGTCAGGATGTAGGTCTTGTCGAGGAGGAAGGTTGCATCCCCTGCGGGATGCGTCACGCACCATCCCAACGCGCCATCGCTTGCCAGCGACGCGATTTCAAATTTATCGGTAGCACCGGCAGCCAGCACGAAATCAACTGATAGAGGCGCTTGGGTCTGCGACCGGTGTGCTTCGAGGGCACCTTTTGTCGAAAGTTCGAAAGGCGGAAGCGCTTGGACCGGGAATGCCGGGACCTCAGGTTCGACCCGCGTCAAGTGTGTCTGGACGCCCTCGATCTTTGTGCGCGACCGGTTCTTCACGGTCAGCCAAAGGGCGCTGCTGCCCTGACTGGGGGTGTCGATGGCCACTTCGAGCGCTCTGATCATTAATGGCGAGCGGAGGCCTATATAGGCAGCGATGCCGCCGACCGCGATCAGCGCCATAATGATCCAGCCTGCGTGATCGACGAGTCCGGAAGCAATGTGCAGAGGCGGGCTATCCCCGCCTGCCCGCCTTAACCACTCGGCCAAGTTTTGATCAGCGTCCCGCAGGAACGCGGCGGGCGACGTGCGTGCCAACCAGATTAGGCCTGAGAGCGCCGCTGACAGCCCGACGCAAGCCGCTGAAATATATTTCCACACCGGATTCCCCTTTGATCAAGTGAAACTAAGTTCCGCGCGTCGCGCAACAATTTCTGCCCGCGCGACCATCGATCAAGCGGGCTCGCGGAAAGGGGCGGGTGAAGGGGAACCGAGCCCCGGGATTACAGGATCAATCCCCAGCATTGGCCTGTTCATGCTTTACCGAGCAACTGCAGCGTCATCGGGTCGCGCGCACCGCTAAACCAACGATCAAGCGCAGCGCTGAACAGCGGATGTGGATAGGCTAGCTCGAAAAGGGTGAGCGATGAGCGAAGCTTCTTGGCGTCAATCTCTCCGAAGACTGCATCCGCATCGCTGGTATTGAGGTCCTGCAGAGCCGTCACGCATTCCAGATAACGTGGCCCTAGAATCGGATGGTCCAGATAGGCCTGAGCCTCCTTCACAGAATGAATCGCAAATTGCTGCGCTGTCGAGCTGCGACCTAGCTTCGCAAGCTGAGGAAAAATCCACCACATCCAATGCGTCCGCTTCGCCCCTCGCCGTAATTCGGCGAGCGCAGGCGCATAGGTGAGAATTTGAACCTCCACAAAGCGATCGAGCGGAAATTTTTCAGTCATGCAGACCCCAACGCACCCTGCCTACATCATCGGATGAGGCAGACCCCCAAGGATTTCAGCGTCCATATGGACGCGAAGAAGGGGAGAGGGAAGCGAAAGGCCGGGTCAGTGGAATGTCGAGCGAGTTTGAGCCCGGCGTTCCGGTGACTGCGCGTCATATCCCAGGCTGACCCGTACAGCTTTGCGAACGGTCGGTCGTTCCGAAGGGCCCATATCATGATCACCCGCAAAATATCGGAGCTTCTCCAGCAACTCCTCCATTCTCTGCAAAACGGCGAACTCGTCGGAATGGGATTCCAGCGCCGGGCACGAAGGCGAGAACTCGCCGCACGCGTGGCAGAGGAACTGAAGCGCCTGACGGCACCCCCGCATCCAGCAATCCGGGAAGCTCGCGAACGATGGGCGACGACATCGTTCCTCCGAATTGATCAGGATGAGCGGGTAATCGAGGTCAACCCGGACGGAACGACTTGGGTTCGTGCCTGGGTGAAAATTTCAACTGTATTTCCCGCCCGAGCAGATACGCCGGATCGTCGACGCTTCGAAGCTGCGGTAGCTGACATGCCGGAGGAGATGCGCCAGATATTTCTCGCACATGCGCTGGACGGATTGCCATATGAAACAATCGCTGAGCAACTGCTTGTGGGGGTTGCGGAAGTGCAATTGCAGATGGGACTGGCATTGGCCCGACTGGACGAGGCGGTCGCACATGCCGGGGAGAAATCCCCATAGAAAATGGTCCAGAGATTGCAGTTCAACGGAGAAAGTCGCTCCAAAATTGAGGACTGTTTCTTTTGACCGCACGGTTTTTGCTGATTTATTCTGCCCAAGCCGTTCAAAGTACCACGAGAAGAATCGCGAAACTGATTGGATGCCTGCCCAACCCACCTCCATTTGCGATCGCATCCGGTATTTGAGCGATCGCGGCGGCAAGATTGGGCTTTCATCATGATGCTCTCGAGCCCCGCCACATCATCTCGTGTATACGCGCTCCTGAAGGAAGATATCCTTCGTGGCCGCTTTGCACCCCGCACCACGCTGATCGAGCGATCGCTGGCCGATGACTATGGCACGAGCGTAACGCCGATCCGGAATGCCGCTTCCCAGCTTGTTGGCGAACGCCTGCTCTCACTGCACGCCGGAGGCGGCTACGAAATACCAAATGTCGGTGTGGCCGAACTGAGCGACCTATACTTTTGGCATGGCCAGCTCGTTCGCAGCGCCCTGAATCCGAAGCGCATCGATGCCAAACCAGCCGTGCAGTTGATCATCGATCCTCTGCCGGAGCTGACCACGCCGATCAGCATTGCGACTGCCACGGCTCGATTGTTTTCAGCAATCGCGGCCGTATCTTCAAGTAGCGAACTTGCATGCGCCGTCGCCTCTGCAGGGGAGCGACTCAGCGTAGCGAGGTTGAGGGAGCCCGCGGTTCTCAACGGCGTGGCGGACGAGCTACGGGCGGTCCAGGCCTTGACCGTACGCGGTCGATGGTCAGACCTCGTACGGTCAATTTGGGCCTATCATCGCAGGCGTCAGCGACGCGTTGCTGAAATCGCCGCGGCCATCGGGAGTCCTAGCCGGGACGAACGTTCGTACTGATTCCCAATGAGAATGAAGTCGCTCCCCTGAACTGATCCAAGTTACGCGCAAGGCCCAACCGAGAGTGCCCTCATATGCGGGGGCTTATCGCATCGCTGATCACCGGCAGCGGCACTAGCCTTCGAATGCTGCGTTCCGCAGCGATCGAAAGCGAATGGAGAGAATCATGAACCACGAACAGAATGACGATCTCATCGATCTCGGCGGCGTCACCGAGGAAACCAAAGGCCCGGGCCTTGTCGACAATGACAACATCGGCGGCAAGCTGCCGTTCGCCGGCCTTTCGGACGACTGAAGGGGAGGGCGCGCGACTGCCAAAGATCGCGCGCCCAATCCTTCTCTGGCCGCATCATGGCGTTTGAGATTCAAGATGGAATCCACCTCTGCGTTTGCGGAGATCAGGTCATTCTATTAGACCTTCAGGCCGAGCGATACTTCGCACTCCCGCACAGCCAGAACGATATCCTTCGTCGTTGGCTGACGAACCAGGCGATCGGCGATCACGAAGCCGCCGCACTTAGACGGCTTGAGCAACTCCGGATCCTTCGCTCCACGGAAGGCGACTGCGATGGAACCGATCCGAAAATCCCGGAGGTGCCGGCACCGGTGGCGGGCTTGGACACGATGGGAGTGCGTTCCTCGCTACTGGGAATTATCGAGGCCCTCTTTGCAAGGATGGTCTGGGCGTGGCGCATCAAACACTGGCGATTTGATCGACAGATGCGTCGTCTTCGCGAGCCTAGAAGACGCGCGACCTCGCGCAGACCGGCAGATGCGCGCCAAATAGTCCGAGCGTTCGAGATTTCGGACTTACTGCTCGGCAGCCATGACAAATGCTTGGAGCGATCCTTTGCGCTCGCTTCCGTGTGTCAAAAAAACGGTCTGACCGTGCAAGCAGTCATCGGCGTCCAGAAAGCGCCATTTGCCGCGCATTGCTGGGTGCAACACGGATATACGATCTACAATGAGAAGCCCGACCGAGCCAAATTGTTCACGCCGATTCTGGCGATATGAGGCCGCTCCGATACCTCGCAATGGCTTTCGACCCGCGACATTGGGACGATGACCGCCTCCATTCGCTCGCAGTACAGGCGGCAATGCCAATTGCATACCGAACGAATAGGCTGATCGTGATGGTCACCGATACCGGAGAGGTGAACCGAAATCCGATCGGAGACGGAGTAACCATCGGAAAGATTTTTCGGAAAAAAGGCTCCAACCCGAAATCACCGTCGGGGATGCGTCAGAATGCTCGATCTTCGGAGGAGTTGATCTCAAACTTCTGGGGAAGTTACGTCCATGTTGCCGATGGCCCAACCGGTGTGGTTATCCTGCGCGACCCTTCAGGCGGGCTACCTTGTTATCAAGTCGCCGGTACAGGTTTTGCGGCCTTTGCTTCGGACGCCCCGCTCCTTGTAAGCGCGGGACTCCTGCGACCATCCGTGGATTTAGAGGTGGTTGGCCAGACGCTCTATTTCAGTCAGCTCCCGCGAGTTGAAACGGCTATTGCCGGGATAAAGCAGCTGCTTCCTGGCCATATGCTGACATGGGATGGTCAAAGGGAAGAGATTTCGCAGCATTGGAATCCCTGGAGCCACGTCGAAACTGATTTTTCGAAAAGCACGGCGGAGCGAAGTGACCGGCTTGGACAGATTCTCCGAGATACGCACGCCACGTGGGCTGCCTGCTATCCGCACTCACTGGTTGGGCTGTCGGGTGGCCTCGATTCGTCCATCGTAGCCGTCTGCCTCGCTGAAGCTTCTCAGAGGTTGGAGTGCCTTACTGCTGTCACATCCGATCCTGTCGGCGACGAGCGGCTGTATGCGCGTCTGGTATGCGAGCAAATCGGGGCTCAACTCTTCGAATGCGAATACGTTAGCGACGCCATCGATCTCGATCGTTCAGTTGCTGAAGCTGTGCCCATTCCTAATGGAAAATCTCACGAGAGAGCTTACAACCGAGCCGTCCGCGACGCGGCGCACCGTTTGAATGTAGATGCGTTCTTCGTGGGTGCCGGCGGTGACAATGTCTTCTATCTCACACACTCGGCTAGGCCGATCGTCGACAGATACAGAACCGAAGGTCTGTCCAAGGGTTTGATAGACACAATCTCGGATATCTGCACCATTACGGGCGCCAGCATTTGGCGCGTCCTCCGCGAAGCCATTCGCGTTGGATCTCGCGGAAGCCGTGGCGCAACAGGCTGGCATGCCGATGTCGACTATCTCGACCCCGATTTTTTGGCTGACAAAGCTGCACGCCCTGTCGAGCATCCGTGGTTGAATGCGCCGGCTGAAGCGCCGCTCGGCAAGGTCGGCCATATTTCCATGATCTTGCGTGCGATGAACCACATCGAGCATCGCGACAAGGAATTGGCCGTGCCGATGATCAGCCCTCTTCTGTCGCAACCGGTCATTGAAGCTTGCTTGGGAATTCCATCGTGGGAAGCCTGCGAAGGCGGGGTGGACCGCTCAGCGGCTCGCCGGGCATTCTCAGGTGCTCTTCCGCCGAGAGTTGTCGGACGCCATGGAAAGGGTAGCCCCGACGGGTTCGTAGGGGACTTCATCCATCGCCATCGCGCAGGAATCGCTGATCGCCTATTGAACGGTCAGTTGGCCGCGAACCGTCTAATCGATCGCAAAGCGCTTGAAGCAGCATTGCGTGACGGTGCGCCCCTTCAACGAAATGACTGCGCCCGGATCATGGAGCTGGTCGATACCGAAGCATGGATTGCTCATTGGTCTTCGCCTTCCTTACTTCCCGCCTGAGCATTTAGTGCGCCGGCATGGCCCAGCCAATATTTGCGCATCTCTTGCCACCGCTCGACTTCTGTCCTTCGAGTTGGGTCCGACGGGATCTCGTCCTTGAGCCAGAACCCAAACCAATCCAAATTTCGGCGGTAAACGGCGAGCCTGTGCGCCGGCTGGGATTTGATATGATCCTCATCAGGAAAAACAAAAAGGTCGCTCGGCATTCCCGACTGTCGAAGAGCGGTATGGCTGCCGACCATCGCCAGATACTCGTTCTCGGCAGCTTGAAACAACAAGGGAAATCTAACACGTTGAGGCTGCGGGACAAAAGCTATCTGTGACCAAATGCCCGCGGCATTGTCTATAAGCCGAGGCCATCCACTATCGTGATACGTCTGAGCGATCATTGGTCCGAGAACTGCATCTTGATCTGGCTCGAGGCCACAGCCTGAGACGGAGCCAGCGGCGAACTTGTCACTGTTAATCGCGGCAAATTTTGCTGTTGTGCAGCCGTCGCTTAGACCGGTGATGCCGATCCTGTCCTTCGCCACGAGATTTCTGTCAGCAAGGATTTCGATCGCCGATTCGATTGCGGAAAGGATGTGCTTTCTACCGGCAAAGTCACGGTTGAATGCAGCAGTTCGCTCTTCGGCAGTCTTTTGTCGGCCGACAATGTCCTCATAGGTCAGATTGTCCACGCTCAGCACGAGAAAGCCCTGGTCGGCGAGCGTCTGAATAGGGACCTCGTCGCCTGTGCCGCCACGTAAAAATCCCCTAGTGCGATACTGGACGACCACCATCGGGTAGCGAGTGCCGCGCTGATAGCCGACCGGATAAATCAGGTCGCCGTACCACGGCACGCCCCGCGCGTTGCGCCAATGCAGACGCTCAACGCGACCCAAGTTCGATTTTCCTATTTCGGGGTTGGGATCAAACAGCTTTTCCGATGCTCCGTTCCGGAAATCGAACTTTACGAAGTGGCGGGGTTCGAGGGAGCCTTCGCGCAGGCAGAGCAGTCCGGCCCCCAGGGGCTGACATTCGATGAGAGCATCACCCGTCACCAAGACCCGCTTTGGCAACTCGTCGCCGGGTTTCCACGTGTAAATTCCGGTCAGGCTGTTCGCCCAGCCTTCCCGGCGTGTGAAAATTACCTTCTTCCCGTCGCCGGCCCACCAGACATTCGAAGATCGATCGAGTTTGCAGATTGTCGATGGGCACGAGAGATTGGCCTGCCCGCTGCTGACGACGAGGCGATAATCAGGCGGATAGATCGCCGTATTCTCCGGCTCGCTCCATGCTTCTTGCCTCTCGATATTGACGGCCCGTGGTTGTGATTCGTCGCTCGAAGCAAGTTCATGGGCTTCATCGTCAGTCGCAGCCCTCTCTCGCCCGCTCTCGATGTCTTTCAGCACGAACTTGGTGGAGGCCGCCGGAACTTGAGGTCGAGCCCCTCGAACGGGAAAAGCTCTCTGGTCGTAGCGCCAGCCTGTGAGCCCCTCGACATCGATCTGCCGCTGCAGTTCCGGAATCTCCGGGCGCGTCGCATAGACGATCGAACGCCCATCAGGAGAGAGACGGAAGTCGTCGACGTCGGTAGCAGATTGAGAAAATTGCTTGGCACCCGAGCCATCCACGTTCGCGAGCCAGACTTGGGTTAAGCCATCGGCGCGTTTCAGATATGCAATCCGCCGCCCTCCTGGAAGCCACCGCGGGGTGATTGTTGCCGGCGTGCCTATTGGGAACGCTGACCAACCGTACCAGGCAGGCCGGTCCATAATGAGATCATGACTGATGTCGATCAGGCGAGGCCGCCCTCCATTGCGGGTCGGCAGGACGACCAAACCGACACAATAGCTGTTCGTCGAAGGGTCAGCTCTGTGAATTTGGAACGAAATTGATTGTTCGTCGGGAGAGAATGTGAAGAGATGGCGCCTTGGATCTCCGCCATAGGCTTGCCCAATATCGCGAAGTTTCAGGAGCTGCTCGGGCGTGACGCCGGAGCGATTATCAGCCACGTTACTCGGCGGCAGAAGCTCTCCGCACTCCGAGGCCTTCGCTGTTCCAGCTAAGGCACAGAGCGCGCAGAATATCATCGACGCAGTCGTTGCAATTCGCTCGGCCATTCTACCAAGCCTTCGATAGCGTCAGGCTGAAAGTTCTCCCGAGCGTCGATTGGTTGACAGAGTCGTACCGAAGCGCGGCGGGATCCACGAAGCGGATCGGAGACGGCTTCTCATTAAAGATGTTCTGGATGCTAACCGTGAAACCCAGCCCCCCGAGGAGGCCGCTGTTTCGTTCGGTAGTAAGGTGCAGAACCGTGTCGACGGTTACGAACGCTGGCACCGAGGTAATCGGCTGAAAGCGATCGTCCCGCACGGGGCCGATATAGCTTCCTATCGCGGTGATGCTGACATTATCCTTTTCCCAGCCTCCGCTCAATCTCGCGCGCCAATGGGGTGGCCGGAAGATCAGGCCCGACTGCGCCATCAGGGGCAAATCCGCGGTAATCCGACGGGTGCTATCGAGATAGGTTACCGTGCCGTTGATCTGTATTTTCCCGCTGTCGCCGAAATCGTGCGAATATTTCACTGCGGCGTCCATGCCGCTCAGCGATTGCAGCGAAATATTCTGAAGCCGATTATCGAGTATTGCCGCCACGCCGGCTGGGTCGAAGGCTTGGCCCGACGAGTTTTCGAAGACGCCCGAAATGTCGTCGATTGCACCATTCACCTGAGCGGCGCTCGGGTTCAGCCGCACGAAAGCCGCATAGACCGGGAGCAGGGCGCTCGTAATTGGAGAAAAGGGAGAGCTCACGCGGTTACGGTAGCGAATATGGAAATATCCCAGCTCCGCGCGCAGACCTTCAAAGGGCTCGACTGTCAGCGACGTGGTAAACGTCGTAGCGCGCTCGGGGGTGAGATTCGGATTGCCGCCGAAAAGATAGAGCACAGGGTTGCTGCTCGTCGGTGCGGGCGAGAAAATGAAGCCCGGAAGGAGCTGCGCATTCGACGTCTGCCCGGTCTGATACAAGGTCGGAACCTTGAACGATTTGCCCCAGCTCGCTTTGAAATCAACGCCGTTCGATGGAGAATAGACGACACCAACCTTGGGCGTCGTCACCTGGTCGATACCTCGATGATCTTCGAACCGAAAGGCTCCGACGAGTTGAAATTTGTTGACGAGTGGCAGCGAATTGCTCGGGGATACAAACGGCAAAGAGAGCTCGCCGTAGCCAAAGGTGACCTTTCGCGTCTCCGTGAATATGTCGATCGGCGTTTCGATCCCACCGACGACACGCCGGGAATCGACTGTCAGCTTGTTTGTGCGGACACCGCCACCAATTGCGAGCCTTGCTTCGCCTCCTGGAAGTGGAAACAAACTTCCTTCGGCGCCGAATTCAAAGGACCTCAACGCATTTGCATAATTGGGCAACGCAAGCGAGGCCTCGGCCCGGTTGAAAAAGACACGCGTTGCTATCGACGTGTCACTTTCTCCGTACGTTCCGGAAAAACGAAGCGACCAGTCGCCGCTCAGTCCAACTTCCAGAGACGGCGATACCGACCAACTGTCAGCCGTCGATGACACCACACTGCCTTGGCCATAACAGCTTGGCGATACCGACGCCGTGATGCACCGTGCCGTAGAGCGATGCATATAATGCCCGTCGATCTCGAACTTGATGCCATCGCCCAGGATCTGGCGACCAGCTGCCACAATGCTGACCTGCTTTTGACCCGGTATAAGTGTCGCGTCCGGGGGCAAGTTGCCGGTGTAAGCGCGTTGGCGGGCGGTGATTTCGTCTGCTTTCTGGAAATCGGCGGCCGCCATCAAGCTTCCAGAGCTCCAGGAAGGACCACCCACTAAATTATACTGTTGCGTAAAGCCTCCGCCGTCGGTCGTTCCCGCAAGGCGCACAGACGTGACGACCTCTTCGACCCGGCGCCGCAGGATCACATTCGCTACGCCGGCAACCGCATCCGACCCATAGAGCGCTGACGCCCCATCAGTTACGATGTCGACCCGCTCAATAGCGGACAGCGGAATCGCCGAAATGTCGATACCTTGGCTCACAGCGTCAAAGGCAACCCGATGTCCGTTGAAGAGCGTCAGCGATGCGTCTGGCCCGAGACCGCGGAGGTTGAGGGCGGACGATCCGGAGACGTTCGTGAAACCACCTTGGCCTGCCGCAATAATTGTCGGGTTCTGGCCGCCCGAAAAATTCTGCGGGATATCACGAATGACCTGACCAAGGTCGGTCTGTCCGGCTCGTTCCGCGTCGCGGCGCGAAATTGTGGTCACGGGCGACGTAGCCGGGCCTCCTCGAATGCGCGATCCGGTAACGATAATCTCGCTTTGACCGCTGCTGTCGTTCACCGTCGCTTGCGACGCGGGAAATCGCTCGCGGAGAATGATCGCCCCCCGCCGTTCGAGGATGACGAGGTTCGTCCCTTGGATCAGAGCTTCTACGGCCTCGCGAGGCGTGTATTGCCCTCTCAGGGCCGGCGCTCGCTTCCCGTCTACGATGTTTGTCTCGAAGAATATCTCGCTGTTCGACGTTCGCCCGACCGCGCGCAATGCAGTACCCAAGTCCTGGGCTTCGAGTTGATAACCGCGGCGCTGCTCGGTTTGCGCGGCCGCGGGTGTGCACGCCAGCGCCGCGCTGATCGCGATCGCGGACGTAAAGATTTGGTCCCTGACTGACATGAATTTCGCCTCCCTGTCCCGGCGAGCGCGCCGGTGTTGGGGAAGCGACGAGCGAGGCTCTCGAATTATGAGGGCGGAGTGCAGTTTTCCTTCCGCGGTGATGGGCACGTCTTGACGAGAAGCAGCTGATTGTTTCCGCGAATGAGAGCCAAGCGAAGCATATCGGCGAGATTCTCGGCTAGCCGCTCGACATCTCGAAGGCGGTACGTGCCTGAAACTTTTCTGTCGCTGACGTCTGCGGCCGCCACCAAAATAGGCCCGGTCGCGTAGCGGTTCGCTTCCCCGACGACATCGCCGAGCCGCACGCCGTCATACTCCCTGACCCCTTCGGGCCAACGCCGATCGGTAACGGGCGCATTGGTCACCTGAATCGGGGCCGCCGCTTTCTCGGCCCGGAAAATCAGCTGCTGACCAGGGGCAAGCCGGACTGGCGTTTCAGCCGCAGACAGATCTCTTCGAACTCGGACGTCGACCGAGCCTTCGAAGAGTTGGACCGTGACCCGCTCGTCGCGAGCCAGGCCAACGTCGAAGCTTGTTCCCAGCGCGGTTATGGTCCCATTTCCCGCTGCCACGACGAACGGCCGATTGTCCTTCTCTACATTGAACCGGGCACGGCCGCGTACTAACCGAACATCACGCAGGTCCCGGTCAAATTTGGTCAGCACAAGGCTATCGGTATCGAGCGTCACGCGCGATCCGTCTGGCAACTGCACTTCCCGGATTTCACCGAGCTTGCTCTGCAGCTGGCTCGAGTTTCCACCGGCGGTGCCCCCATTGGCGATCTTGGGGCCATCCTGCTTGAGCGTGCCGGGCGAAACCACGCCGAGATAGAGCACCGCCGCCGCGCCGACGAGGCACAGTGCAAGCCCGGCCATTTTCAGTATTCCGGGCTTCTGACTGGCAGGGCTCGGCGCGGCAGAGCCAGCGTCGTCCGGCGCATCCTCCTTCAGCCCTTTGCCGATACTGAAGGTCTCCGCGATTTTGTTATAGGCCGTGCGATGCAGGGCACCTCGTGCGAGCCATGCTTCGAACTCTTCGCGGCGCGCATCGGCATCCGGGCCGCGCATGATCGCAAACCATTCAGCGGCCTCGTCCCTCAGATTACCGGGCCGCTTTGGCGTATCATTATCTTCGTTCATTCCCGCTCCAGGGCCGCGTCGATGTGGGCGAGAGCGCGTGCGACATGATATTGCACCGTGGGAATCGAAATCCCGAGCTTTTCCCCAATCTCTCTGTAGGCAAGCTCGTCAACACGGTGAAGCAGAAATACTTCTCGCGTGCGATCGGGCAGCTCGGCCAAGGCGCGGCGATAAGCTCGCATCACGTCCTCAGCTTCGATACCGTGATGCTGATCGGGCGAGACAGCCGGTTCGCATCCTTCGCCGATCGGCACATGAAACGATGCCAGTCGCGCCTCCGCGCGCTTGCTGCGGTCGTAAAGCAAATTGCGGGCGATGCGTTGCAGGTAGGCACCGGGTGTCGGCATCGCTCGCTGCGCCAACGATCCCACGAGACGAACGAAGGACTCCTGGACGAAATCGCCCGGATCGTCGCCGTCGCGAAGCCGCGCGCGGAAATACCGCGTGAGGCGAGGAGCTTCCTTCCGGAACAGTGACTCAATATCTTCCTCGATCGCGGCCTTGCCGTCGACAATGGACGAGTCCTCTGCATTCAGCCCGCCCGTCGGGCTGCGGAGATCGCGGTTCGGTGACATGAATGCACTTGGCCTCTCGGGCCGACAGATGTCGGGCGCCCGGGATCGCCGGTGCCAAACTGATGCAAGGTGTGCCGCATCGATAATTTCGACCGCGACCGCTCGACGCAAACAACGAGCGTAGTGATACCCGGCAGGATAATCCCATGGAGCGATTGCCGGCTCTGTCCGCCCCACAGCCATATCCATAATCGATCGGGGCGATGCTTCAAGTCTATGTCGAAGCTCGGTCAGACTAATTCATCTTCAAAGGATCCCCAGTCTCGAAATAAGGAAAATTCCTTGCTGAGGCTCTTTCCACTAAAGAGACGTCGAGCGAGCACGGGAGGTTAGCGACGAAGCCGAACATGAACCGGGATCGGCTCCGAAGGCGGGCGGGGTGGGTGGCTCAGTGGGTCATCCCACACGAACATCGTGTGCGCGCTTGGCTTCGCGCATCGCGCGCCTCGCCGGAAGAAGCCGACGAAATTGTGCAGGATTGCTACTGCCGTTTTGCTACGATCGAGAGCGTCGAGCATATCGAGCAGCCGAACATTTATTTCTTCGCTATGGCCCGCAACCTGCTCATTCGTACGCGCAAGCGAGCGAAGATCGTGCCGATCGAATCGATTGTGGACCTGCAGGACGCGTTAGTCGATGACCTTCCCGATCCCGAGACAGTGGCCGCTGATCGGCATGCTCTGGCAAAGCTCATCGCGTTGCTACCGGATCTTCCGGAACGATGCAGACGCATTCTCGAAATGCGAAAATTCGATGGTCTCTCCCAGCGTGAGATCGCAGCGGCGTTGGGGGTAACGGAATCGGTTGTGGAGAATGATGTGCAATTTGGAGTTCGGTATCTTCGCGCCGCATGGCGCGATGCTGAGTATCGGGCGGACCAAGCCATGCAACGGTTTGGTGAGGGAGGCGCGCGCCGATGACCCAAACCAGCGCCTCTATCGACGCAACCGCCGCTCAGTGGGTTGCGCGTATGGACTCCGAGAATTGGACCGAGGCCGACGACGTCGCGCTCGAGGACTGGTTGAACCTCGACATTCGCCATCGGGGCGCGCTCGTGCAAGCTCAGGCGCTATGGACCACGCTATCCGATCAGCGTCCGTTTCAATCGATCAATGAGGATGTCGAACAACCTGTATCCGACCCCGGTCGCCGAAGCCTGCTGCTATGGGCTGGCGGAGCACTCGCGGCCTCGATTGTCGGTGGTCTCTATCTTGCCGATGCCGGCAGCTCGTACTCCACCGAAATTGGCGAAGTGCGTCGCGTCGCGCTTGATGACGGCTCAACCGCGGCCCTTAACACGGACAGCAAGGTCGAGATCGCCTTCGCCAAGAAGGCCCGGGTCGTTCGCCTCGATCGCGGCGAGGTGTGGTTCGAGGTTCATAAGGATACCACTCGTCCCTTTGAGGTCGAGGCTGGCGACATCCGGGTTCGAGCTGTCGGAACGGCCTTCGCGGTAAGGCGCCGCGCAGATGGCGCCGAGATAGGCGTCACCGAAGGCGTCGTTGAGGTTTGGAAGATCGGCAACGAAAGTCCGCGCATGCGCCTTCGGGCGGGCGAGGCCGCTATCGTGAGTGACAGCTCTGCTGTCGTTCGCGAGCAATCGGAACCGGACGTTGTCGAACGTTCGCTTGCGTGGCGCACTGGGAAAATTGATCTTGTCGGAACGCGCGTGAAAGACGCCATTGCCGACATCAATCGCTATAATAAGCGGAAGGTCATCTTGGCGGATCCGAGCTTGGCGGGCGAGGAGTTCGACGGAGTATTCCGCACAAACGATCCCGAAGGCTTCGCGCGGGTCATTGCTGGAAGCTTCGATCGGTCCCTCGACCTCACAAACCCCGAGGAAATCAAGATTGTTGCCCGCTAAAGAGACATCGTTCTGAGGGAATAAATAAGGAAAATTCTCTTGGAAGGCTCCTTTCAATGACAGGGCTTCAACGGCCCGTGAATGAGGGGGCAATTCAATGAATTTCGGGACCAAAAGCAGCATTCTTCTGGCGTCATCGGCGTCCATCTGTGTCGTGGCGATGCCAACGCCCGCCGCTGCCCAAACACGTTCATTCGACGTTCCCGCGCAGCCAGCCGAGACCGGGATTCCGGCGCTCGGGCGCCAGGCGGAGATTCAGATCGCAGCCGCCAGACGATTTACCAAGGGTCTTCGCACAAACGAAGTCCGCGGAACGATGACGGTGAAAGAGGCTCTCTCGAAATTGCTCGCCGGAACGGGGCTGACCGTAAGATCGACTGGACAGCGGACCTACATGGTTGTGCCTTCCCCAGTGCGGTCGACGGCGGAAGAGCTTTCCTTCACCGGCGAACCTTTGGCTGCTCAAGACGAACAGATCGTGGTGACGGGCTCGCGGATTCGGGGTGGTCAGACGACCTCACCGATTACCACCATTTCGCGGCGCGATGCGGAGCGGGCGGGCCAAACCGATCTCGGTCAAGTGATCCGCGATCTCCCGCAGAACTTCTCGGGCGGTCAGAATCCCACGATCGCGCCGACCGGCCAAGGCAGTTTTTCGAACGTCTCCGGTTCCTCGACTCTCAATCTGCGAGGTCTGGGCCCAGATGCGTCGCTGACGCTATTGAACGGCCATCGCGTCGCATTCGATGCCATCAGTCAAGGCATCGATATTTCGGCAATACCGCTGGCGGCGATTGAGCGCGTTGATGTGATAACCGACGGCGCATCGGCACTCTATGGATCGGACGCCGTAGCCGGCGTCGCCAATATCATTCTCAGGCGCACCTTTGACCGGTTGTTCACTTCCGCGCGGATCGGCGCCGCGACAGAGGGCGGAGCCTTTGCACAGCAATATAGCGCTGTCGGAGGTCCTTCGTGGAACGGTGGTAGCTTTATGCTCGCCGGCGACTTCTCCCGAACTGGCGAAATCAAAGGACGGCAGCGACCCTATACCAGCAACCTTCTTCCCGACTCCACTGTCGTGCCCGGTCAAAAGCAATTGAGCATCGTCCTCGCAGGCAGGCAAGAAATCTCCGATACAAGTGTCCTTGAGATTGACGGCCACTTTACGCATCGCACGACGGCGCGCTGTATTTCGCCGACCAGCGCCGCCGTTTCGATCAGCTGTTACCGGCAAGGGAGTGTTGTCGCCTCGGGCGTCGACAGCTGGTCTGTATCCCCGGCATTCCGCTTTTCACTGCCCTCGGGTTGGAATCTGAATATCCTTGGAACGTACAGCCAGAGCAACAACACGATCTCGAATCTCACATATGCCGGCGGTGTCGAGACAATGCGCGCCTTGCCCAATTATGATAATAGTCTGAGGTCAGGCGAGATTGGCGCAGAGGGGCCAATTTTTAGTTTGCCCGGCGGCGACGCAAGATTGGCGATCGGGGCGGGCTATCGCTCCAACCGTCTTCGCGTCGATTCTCGCCGAATTGTCGGCGGCGTTGAGGCGCCAATCGATGTTTTTCGTGAATCGCGCGAAGTCTTGTTCGGTTACGGCGAAGTGTCGTTGCCGCTGATTTCAGAGACAAATGCGGTCGCCTTCGCAAGCAAACTGCAGGTGAATGGCGCAATCCGCATCGAGGATCATAGAGGAATCGACCGTGTTACGACGCCGAAGCTGGGGCTGATTTACGCGCCCATCCACGGGTTAGAACTCAAAGCAAGTTGGGGCAAATCGTTCAAGGTTCCGACCCTCTTTCAGACGGGCCAAACGACGAATGCACAGTTGGTGCCGGGATTCATTTTCAACCCCGCGCCCGCAAACGCGAATCCCGTGCTCTTGGTATTTGGCGGCAATGGGAACCTTCAGCCGGAACGTGCGACCACATTAAGTCTGTCATCGTCGATCGAGCCCGTGAGCGTTCCCGGGCTGAGGATCGACTTGGGATACTTCAGGATTCGATATAAAAATCGCGTCGCGGAGCCGATTTCTCCGGTGACAAGTGCATTGCTTCCGGTATTTGGCGACTTTGTAGCGCTCAATCCGTCGGCGACGGACGTGCTCTCGATCGTCGACGGCCTTACCGGCACATTCGCAAATTTTACAGGCGCCGCCTTCGATCCCGGCGCGGTCGCAGCGATCGTCAACGATCAGCTCCAGAATATATCTCTGCAATCGGCCGAAGGTTTCGACGGATCGGTGAGTTTTCTCCATGATCTTGGAGACGACAGGACTTTGTCATTCAAGGGAGCGCTGAGCTACCTCGATAGCTCTCGGCGGATAACGGCCAATCTTCCGACCATGCCGCAAGCGGGCTTGATATTTCAGCCGCCGCATTGGCGCGGAAGAATGAGCGCGAGCTGGGAGGAAGCCAATTTCGTGCTAAGTGCGTCCGGATCATTTGTTGGCGGCACCAAAGACAATCGATTCCAGCCAAGTGCGAGAGTCCAATCCTTTGTGACGTTCGACACTGTCGCGACCTTCCGAAGCGCGAGGGCGAGCGGCCTGCTGTCGGGCACGAATTTGACCATCGCTATTCAAAATCTGTTCAATGAGAAGCCCAGCCTCATTCGAACGGTCGATCCGGCGGCATTCCGATATGACTCGATCAATCATTCGCCATTTGGGAGGGTAATAAGCCTGACGTTGTCGAAGGCTTGGTGACGTGTCGTTCCCAAAGCGCTTCGCCGCGACATTGGTGGCCGGGGCAGCGGGCGTCCTCCCACATTCCGCGCTCGCCGCCGATGTCTGTGCGAGATTGGCGCCACCAGCACAGAAGGAGATTCGTACCGGTCTCGTCACGCCCGAGCTGCTTGCGCAGCTACGTGATATTGGGCCGGCGACGTTGCCAGACCGCCGCCGAAAGCTGTTCACCATATCGCCTGACGGAAAATGGGTGGCGTTCTTCCTCCATCGAGGATTTCCAAGCGAAAACGTGTACTGTGTCGGACTGGCTATTCTTTCGCTCGAGAGGCCGGCAAATGTTCGGATCCTCGATTTTAGCCGCGAACTCATCCGTGACGAACCGCCCAGATATGGGTGGGCGAAGTTTCCTATTGGAACTGCCGCGCCAGTTACGCCCCGTTGGGAACCGGCGGGGCGCTGGATCGCATATCTGAAACGCGAGCATGGTTTGACTCAGGTGTGGCGTGTCGATGTCGGCACGGGGGCTGCCAGTCAGGTCACGAATTCTCTCGTGAATGTCGATGACTTCCGGATTACCGAGGACGGACGAACGGTTGTTTATTCGTCCCGCCCAAAATTGCCCGAAAAATCAGCTGAGATTGATCGGGAAGGATTGAGGGGCTGGCGGTTCGATGCGCGGGCGTTTCCGGTGCGTGGCGCGAGGCCTCAGACGCCCGACGCGGATCGCTTCTTGGCGAGTGTAGATCTTGAAGAGGGGCGGGAACGAGAGGCGCGTGCCGATGAGGCCAGTCTGTTTGACGTAGCTCGAGGTCTTCCGGGAAACGCCACGGCGTATTCGAGAGCTGCTGGCGGCTCGGAAGCATGGGCGGAAACCATCGACACTCCACTCTTCCCTCCCCTCTATCGCTTGACGGCCAAACGTAACGAAAAGTCAGAACAGTGCCATTTCAGGGCCTGCGAATTCGATTGGTCCACTTCAGTCTGGTGGAATGACGATGGAACCAGGATTAGATTCTCGCGCCGCGAGGGTTGGGCAAACAGCCTCACTGCCATTTACGAATGGATTCCGGGTCAAGGTGAACCTAGACGCCTTCTCCTCACCAGCGACGCGTTGATCGAATGTCAGCCGATCGCAGATGATTTGCTCTGCCTGCGGGAGCGGTCGCGACGACCGCGCCATTTCGTGAGACTTCAGCTAGCCACCGGCCAAATCAAAGAGATATTTGATCCAAACCCGGAGTTCTCGAACCTATCGCTCGGGCGCGTAGAGCGGTTGAATTGGCTCAACGCTGAAAACGTGCCCTTTTATGGGGATCTTGTTTATCCAGTCGGGTACGAGCCTGGCCGCCGCTACCCGATGGTGATCGTTCAATATCGGACCAAGGGATTCCTTCGCGGGGGTATCGGGGACGAGGTGCCGATCCAAACGCTTGCCGGAAGAGGCTACTTCATTCTCAGCGTCGACAATCTGACGTATGAAGATATCGTCGGGAGAAGACAATCAATCGAGCAACTCGTAGCAGCCTTCAACGACGATTTCAGAGGTAGACGGAGTATTATATCGGCGATCGAGATCGCCACCCGTCGACTGATCGACAAGGGTCTCGTTGATCCGCAACGTATCGGAATCTCCGGACTGAGCGACGGATGCACCACAGTTCAGTTTGCCGCGGTAAACAGCCAGCTTTTTTCAGCTGGGTCAGTCTCGGGCTGTGGATGGGAGCCCTTCCAAGACGCGATCTTAGGGCCAATGATCGCGCAGAACTATCACGAAAGCGGGTGGCCTCGCCTCGCGGACGCGAACCCCGGGTTCTGGTCGAAGATCTCAATCACCCTTGATCCCCGGCGCGTGAGATTTCCGTTCCTTTTTCAGGCTGCGGACAATGAGTATCTAGCGATGGTCGGTAGCCACACGGCGTTAGTTCAAGCAGGGATTCCCAGCGATCTCTATATTTTTCCGGACGAAGATCACATCAAATGGCAACCCGCGCACCGGTTGGCAGTCTATGAGCGAAATCTCGCATGGTTCAATTTCTGGTTAAAGAACGAGATGCCGACCGATCCTGCCCAACTGGATGAAGCAGGCCGCTGGAAGGCGATGAAAGACAACTGGCCCCGCAAACCGACCGCGGATGAGCCGAGATGACTCCGGCGAAGAGCGCCGGCCCAAATCGATGTGATTTTCGTCTGGCGGGAGAAATCTGTTGGTCAGAAGATGATCGATTGCGTGCATACCGAGCTTCGGTAGTGTCGGTTCGTGCCAGACATACAGGAGGTCGTCATGCCCGAACCAATTCATGGCTCTTGCCTTTGCGGACAAATTTGCTTTGTCGTCGAAGGAAAATTTGGACCAGCTGGGCAATGCCACTGTTCAAAGTGCCGAAAAGTGTCTGGAACCGACGGCAACGCCGTTTTTTATACCGCAAGAAATGGCTTCCGCTGGATAAAAGGCGAAGACAATATTGGGACCTACGAAGTCCCCGGCCAAAATGGATGGCGCTCCAGCTTCTGCAGAACTTGCGGTAGCCCAACGCCTCACACCGACCGGGATGGCAAAATATTCTTCATCCCCGCTGGCTTGCTAGACGACGATCCGGGGTTTCGAGGTTATGCCGCACATATATATGTCGGTTCGAAGGCTCCCTGGGTGTGTATCACAGATGGAGCCCCACAGTTTATGGCGGGGTTGAACTCGGACAAAGTAGATAGCTAACGCCTCAGAGAAGACGGTCCGCTTCTTAGCTATGGTGCAAGCGAGAAAAGCGACGCCGATCAGTCGCCTCGAGATGGGGAGGATGCGTTAGCCAACTTTCCCTGCGCCCGTCGCTTGGCGAGCTTGGCCATGCGTGTGTTGACCTCGTCAGGACTGATATCGGCGGGATCGAAGACGCCGCCATACCATTGGATCATCGACGCGCGCTCCGGATGGCGCGGCTTCGCCATGGCCTTGAGAAAGTCTTCAAACCCCGGTGTGCCGCCGACATCTTCGGGCGGGGCGCGCCGTTCACCATCGACGAAGCGAGGATAGTCCGTTGCGGGAATTGCTGACGTCACCTCTTCGATCTCCACACGATGGCGCCAATTATCCCCGAAATCATAGGTGTAGATGAAGCTGGTGACCCCGCGCTCGACGAGCGTGCCGATGCGTACATTGGCGGCGTCGCGGGTGCGGATCATGTACGCATCATCGTCGCGGAAGCGGATGCCATAGGCAGCATCGCCGACCTCGAAGCGGAACAGATGATAGTTTTCGAAGAGCATGCAGGCTTGGATCGCAAGATGCAGCGTCTTTAGGCTGTTGGTCACGGGCAGCTCGACACGGCGCCAGATGGCTGGCTTCATGTCTTCGAGCGTGATGCGAATCCGGGCGATTTGATCAGTCATATTGCTATCGAGCCAACCTTAGTCGAAGAATGCAGGCTTTGTCGTATCGGTGGCATAGGCAAAGGCGGCGTGAATGTCGGCCTCGATCGTCCGCCCTCTCGACAAGGGCGGCAAATCGTCGATCCCGAAGAAACGCGCCTCGATGGTTTCGAGACCCGGTTCGGGAATGGCGTTATCAGTCCGGTCGCACAGGAAAAACATTTTGTAAAAGTCGCGGACGTCGGCGGGATAGCTTGAACTGGCTTTGTGTCGAACGCCGAATAGGCGCCGGGCTGAAACCTTCAACCCGGCCTCTTTTCTCATCTCCTTCTCGATATTGCGAGCAGGGGAGAGACCAACGTCGGCAAAGCCGCCGGGTAGCGTCCACAATCCATCGCATTCCTCGCGCACGAGAAGTATCATGTCCTCTTCGACGAGCGCCCCACGCACGTCCACCTTGGGTGTCGCATATCCGCGCGCAAAATCCGGCACGAGATCTGAGATTCGTTCGATCGGGACATTGCCGAGAGCGGACAGCATCTCGTTGGCGATCGTGGCGATCTCTTCATAGCGTTCCCGGTCGAACCGATCTCGCGTGAAGTGGAGCCCCGTCGAAGCGATGCTCTGAAGCCGTTTCCCGTAGGTGAGCCATTGTGGTTCCAAGGACCGATCCCCTTTTCTCCGCCAGGCAGAAATCCTGGCCAGGCTAGCGCCGACATGCCGAGCAGACAACGCCAAGTCGTGGAGCATTTCGGCAGATGTCTGCGTCCTCGACAATTCTCACGCGGAGCAGCGATGTTGGCTGGGGGAGGGGCGCCTCCCTTCGGGATCGCCGCTCTATCTCCGCTTCGCTTCGACCGAGCCCCGTTCCGGGTCTCGTCCGTTCCGGCAACGATCGGCTGGCGGGGCGCGGCGCTACAGCTATGCCTTTGCTTCAGCCTCCAGCGCGGCGATCCGTGCCGAGCAGATCTCATGAACACGCTGCCCGAGGATCTCGACGCGGCCCGACAGCCAGTCCAGCTCCTCGCGCGAAATCTTATAGTGACGCGAGTATCGCGCCTTCCGATAAGCGTCCTTGAGCTTCTGATACATTGCCCGCTCGGCGCGGGTGCCGCGTGGCCAGACATCATATAGATGGCGATCCAATTGCTCGGCCATGTCGCGCAGGAACAGGATATTGTGATCGTAGGGCGTGTAGAATTTGAGGACGAGCAGCAGGCCTTGGTAAAGATTCTCCACGGTCTGATGAAGGTCGAATGCGGCCTTCCTTAGGTGCTCGCGTGCTACCGCATCCCGATACCCATCGAAGAACGCAGTCGCGTCCGACATATATTCTGCGAAATACTCCTGCGCGGCCTGCAGAGCCATTTCAGGGGTCTTCGGCTTCGGCTTGCCGAGCTCCTTGTCGTCCGACTGGTAGAGGATGACGCCGTCCTTTACGATCTCCATGAAGAAGACACGGCCATGGGCGAGCGCGTCGTTCACTTCCTGAAGCGAATGGACGATGAAGTTCGCCGGCGTCTTGATCACCTTCTCGAGGAGATAGGCGTCGCTGATCCGGCGCTCCGCATCCTCCCAATAGGTCGCGCGGTCTGCGAGTTCATTCTGATTGACGATGACGAGGATGTCATAGTCCGAACGATATTGGTTGGCATCCTGCGGTGCCTCGACCCAATCGCCGCGGGCGTAAGAGCCGAAAAGGATGACCTTGAGAATCCTGCCGTTACGCCGTGCGCCAACGGCATTCTCCGTCGCGGCGCGTAAACCTTGAAACAAAATCTCGACGATAATATCCAGCTCGCGCTGCTTGCGATGCGGCAGGAAGTCGATCTCGGTACGCATCATGCGGTTCCGCGTGCGTTATAGGCGTGCTGCAGTCTCATCACCGGGCAACTTCGATGGCGACGCCGATTTCGAGATCCTTCCACGCCCGGTCCATGGTGATAGCCGTCGCCCCGAGGGAGTGTGCGAGCGCAAGGCAAGCCCGGTCGCCAAGCGAAAGGCCGGCGACCTTCGTCGATTGCCGCAGCTTGCCCATGAAAACCGCGCCCTCCTTGTCCAAAATGCGTGTGTCGAGGTCGAGCAATGCAATCAGCTCATCGATTTCGTTGTCGCCAAGCCCCCGATCTTGCAGCTTGCCCACAATCTCGGCCAGATTCACTGCGCTAATGCAGCCGGTGTCCAGATGCGCTTCGATCCGCTCCGCTCCAGGCTCTTCCTGAATCACGGCGAGGACGGCGGAGGCATCAAGCACATAATCAGTCACGCGCGGCCTCCGACCGGCGATCCGCGATCAATTCGTCGGCCAGCGAAGCGCTGGCAGGGACATGGTGGCGGACAAGAGCTCGCACACGGCCAAGCGCTGTCTGGAATGATCGGACGCGCAACTCTCCGTCGACAACCTCGAGGCGCACATCGTCCCCATCGGCGATCCCGAGCGCCTTACGCACGTCCGCCGGAATTTGAAGCCTGCCGCCCGACACGATACGAGCCTTGTGAACGCTCATGACGAAACCCCTATACGATGTTCAAGGATGCCAACAGTGTCGCTTAGCCACAGCCTGTAGGCAAGTTAAAACAGTCCATGTTTGGCCTATCATGTCTTAAACTTCCAGATTGGCACCATTAAGCCCGGGTCGCCGGTTTGCGAATATTGGCTTCTTGCCCTATTAACAGAGATGTAGAGATGTCCGGATCAACCGCCTCGCGCGATGTTTCGGACCATAACGATCGAATGTCGATCGAGGGGAGCGAGCGATGTTGCGCGCTAATGGTTCGTCCCATTCCGATGGGGCGGCGACGCTATGCCGTGGGGTCGGAAGGGCCACCATGGAATTTCCGGCTCGCCAGGTTGCCGGGTGCTCTCGTGAGCGATGAGGCCGACTTCGAGCGTTGGTCGCGGTTGACGAACAAACACCGCGCCTGCCTCGACCCGCTGCTCGAACGAAAAACTTCCAAGGAGATCGCGCGCATGATCGGCCTGGCGAAGCCGACGGTCGACCAGCGCCTTACAAAGGCTCGATCCATCCTTGGTGTCGATACGCGCGATCAGGCTGCAGTCGAGTACGCACGCCTCAAGAAAAAGTATGATCGGATCACATATGATCCGATACACATTCCCGACAGGACGGAAATAGTGCCATCTGACTTCGCGGAGGGAGACCCCTCGACCGTAATCCATCTGACCGACATGGCAGTCGCCGCTCGGAGCACGGATGGACCGGTGGAAGGACTTTCCGATCCGCTCGGGCTCATCTGGAGACGAGATCATAAAGGTTTGGCGCGCCTCGCGCTCATGATGACGATGCTGGTCGCTTTGCTGCTTGTCGTTCATGCAAGTCTGGGAATTTCCGAGACTCTGACCCGGCTCGTCTCCGGCTGAACTTTTGAAAAGCAACGCCAACAAATGCCCGGAAGTCCTTCGCTTCCGGGGAAGGAGAAGTTATGCCTGAGAATCTCAAAGCAATGACCCTGCGACTTCAGCAGGACGTTCCCCTTGCCGAAGCAAGCCTCGACAGCGCCCTCATCGCCGTCTCGACCCTTATGACGAGCGTCGTCACTGCCCGGCAGCGCGTTGGCGTGGCGCCCAAGGCCGGCCAGGCATCGATCATGCGTCTCGCAAAGGCTCAGCTTTCGCTGGTCGAGGTAAGCGGTGACGTCTTGCGTGTCCATGGCGAGCTCGCGGACATCGCGCAGGAGACCGCGGGTCTTGATGTGCACGAATGCCCAAATCAGGCCAAAGCAACCGGCGCGCAGCTTGCCCTTGTCGCCTGAAACTTGACTGGGAGCCATCAGCATGATTTCGAGGAAGAATGTTGCGGATAGTCATATTCTTGATCTTGCTGCTGATGGCTTCGGCCTACGCGCTATGGAAGGGAGGGGGCCCCGAACGTGTGATGGCGACAATCCTCCTGGGCATGCTCGTCGTCGACCAGCTGGTTCATCTTCTGATCCCTGCGCAGTTCGCGAGCGTCGATACCGCCCATCTGGCTCTCGACCTGATTGCGGCACTTTTGACCTTCATGTTGGCGATGACAGCACATCGCTTCTGGCCGATGGTGGCAGCTGTCCTGCAGACTTTGCCACTTCTGGCGCACTTCAGCCGGCTGGCGGACGTGGGGATGCATCCGATTGCCTATTTGACGATGCAGGTTGCTGCCTCCTGGCTTCTGCCGCCGCTCCTCGCCGCCGCAACCTGGAGGCATCAGACCCGGTTGCGGAGGAGCGGCAGCGATCAGTCCTGGCAGCCCTCATCGCTGCAGTCGCACCTTCCGAGAGTCTTCAGATAGCTGACCGGCTGCTCTGCGAATTCCGCAGCCTCGACCGCGTCCTGACACAGAAGCCCGAGGCTCTCCGGCGAACCCTGGGAGGCCGAGACAGCGTTGCGGCCCTCATATTCGCGGCACGCGCCGCCAGTGTCGAAGCACTACGCTCCAGCCTTATGGGCCGGACTATCACGCCGACTGATCCGAAACTCATTGCCTATCTCAAGACCTCGATGGGGAGCCTTCCCGAAGAAGTACTTCGGGTTCTGTTCCTCGACGGAGCCTGCCGTCTCATAACGGACGAGCAGCTGCAGCAGGGCAGCCTGGCCCAGCTCATCCTCTATCCACGCATCATATTCAAACGAGCATTGGAGCTCGATGCGGCATCGATTGTGCTTGTGCACAATCATCCCAGTGGTGATCCGACCCCAAGCGAAGCGGATATCTCGTCTACGGAAAGACTCGCGGCTCTCGCCAGCAACTTGGGAATCGAGCTCACCGAACACATCGTCGTCAGCCGATCGGGCCACGCTCTGATCGGACAGCGGCCACATGGCCGCGGCCTCATGGAAATGGTCAAAAACCACCTTCTCCGGGATTCTGGCCGGTCGACCGGATTTCCTGATCGTGACCTCGCGCTGTCGAATGCAAGGCGTACTGCACGGAGGCGCTTGCTCCGCAGACATATTGTTGGATCTAGGAAATACTTAGGCGAGCCGGCGTGGGACATGCTGATCGACCTCTTCATCCAGCATTGCGAAGAGAGAAAGATCGCCACCGGCGATCTATGCGTATCTTCCGCATTGCCGCTGAGTACGGCTCTCCGCCTTGTCCAGCGAATGTGCGATGACGGGCTCATTCGCAAAATAGCCGACACCACCGACGGGCGTCGACAATTCGTCGAGTTGAACCCCGACCTCGCGTGGCGTCTCCTGGCCTACTTCGGCACGCCAATAGATGACTGAATGCTCCACTGAGACAGCAACGCCCGGCGTAAAGGAGTGAGAGAAGGGGAGGGGCTTTCGGGGCCAATATTGGCCCGAAAGAGGAGACCCTTCCATGATCATCGAAACCGACCAGGCGCCTGCTGCGGCAGCGCGCCAATATGCTGCGGCGTGCCAGATCGCAAAGTCGCTTCAGAATGATGCGCCACTCCCGAGAAGCCTCGCCACCGAGGCAATGACCGCAGCGTATGGGAGTAGCTCGGCCGACGGAACCTGGACGCAACGCGACAGCTTCGTCGCGATCGAGGTCGGAACGATACTCGCGCTGCGCTCGATGATGCTTCCTGAGACGCCAACAGGGATCGTCGAGAAGCTCGAGGAATTCGAGAGGCGGCTCCCGACGCAAACGGTCCGGAGCGAGGAGCAAATCTCGACCCAGCATTTTTCCACCCCATTGGCGCTCGCATGGCTGGTGTCCCACCTCGCCGCGATCGGCGACGACGATATCGTCCTTGAACCCAGCGCAGGCGTGGGAATGCTCGCCACATGGGCGGATCGCGCCAAAGCTGTCTGTATCAATGAGATTGATCCGGTCAGGGCAGGGCTGCTCCGACACCTGTTTCCCGGAATCAGCGTCACGTCATTCAACGCGGCTCAGATCAATCAGCACGTATCGGTCGCACCGACTGTCGTGATAATGAATCCGCCGTTCGCTCGCAACGCAGCCGGCGCCGTGGACCCGTTCGCCGCTCACCGCCATTTCGCCGCTGCGCTCGCTGCCCTTCAGACCGGCGGCCGTGTCGTCGCCATCATGCCGGACAACTTCCACCCGGGCGGAAAGCACGGCTCGCTGTTCGATCGCGCGGTTTCCGGTTCCCATGTCCGGTTGATGCTCCGGCTCGACAAGGGCTTTACAGGGAAGGGGACATCGGTCGCGGTACGCATTATCGTTGCCGACAAAGGATCCGGGGGCCGGCGCCCGCCCTCGACAATCAACCGGGCATCGGTTCGCAGCCTTCTCGAAGCCATTCGCGAAGTCCCGCCCCGCGCGGTTATTCAACCGGCTCCCCTGCCGCCGCCGCCGGGGGCGGCGAAGCCTGCGTCGCTATTTGGTGCGTTCCGAGCAGTCCCCGCCAAGTCTTTCCCGCGGGCCGCGCGACCGCTTCCGAGCTTCGAGATAGCTACTGTCGATTATCGGGTTCACGATCCCGTCGCCGCGGCCCATGATGATGCCGCCCTATATGTTCCATGGCGCAGTCAGCGCCTAGAATTCGACAACCCTTCCGAGCACCCGAGCCCGCTGGTCGAGTCTGCCGCGATGGCGGCCGTCGCGCTACCGGCGCCGAACTATAGGCCGCAGCTTCCCAAACGGGTGCTCGACGACAAGGTCTTGAGCGCGGCCCAGCTCGAGACGATCGTCCACGCACTCGCCGCGACCGACATCGACCTCCCGGGCCGCTATCGCCTGCCGGATAAGGGCCTTGCCCTCATCCCCCACGCCGAAGGTCAAAGTTATCGCCAGGGCTTCTTCCTTGGTGACGGAACCGGGGCAGGGAAGGGACGCCAGATCGCGGGGATCATCATGGATCAATGGCTTCGCGGTAACCGGCGCCACCTCTGGTTAAGCGATAGCAGCGCCCTGATTGAGGACGCCCGCCGCGACTGGCAGGCGCTCGGCGGGACGCCGCTCGACATTCAACCCTTGGGCCGTGTCCGTGCCGGCGCCGGGATCGAGATCGGCGATTCCATCTTGTTCGCTTCCTACGCCACCTTGCGAAGCGAAGCTGGTGGCGATCGCCGACTTGACCAGATCCTGACATGGCTCGGCGACGAGTTCGACGGATTGCTCCTGTTCGACGAAGCACATGCCATGGGCGGCGTCGCCGGTGGGGAAGGGCGATTCGGAGCGACATCGGGGTCTCAGCAAGGCATTGCCGGGGTCGAGCTTCAGAACCGCTTGCCCCGCGCGCGCGTCATATACGCTTCCGCTACGGGCGCCTCTGACGTTAACAATCTGGCCTATGCGACACGGCTTGGCCTATGGGGCGAGGGCACGGCGTTTGTCGACCGCGAGGCGTTTACCGCGCGCATTCGTGACGGCGGCGTTGCCGCGATGGAGCTTGTCGCGCGCGAGCTGAAGGCCATGGGTGTCTATACCGCGCGCGCGCTTTCCTACGCCGGTGTCGAATATGACATCCTCGAGCATGAGCTGACGCCGGGGCAGATCAGAGACTTCGACACCTATGCGGACGCCTGGGCGATCATTCATCGGAATATGGAAGAGGCGCTTGCGGCCGCCAGCGTCGTCGACCGGCTGACTGGCGCTACCCTCAACGGCCAAGCCTTGTCGGCCGCACGATCACGCTTCGAAAGTGCGAAACAGCGGTTCTTCTCCGCGCTCCTTCTCGCAATGAAACTGCCAAGCCTGCTCCCCGCGATCGATGTCGCTCTGCAGTCCGACCAGAGTGCCGTCATCCAGCTCGTCACGACAAGCGAAGCCCTGCTCTCGCGCCGCCTCGCCGATCTCGATCCCGCAGATCGCGCGGAGCTGGCGCTCGACCTCTCGCCTCGCGAGCTCGTGATGGACTATCTTCAGGCCGCCTTTCCCACGCGGGCGATGGAAATCGTCAGCGATGACGACGGCAATGAACGGTCGCGCCCATTGTCCGACGCCGACGGCAATCCGGTGCATAGTCAGGAGGCGCTGCGAATTCGCGAGGACACTCTCGAGCTGCTTGGCGCTATGCCGCCGATCGCGCCCGCCCTCGATGCCGTCATCGAGCGATTTGGTACCGACGCCGTAGCCGAGGTGACCGGACGGACAAAACGTCTCGTGCGCCTTCCCGATGGCAGTCAGAAGTTGCAGTCCCGCTCGCCTTCGGCGTGCATGGCTGATGCCGACGCCTTCATGAACGGCGCCAAGCGCATCCTCGTTTTCTCGGACGCAGGCGGTACGGGCCGATCCTATCATGCCAGCCTCGATCACCAAAACCAGCAGCGCCGCGTTCACTTCCTCCTCGAACCGGGCTGGCGGGCCGATCGCGCGGTTCAAGGGCTGGGCCGAACTAATCGCACCAATCAGGCTGAACCTCCGATCTTTCGCCCGGTGACGACCGATTGCCGCGGCGAACGCCGATTCATATCGACGATCGCGCGCCGGCTTGATGCGCTCGGCGCGCTTACCCGGGGGCAGCGCCAGACGGGTGGGCAAAATCTCTTCGATCCGATGGACAATCTCGAAAGCGACTATGCCAAGGATGCGCTGCTGACCTGGTATCGACTGTTGCATCGCGGCAAACTGACCAGCGTCACCTTCGGTGATTTCTGTCACCGCACCGGCTTGCGCCTTGAATATGAAGGCGAGCTGGTCGAAAAACTCCCGCCCATCCAACGGTGGCTTAACCGCATTCTTGCTCTGCCGATCGCGATCCAGAATGCAATCTTTGACGAATATCTCGGTCTTGTCGAAACCCGCATCGATGCCGCAAAGAAGGCTGGCACCTTCGATGCCGGCGTCGAAACCATCCGCGCCGACAAGCTGACAATCGCCGACGAGATAACCCTCCGCGGTGGGGCGGACACGTCGACCTCAACACGGCTCCTCACCGTTGAGGCCGAATGGCAGCGCGAAATGCGCTCGCTGGCGGACGTGTCCGCCTTGGCGGAACGTTTCGGCGCGCGGGCACTCCACTTGCGCAATGCGCGTTCGGGAAAGGTTGCGTTGCAAACGCCGGCGCGAACCCGATTGACCGACGCAGGCGAAGCCGTTGCAACCTGGCAGCTCACCCGCCCCGGGAACCGTCAATTTATCACCGCCGGGGATCTCGAGGAAAGCATGTGGGAGCCGGTCGACGCCGGGACCTTCGCAGACTGCTGGACGGCCGAGTGCGACGGGCTCCGCCAAAATCCCAATCGCGAGCGCTTCTTCCTCGCCGTCGGCCGCCTTCTTCCGATCTGGAACTTGCTTGGTGATGATCCTGAGGTTCGACGCCTCGTGACAGCCGACGGACGCGCGCTGCTGGGCCGCATAGTTCCGCGCGGCGACGTAAACGCGCTGCTCGGCAAGCTCGGTATCGCCGGCGCGATCGAACTTGCGCCCGCCGAAATTGTCGCCGCCGCATGGGAAGGAAAGACCGTCCCGATCGGGAGCAGCACGGGTCTGACGCTTCAGCGCCGGCGCGTTAACGGAGAATCGCGCCTCGAGCTCAACGGGTTCGATCCGCGGTCATTGCCATCGCTGAAAGCCCATGGCTGTTTCACAGAAATCATCCAGTTCAAGACCCGTATGTTCATTCCGGTGTCGCGAGCTGCCGACATTGTCTCGGCGCTATCGGCTAAATGACACCGGCGATCGGAAGATAGTTCAGGAAGAATGGGTCGCCGAAAATAGAGGCGGTTTGTCGGGCAGGTTCGCGGTAGTGCTTGAAATGTCGATGTGTCTTCATTTGACGGCACTATAAGCTTACACCTTTGTAAGTTATTGAATGTCAAATCATGGCGCTTTCCTGCAGCCTACCTCGCAGGTATAATGAAAAAACTGCTTGCAGGACGGCTCTCCAGTGAGGATTACGGCGCCGGTCGCAACCAACCATCAGGAAAAATCAAATGAACGATATTCCCCAGGATACGGGTGATCTGCTCACCCTCACCGCAGATATTGTTGCCGCGCATGTGGGCAACAATAGTGTCGCAATTTCGGACCTGTCACTTCTAATCAACAACGTGCATTCCGCACTCTCTGCACTATCTCATCCCGCTGAAAAGCCCGAAGAACCTCTTGTGCCGGCGGTCTCAATTCGTTCGTCGGTGAAACCTGACTACATTGTATGTCTTGAGGACGGAAAGAAGCTTAAAATGCTTCGGCGACATCTTATGACCCATTATGGGCTCACGCCCGAAGACTACCGCGCAAAATGGGGACTGCCTGCCGATTATCCCATGGTCGCACCAAGCTATGCGGAAAAACGGCGGGTGCTGGCAAAAGAAATCGGGCTCGGCACGAAAGGTCGCGGTGGCGGTCGTAAGCCTGCCCGGAGTGCTGCCAAACCAGCGGTAAAGCGCACCTGATTACCAATCAGGGTGGCGGGGCGGCCTATGACGGAGCCTCGCCACAACTTCCTGCCATTCGGTCTCATCTCGAGGCCCAAATTCGATTGTAGGCGCTTCTAACGTCGCAGCGACCTCGACTGGTCGGCGACGGCATATTGTGCAGCGCATATGCTCGATGACGTCTGTCGGCCGACTATCCCAGTGGTGCAGAGCAAACCAGCGCCACAAAATTCCGCCGTCCACGACGCCCCGATGCTCACAGAATCCGCATCGCACCGCGACATTTGAGCGGTTTCGCCTGATCTCTTCGAGCGATTCAAAACTCCCAGCCACACGCTCTCCCATAGGAGGATAGCACAAGCGCGCAATAACCTGGGCTGCGCGGAGCCATGGCGCGCCTTCGGCGCGCCAGGAATGAGAGGGAAGGGGGAAGGAAGGGGGCGAGGCCCCTTGGGAGTTAAGCCCATGAACCGGGTCTCGGTTGTTACCGGAGATTCATCATGCAGAACCAGCCGATTCCTTTCAACAAGCTCCGTCTCTCGCCGGCCAATGCCCGCAAAACCTTCACCCAAGCCGGTATCGATGCCCTCGCGGTTTCGATCGACGCGTATGGACTTCTACAACCCGTCATCGTCAGCCCGGCTACCGACAAGAAGTCGTTCTTCGACGTTCATGCGGGCGGCCGACGCTGGCGCGCGATCGCGCAGCTCATCAAAAGCGGCGAACTGCCGAAGAATGCCATGGTCGATGCGCGCGTGTGCAATGACGAAAAAGCCGCGCTCGCTGAAGAAATCAGTCTGGCCGAAAACATCATCCGCGAAGCCATGTCGCCCGCCGATGAATGCCGTGGCTACCGCGCCGCCATGGACAAGGGCGAAAGCGAAGAGGAGCTCGCGCGGCGGATGGGCGTCACGGTCCGTCACGTTCAGGGGCGTCTCCGCCTCGCCGATCTTGCCGAGCCGATCTTCGATGCGCTCGCCGAAGGGAAAATTACCCTCGACGTCGCCAAGGCATACGGAAGCACCGCCGATCGCGACACGCAGCTCGCCGCCTGGAATGTTTTCAAGGATAGCTGGCAGGGCGATCAACCCCACACGATCCGGCGCTATCTCAACGAGAGCGCGATCGAGGCGAGCAGCGCCGTCGCGAAACTGGTCGGTGAGGAGGAATATCTCGCCGCCGGTGGTCGCATTGAACGTGACCTCTTCGCCGGTGAGGGGGAAGGCCAATGGCTTGATCGCCCGATCGCCGAAGACATCGCCCGCGGGAAGCTCGAGCAAGCTGCCGAAGCCATCATGGCCGTCGGCACACTGGGATGGATTCGCGTTCTCCTCGCCCAGCATGTTCCGCATTCGGCGACCGCAGGCCTGCACGACTATTACATCCGGCGTGGCGAACTGAGCGAAGACGATCAGGCCCGCATGACCGCGATCGAAGAGCGGCTGCAGTCGATTGAGGAGGAACTGGAGGATGCAACCGATCCAGACGTGATTTCGCGTCTCGAGGCCGAGAATGAAGCGTTGGACGCCGAGCATACCGAGATCGATAAACGCAGCTATGTGATTCCGGAGGACGAACGGCCGCACGTTGGCACATTCCTCTTGCTCGCCGCCGATGGCACTCCGAAGGCGTCGCACCGCTACTTTTCGACGAAGGCGCCCAAGCGCGAAAAGCAGTCCCAAAAGGCCACCGGCGCTGACCGCGCTGCTCTGGAGGACGCTCTTCCCCGATCGCTCGAGGAGCAGCTTGCCAAGGAACGGCGCGACGTCTTGGCGTTGCACATCGCCCATGATCCCGCACTCGCGCTCGATCTGACCATCTTCCGCCTCGCGCGGAAATTTACGGGCCACGCCGCTTACAACGACACCGGCGTCATGGTGACGATCGGCGAGCTCTTTGACCCCGCCGGCGTCCCCGCCGCCCATTCAACGGCCGCACAAGATGGCCTCGACGCGGTCCGCTCCGGTCTTCCGTGCGATTGGGCAGGCGCCGACGACAGTTTCAGCGCGTTCATGGCGTTCCGCGAACTCGACGAAACGGACAAGGCAGCATGGCTTGCGTTTGCCGTCAGTCAAAGCCTTCAGGCGAGCCTCGCCAGCGGCGATCGCGCTAACCGCTTCCAATCCGAGCTTGGCGCGCTGCTCGAAATCGATACCGCCGAACACTGGCGGCCGAGCGCGGATGTCTTCTTCGACAAGATCCGCAAGCCGCAGATTCTGTCGATCCTGGGCAAGCTCGATCCCGAGCTTCCGGGTCGCTACGCCAGCGAAAAGAAGGCCGCCCTATCGTCTGCGGCCGCAAAACTCTGCGCCGGCGAAGCCATCGTCACGCCTGAGGTGAAGGCGCGGGCGCAGAGCTGGATCCCGGACGTCATGATGTTTCGCGCTGCCGGGACCCCGGATGAACCGGAAGCGCCGCTGGTCGACGATGACAGCAGCGAAGAGCAACCTGCCATCGATGACGCTGATGACGAGCAAGCCGACGAGGCCAACCCTGCCGTGAACGAGGTCGACCAGACCGAGGCCATTTTGGCCGACGCAGCCTGAGGCATCGCTGGGCGGCGCGGAAGCAAGGGTCTCGACTTCCAGTTGGAAGCCTGCCTCCGCGCCGCTGTCGACATTCTGAAATTTCTCTATTGGAGTCAACAAGATGCCCGATTGTGCATTTGCATCGATCGTCATCGGCGGCCGCGTGTCCGCCGACGACTTTATCACGCTCTGTCATCTGATCGTCTGTGAGGGTCTTTCCCGCGAGGAGGATGGAGAGGAATTCTCGCCAGAACTTCGAAGTGAAGGCCAGCCACTTCGCCTGTTCGACCATCAAGCGATCGGCGGGCGTTTCGGCGCTCTGGAAGAATGGTGTGAGGATCGCGGCCTTCCGTTCACACGGACGTGCGCCGGCTATCCGGGAGGCTGGCGCGCCGAACGTGTCGTTTTCACGGGGCGCGGTCCCGTGGAAGATTATCCGGCGGACAACGATGGGAACGTCGTCGCTACCAGCGAGACTGTCAAAGCACATGAACACATCTCGACGCTGCGCGCCTGGTTCGCCGCCGCCGAATTCAAGATTCCCCCGCTGGTGATCACCTCCGAAGACGTCACGTCGCCCCGCGACATTTCCCGCGCGAGCGCGGGAAGGGAGGAAAGTGGGGGAGGAGGCGGCGAGCACCGCTCGCAGCTTCAGAAAGGACCAGCGACATGAAACCTCGTCACGATATCTATCAAACCATCACCGCCGAGCTAGCCGCTGCGATCGACGCCGGCGCCGGCCAGTGGCGTATGCCCTGGCACCATGACGGCGGGACGGTGATGCGGCCGACCAGTGCTGTCGGACGCGCATATACCGGCATCAACCGTCTCGTCCTTTGGGCGTCGGCCGAAGCTCACGGTTTTCAGTCCGGCACTTGGGCTACCTACCGTCAGTGGACTGAGGTCGGCGCACAGGTGCGCCGCGGCGAAACCGGTACGCACGTCATTCTGTGGAAAAAGCAGGAGCGTGACGAACCCACGTCGGCGGATTCCGATGGCGAGGAACGCAGCGCCCGCTTCTTTGCTCGGAGCTTTGTCGTCTTCAACCAATCGCAGGTCGATGGCTCGCCCGAACGGACACTGGCAAGCGCACGGCCGATCGGCGAAACAGCCGCCTCTGCGAAACTGTTCCTCGAAAGCGTTGGCGTCCCTGTGCACTACGGCCCTTGGGACGCGTATTTTCGGCCCGATGAGGACCGCGTCTACATGCCCGACCGCGAAGCCTTCGACAGCGACGAAGACTTCATTTCGACGCTCGGACATGAAATCGTTCATTCGACGGGAAGCGCGCAGCGCCTCGCCCGCGAAACGCTTCGGGACTATTTCAAGGATCGGACCATCCGGGCCCGCGAAGAGCTGGTTGCCGAGATCGGCGCCAGCTTCTTGATGGCCGACCTTGGTCTGGGCTATTCGCCAAGGCCGGACCACGCAGCATATGTTGCCAGCTGGTTGAACATGCTCGGGAACGATACGCGCGCGATATTTCGCGCCGCGGCGGCGGCACAGGCTGCAACCGACTGGATTCATGCCCATGCCGCCTCAGGTCTGCCGATTGCGGCTTGATCGATGAGTGCGCTTCCACCTCGAGCCCATCGGTTGCTCATCCTCGCCTGTTCCGCGACAAAGCGGCAAGATGACGGCTATATGCCCGCCATCGACCGCTATGACGGACCGCTTTGGCAAACGGTCCGTTGCCATGCGGGCGATCGCAAGATGCTGAAAATCACCGTGCTGTCCGCACGATATGGTTTCCTCGACTCCAGGTCGCCGATCCAGAACTACGGCACCCATTTTACTGGAGAGTTCGCGGATCGGATGATGGGCGGTGGACTGGGCCACGCTGGTCACGGCCGCCTCTTCCCTCAAGCCGGACAATTTCGGGATCGGCGCGGCTTGCGAGATGGCTTTGCTCAGGGCGCATGGCGATCGGCCTTTCACCGTTTTCCCCTTCGACTGGTATCAGTTTTAACACCAACTGCCGAACCTAACCTATGACCTAAAGCGTGGCGAGGCCATTGGAGGGTGTTTAGGCGTCGCGCACTCATGTCTGCCTATGACACAAAATCTACGGTTAGCGTTCAACGAACCGTAGATGCAGAGCGGGATAAACCCTATCCAAATAAGACGCCTACGCCGGGATCTCGACTCGTCACACGAGATGAGCAAGCGAATGGAATTGATGCTCAGCATAGCTGCTCATATTGGTATTGAAATGGTATATAACTGTGTTATTGTCGAGACAGGTTTGAAGAGGGGAGTGAGCAAAATGGGACGGATAAAAGGCGGATTCCTGCGTTGCGGGTCGGCGATAGCTTCAGCGATTGCGCTCATGTCAGCAAGTGCCGTGTTTGCGCAAGAAACCGATAGCACAACGAGCGAAGCGCGCGCGGAGACGGACATCATCGTCACCGGCACGCGTGTCCGTACGCCCGGCCTGACCTCCACCAGCCCGATCAGCGCGGTGGAGGGTGAGCAGATTTCGCTTCAACGGGCGGTCACGATCGAAGACTTCTCGGTCAAGATGCCGCAGCTCGCGGGCGGCGTGAACTCGACATCGGTGGGCAGCGACGCATTCGGCGCGCAGACCCTGGACCTGCGTAACCTCGGGCAGAACCGCACCCTCGTACTGATCAACGGAACGCGCGCCATTCCGTTCAGCTTCCGCAATGCGGTCGATGTCAACTCGATCCCGGCTCCCTTGCTCAAGCGCGTCGATGTGCTCACCGGCGGCGCTGCAGCGGTCTATGGCGCGGACGCCGTGGCAGGGGTCGTGAACTTCATCATCGATGATTCGTTTGAAGGGTGGCAGGCGAACGCAAATTATCGAGCGGTGTCGGGTGGAGCTTCGCAATTCGGTGGCCATGTGATGGGCGGCATGTCGCTCGGCGGCCGCGGCAATCTGGTGGTCTATGGCGAATACACCGAGCGCGACCCACTGCTGGCCGCGCACCGCGCCTTTGCGCGGCGCGGCGTGGCGACGTTGCCGATCGGCGGCAATTTCACCGACGTGGCGAGCGGTAGGACCTTTTCCTACGATGCGTTGGGCAATTTCACGCTGACGCCGCAATCGACCGACTACACCCCCGATTTCCTGCTCGTCCAGCCGTTGCGGCGCATCAACGCGAGCGCTTTTCTGAAATATGACGTGTTTGACAATGTCGAGCTCTATGGCCGCCTGATGTACTCCGACCTGCGGACGCGCGGCGGCAGCCGGTCGGGGCAGAATCCTCCGACCACAGGGGCCAATGGGATCAACGTCCAGATCGCCGAGAATAATCCATTCCTCGACCCCCAAGCGCGGGCGCGGCTGACCTTCGTCAACGGTTTCGCTACCGTCAACGTCCGGCGCTCGCTCGGCGAACTCGGTGTGACCTATGCGCAGAACAATCGCGAAACCATCCAGGGCCTGATCGGGCTACGTGGCAACATCACGCCTGCAATCAGCTGGGATGCCTATTATCAGCATGGCCAGTCCAAGGAATCGATCGTCGTCAAGGGCGACGGGACGCGGTCCGCCTTTGCCGGCCTAGCTAACACGACCGACATCTTCGGGCCGGGCGGTGACTTCACCAGCGTGCTGCGCGATTTCAATTTCGGCAACCGCAAACGCACGCAGCAGGTGGCATCCGCCTATGTTGCCGGCGATACGAGCGACTTCTTCGCTGGATGGGCAGGACCGATCGGCTTCACCGCAGGCTATGAATTCCGCCGAGAAACCGGCCGGTTTGTCTATGGCGCTGACCTCGGGACGTCGTTCAACCAGGGAACCGAATCGGCGCCGCTGGTTCCGCCCTTCGTCAAGGTGAACGAATTGTTCGGCGAACTAATCGTCCCCTTGCTGTCGGATTTACCGCTGGTCCAAAAGCTGACCGTCGAAGGCGCGTATCGTCGATCCTGGTATGAAAAATCGGTGGGCGCCGACCGGCGCTACGATACGAACAAGCTTGGCATCAACTGGATCGTCTCCGACGACCTACGGCTGCGCGGCACGCGCCAAACCGTCATTCGCGACGCCAATATTGGCGAATTCGCTAACCCAGTCTTTTCGATTCCCTTCGCTAATCTACGTACGGTTGCACGTCTTTTTCCGCGCTATGCCGGGGATCCGTGCGTGGGCGCGACCAATTCGGCGACGATCACGCAATGTACGGCGCAGGGATATCGGGGAGCCTATGATTCCAACAACCCCGCAAATCTGCAGGGCGGCTATTTCTTCGGTGGCAACGCGAACATCGAAGCCGAAAGGGGCAAAACTTACACGCTTGGCGGCGTCTTCACCCCGACCTTCCTGCGTGGTCTCAATCTTTCGGTGGACTGGTACAAGATCGATATTCGCAACGCGGTCGGCCAGATCCAACCCGTCGATGCGCTTACGAGCTGCTACATTACCGATCCAACGCCGGGCAATCCACTCTGCGCCGCAGTAACCAGGGATCCAACCACCGGTTACATCCTCAATGCCTTTGTCGATGATCGAAACCTTGCGCTTATCAAGCAGCAAGGCATCGACATCGACTTCCGTTATGGATTCGATCTCGATTTCGGTCCGCCGGAGAGCCGGCTCACCCTCGGCTATACGGCGAGCATCGTCACCAAATATTCGATCCAGCGTAACGCCGCGCTAACTCCCGTCGATTGCAAGGGAACCTATGGCGCTGCCTGTTCATCGGACCTTGTGACGCTGGTTGCACCAGATTTCCGGTCGCGCGCTACGATCACCTGGGACAGCAAGCCGTTGACGGTCCAGTTCGGATGGAAACGCATCGGATCGGTTCGCGATTCGACCGCGGGTAGCACCGGTCGGATTCCTGCTTATGATTATTTCGACCTGAACCTGGCGGTTCGTCCGCCCGTCGAGGGGCTGACCCTAGCCTTCGGGATCGACAATCTCTTTGACAAGAAGCCGCCGCTACCGGTCAATCCCGGGGCATACAATACATTCCCGGATACTTACGACGTGCTGGGAACCACCTTTGGCTTCTCCGTCACCCTAAGGCGGTGAGGGCGTGGAGTGGAGGCATTGTAGACACCTAGCCTCCATTCCACCAGGGCGAGTTGTCCAAGGCGCGGCGCATCAGACGATTTCTCAGGTCTGACGTCCGCGCCTCACCGCCATCCGGGGACATTATGCACACGTTACAATTTACTTCGCTGGATTGGTCGATTCTGATCGGATATGTCCTGATCCTCGCTATCGCCGGCTATGCCTCAACGCGGCGCAACATGCAGAATGCGGATGATTATTTTCTGGCCAGCCATCGCGCGCCAACATGGCTGGTTGCGGTGTCGGTTCTGTCGACCGTGCAATCGACAGCAACATTTCTGGGGGTCCCCGACAATAGCTTCAGGGGCAATTATACCTATCTGACGAGCGTGATCGGCGCGCTGATCGGCGCGTGGCTTGTTGCCGCCATCCTGATGCCGCGCTTTTATGCGATGGGCGCCACCACCGTCTATGAACTGCTCGAGGCCCGGTTCAGCCCGGCCGCTCGCCGAGCGGCAGGCGCCATGTATCTGGTCGGGCGGGTGTTTGCCAGCGGGGCGCGCCTCTATCTTGCTGCGATCGCCGTTTCGATGATCCTCTTCCTCGACGTCGCGCCCGAGCATATCATCATCGCCTCGTTTGTTTTGCTGGTCTTCGGCCTCGCCTTCACTTTTATGGGCGGCCTCAATTCTGTGATCTGGAGCGACCTGGTCCAAGTCGTGCTTTATGTCGGAGCGGCGATCTTCGTCGTCCTGTTCCTGCTGTCCAAGATTCCTGCGCCGGCCGCCGATATCTATACCGCGCTTGCGCATCCTCCCTCCGGAGCGAGCAAGTTGCAGGTCCTTGACTGGACGCTCGACCTCGGCACGCCCTTTTCGGTTCTGGCGGCAGTGACGGGGATGGTCCTGATCAACGCGGCGAATTCGGGTCTCGACCAAGATACGACGCAGCGCCTGCTCGCCTGCGATTCGGCGAAACAGGGCAGCCGCGCCCTCTACTGGTCCGTTCTGGCATCGATCCCCGTCATCCTGATCTTCCTCTTCATCGGCTCGCTGCTCTACATCTTCTATGAACGCCCCGACCTGATGGCGGCCATCCCGGGACAGATCGCGCCGACATTCCAGGGCGAAAAAATCACCGTTTTCATGAGCTTCATCCTGAGCGAAATCCCGCCCGGGTTGCGTGGGTTCGTAACGGTTGGCGTCATCGCCGCCGCCGCCATCAATTCGGGCCTGATCTCAATGGCCGCCGTAGCAATCAACGACTTCTACCGTCCTTTCATCGAGCGCAAGAGACCGCGCGACGAGCGTCACTTCATCCTCGCGGGGCGGCTTGCGACAGTTTTGCTGGGCGTCCTCCTCTTCCTGATGTCCATCGTCTGCTTCTATTGGCAGCGATACAGCGACATTCCCCTGCTCGAATTTGTCCTAGGAGTGATGGCATTCGCCTATTCAGGATTGCTAGGAGTCTATATAACAGCGGTGTTTTCAAAGCGCGGATCAACGGCGTCGGTCATCGCGGCCCTAGCGGTCGGCTTCATCGTCGTCATGCTGTTTCAACCGTTCACGATCGACGTGCTTGGCTTGCCCGAAGCACTAAAGAAAATCGCTTTCCCGTGGCACTTGTGCGTTGGCGTGACAGTTTCCACGCTGGTTTGCCTCATCGGCAACGCGAACAAGAAAGAGAGAAGCACAGATGCCGGGTACTGAAGCGATTGACCCACGTTATGCCGAAATCGACAATTGGCCGACGATCGACGCCGTGACCGCAATGATCGAGGGGCAACGAGAAGCGATCGAAGCCTTGAACAGCCAAGCGGATGCGATTGCCGCGGCGTGCGCAGCGGCCGCGCAGCGGCTTTTGTCTTCGCAAGGACGCCTGATCTATGTCGGCGCCGGGACATCCGGCCGCGTCGCGGTTCAGGACGGTGTCGAACTGACGCCTACCTTCGGCTGGCCGGAAGAGCGATTGCTGTATCTTCTGGCGGGCGGGCTCCCGGCACTCATCGAGAGCGCCGAAGGTGCCGAAGACGATGTTGCCGATGCCGAGAGGCAGATTGCCGAGCACGCCGTGAACGCGGCCGATGTCGTGGTAGCGGTGGCGGCGAGCGGGCGTACTCCGTTCACTTTGCGGGCAATCGAGGTTGCGCGGGCGCGCGGGGCGCTTACGATCGCGATCGCGAACAATGCATCGACGCCGATCCTCGAAGCCGCGCTGCACCCCATCTTGCTCGGCACCGGAAGCGAGATCATCAGCGGGTCGACGCGCATGAAGGCTGGCACGGCCCAGAAGGCCGCCGTCAACATCATCTCGACGACTATCATGCTGAAGCTCGGCAAGGTCTATCAGGGCCAGATGGTCGACATGATTGTCTCGAACGCGAAATTGCAGCGGCGGGCGGCCGGAATCGTACAGATGCTGACGAGTTGCTCCGAGGAAGAAGCCATGGCTGCCCTCAAACGGGGCGAAAACAGCATCTCCAAGGCGGTCCTCATCGCAAAAGGCAATACCCCCGAGGGGGCGGCAAAGCTTCTCGGAGACAACGGCGGAATATTGGGCAAGGCCATCGCAGCGCTCGGGGAGAAATGAAATGGCGCGATGTCGCAGAGCGATTTGACGGCATGCGCGGATCCTGACCGGCTGGTGCCATGACGCGATTGGCGCCCGCCCGCGACCTGCCGCTCGATTTCCTGCGGGGAGTCGATGTGATGCTGATGCTGCTGGTCAATTTCCTGGTGCCCGCGGCACCAGCGATCCTCCGGCACGCCGCCTGGCACGGCCTGACGCTAGCCGATATCGTCTTCCCGATATTTTTGTTCATTGTCGGCATCTCTGCATCGCTGGCTTTCGATGGACGTTTGCGGCGGCAGATGCCCTGGGGTGCGATTGCCCGGCGCGGGGCGTTGCTCTTCGCGATCGGCGTCGCGCTCAACTGGTGCCTGCGGCCTGGATTCGATTGGGATCAATTGCGGTGGGCAGGCGTGTTGCAGCGCATAGCCATCGTATATCTCGCTTGCGCGGTGATCGTCTCCGTCGGGCGCGGCGCGATCGTTCCGCTGGGACTGGGGCTGGCGATCATCGCCACTCACACATTCGTTCTGCTGAACATCGGTGCAGAAAATACTGTAGCCAGCCTCGCTCCCGGAGCGGGCATCAGCGGGTGGCTCGATCGGCAACTCCTGCCGGGATTGATATTGCGCGGCAGCTGGGATCCGGAGGGCATTTTGTCCACGCTGCCTTCCATGGCGAGCGGTTTCCTTGGCGTCGCGCTTGCGCGCTGGGCCAGCGCGCCGAGGCCCATCTGGCGCCTCGCGTTCGCCGGCATCCTCCTCGTGCTGACCGGGCTGCTGACGACGATCGTCATCCCGATCAACAAGGATTTGTGGACCGCGAGTTTCGTGCTTGTGACGTCGGGGATCGGCGCGTCGGGTTACGCTGCGGTTCGCGCCGCCTGGCCCGTGCTGCAGCCGCATGGGTGGGCGAAGCAGTTCGTCGCCGTGGGCCAGGCGGCGTTGACCATCTATGTGATCCATATGCTCCTGATCGCCCTGCTGCGCCTTCCGCCGGGCGGCGAGGACCGGCTCTGGGACAGCCTGCTCGCGGGGCTTCGGGCGTCCGGTCTGTCGGCCATGTGGGCGTCGGTGCTATTTGCCGTTCTTGCGGTAATTCTTTGCAGGTTGCTGCTGGCACCGCTTCAACGCCGCGGCCTTTTGCTGCGGGTGTAGGCGGGTCCGCATGACGCCGGCGTGGTCGTCGCGGGCCTGGCGGCTTTCGGCATCATGCTGCGAATATCTTGCCAGGATTGAAGATGCCCTCCGGATCGAGCGCCTGCTTGAGTTGCCGCATGATCTCGACGGAAGCCGTCCCGTTCTCGCGCAGCAGGGAGTCGCGCTTGCCCAAGCCGATCCCATGTTCACCCGTGCAGGTTCCGCCAACCGAGAGCGCGTGATCGATCATGGCATCGTTGATGACCGCCGCCTTTTGCCACGAGGGCTTGTCGTCGGGATGGAGAATGAAGAAGACGTGGAAATTCCCGTCGCCGACATGGCCCAGGATCGGAGCGAACAGCCCCGATGCTTCGATCATCGTTTCCGCACGCGAAATGGCTTCGGCCAATCGCGAAATGGGGACGCAAATGTCGGTGATCCAGGCTTGCGCCTCAGGAACCATTGACCGCGATGCCCAAAGCAGATGGTGCCGCGCCTTCCATAGCAAGTTCCGTTCCTCCGTCGCGGTCGCGGACCTGAGTGTCCCGCCGCCGTTGGCATCTCCCAGAACGCGAACGATTTCCAATTGCTCGGAGATGCTGGCGCCGGAACCGTGGAACTCCAGAAAGAGGGTTGGACATTCGGGGAGACCGAGATGGCTCTGGCGGTTGCACGCGATCATCGCGCGCGTGTCGAGAAGCTCCATGCGCGCGATGGCGATCCCAGATTGGATGGTCTGAATCACGGTATCGACCGCACCCTCTATGCTGGCGAAATCCCAGCTTGCGGAAACGATCTGTTCGGGTTGCCCATGAAGGCGCAGGGTCGCCTCCACGATTAGGCCCAAAGTGCCTTCGGATCCGGCGAAGAGATGAGTAAGGTCGTAGCCCGCCGCCGATTTGCGGGCCCGGGTCCCCGTCTGGATCAGATCGCCAGTTGCCGTAACGACCTTGAGGGCAAGCAGATTGTCGCGCATGTTGCCGTAACGTACAGTCGTCGTTCCGGACGCCCGGGTTGCGATCATCCCGCCGATGGTTGCGTTCGCCCCGGGATCGACCGGAAAAAAGAGACCTGTGGTGCGCAGCTCCTCGTTGAGCTGTTCGCGCGTTACGCCCGGCTGAACCACGACAAGTAGATCTTCCGGGGAAATCTCGACTATCTCGTTCATGCGCGAAAAATCTACGACGAGCGTGTCCGATGTGACGGCGGCCGCGTTCCCCTCGAGAGAAGTGCCGGCACCATAACCCACGATCGGGACGCCCTGCGCGGCAGCTGCGCGAACTAGCTGGCGAACCTCCTCGATCGACACGGGCTGTGCCACCAGTGCCGGAAGTTCGCCCGGATGGTGACCCTCGGTTTGCGTATAGGCGACGCGCGCGGTTTCAGCGGTGATCAGTCGGTCGCCAAGGAAATTCGAAAGCATGTCGCGCAGATGGGTCATGCCGCGAATATATCTGCCTTGCGGATCAAGGTAAACTGGTATTATACAGGTATTATAATGAACGCAGCCCGTCACCCCACCTCCACCCTGATGTTTTCCGAGGCCAGCGAGGCTGGCCAGATCGTGGCCAAGCAGTTGTCGGACAATGCTGTCTTGGCGAAGGAACTGGCGAAGCTGATACTGCGCCCCGCAACGCACACGATTTTCACCTGCGCCCGCGGCAGTTCGGATCACGCTGCCGCCTATGGGAAATTCCTGTTCGAGGCACATCTTCGCAAGACGGTATCGTCACACCCGCCATCGATGGGTTCGGTATACCGCGTACCGATGGAGCACATGGCGGGGCAGCCGTTTATCGTCGTGTCGCAGTCGGGTAAGAGCCCCGATCTGCTTGCGTCCGCCGAGGTGGCGCGAGAGGCCGGGGCGATCGTCATCGCGATGGTCAACGACGAAAGCGCACCGCTCGTACCTCTCGCCGACATCGTCATACCGCTCCGCGCGGGACCGGAGCGAAGCGTCGCAGCAACCAAAAGCTTCATTGCGACGCTTTCGGCCTTCGCCCAGATCATATCCGAATGCGCCGGCGGACAAGCCCTCGACCCCGTCATTGCTGCCCTGCCGGATCAGTTGTGCCAAGCTTGGGCCGTGTCATGGGACGAGGCTCTGGCACCTTTCTCGCAGGCACGCAGCCTCTTCGTCCTCGGGCGCGGCCCGTCATTCGGGATCGCACTCGAAGCGGCGTTGAAGTTCAAGGAAACATGCGGAATTCATGCAGAGGCTTTCAGCACGGCAGAGGTCGCGCACGGCCCGATGGCAGTGATCGATCGCAACTTCCCTATCCTGGTCTTCCCGCCGCTCGATGAAGCCCGGGCGGGGATGGACGCATTGCTTCGCCTGTTCCTCGAAAAAGAGGCAATCGTGGCTGGGGCCGGACCAGTCGGACATGGGGCCATCGAACTTCCCGTCGTCGCAGGCCTGCATCCTGTGACCGCGCCTATCACGATGATCCAGTCCTACTACCGCCTTGCCAACGCTCTTGCGATTGAACGAGGACTTGATCCCGACAGGCCGCCGTTGCTCAGGAAGGTTACCGAAACAATATGACTAGAAAGGCTTTGATCGGCGCGCGAATCCTCTCGGAAAGGGGATGGCGATCAGATCACGCATTGCTGATCGAGCGATCGGCGATCGTCGACATCGTACCCGATAGCGGCGTCCCGACCGACTTTGATCCAGTTCGCTTGGACGGCGGCATGCTCGTTCCCGGTTTTATCGATACGCAAGTGAACGGGGGTGGCGGCGTATTGTTCAACGAATCCCCGACGATCGACGGGATTAGGGCGATCACCGAGGCACACAGGGCATTCGGGACCACGGCCTTGCTTCCTACCCTCATCAGTGATGATTTCGACGTGATTGAGCGCGGGATAGCCGCAGTACGTGACGCTATCGCGATCGGGACCCCCGGCGTTCTGGGAATCCATATTGAAGGCCCCTTTCTGAACATTGAAAAGAAAGGCATTCACGACGCATCGAAAATCCGCAAGATGGATGAGCGGGCCGTGAATCTGCTTTCCTCGCTAGGTGCAGGAAAAACACTTGTGACCCTCGCGCCCGAAATGGTCGCTACCGGCCTGATCGCCGAATTGACGGCTCGGGGCGTCATTGTCTCTGCCGGACACACGCTGGCAACAAGCGAGGATATGGATCGCGCAATCAGCGAAGGGCTTCGGGCAATCACCCATTTGTTCAACGCTATGCCCCCGTTAGCTAGCCGGACGCCAGGAGTCGCAGGGGCTGGATTGGCGTCCCCGCTGATTTGTGGCGTGATAGTCGATGGCCACCATGTTCATCCGACCGCGCTGCGGGCCGCTTTCCGCGCGAAGGGTCCCGACGAATTGATGCTCGTAACGGACTCCATGCCGACGGTCGGCACCGATATCGATACATTCTTCCTTGGCGAGACCGAGATTTTTCGCAACGAAGGTGCACTGCGCTCGGCTGACGGAACCTTGGCCGGCTCCGACCTCGACATGGCTCGGGCCATTCGGAACGCTGTTTCGAACATGCACGTCGAACTTGCGGACGCTTGCAAGATGGCGAGCGCGACGCCGGCGGCTTTGCTGGGGCTGACCGGCACCTATGGATGCCTCGCGCCGCGCGCGCGCGCAGATATCGTGCACCTCTCCGAAGACATTGAGATCGTCCGGACCTGGATCGGCGGCGAGTAGCGAGCACCCTCCAGGCGGCCGACCTCACTTTAGGATTGCCAACGCCTCTTCCACTGCATCGGCAAGAGCGTCGACTTCATCCAGCGTGCTGTACATGGCGAACGATGCGCGGCAGGTCGAACTGAAGCCTAGCATTTGATGGAGCGGTTGAGTGCAGTGCGCGCCGGCACGGACGCAGATACCCTTGGCGTCCAGGATCGCCGCTATATCGTTCGCATGGGCGCCGGCAGAGGCGAACGTCAGAATTGGACCGGGCTTTTCGGCATCGCCGAAGACGGTGATGTTTGGAATAGCCGCGAATCGAGCCCGCGCGTGGCGACCAAGCGCTGCCTCGTGGGTAGCGATAGTCGTACGCCCCACGCCCTCGACATAGTCGAGGGCGGCGACAAGTCCGATCGCTTCCAGAATTGGCGGCGTCCCGGCCTCGAACTTGTGCGGCGCGGCAGCATATTCGACGTGATCGCGGCCGAAGGTTGCGACCATCTCGCCGCCGCCGAGCATCGGTGGCATGCGTTCGAGCCAGCCGGGCTTGGCATAGAGAGCCCCGATACCCGTCGGCCCATAAAGCTTGTGACCGGTGAGCGCATAGAAATCGACGTCGAGCGCCGAAACGTCGATTGCGTGATGTACCACGGCCTGGGTTCCATCTGCGAGCACAGGAACGCCCTTTTCATGGGCAAGCCGAACAATTGCCTCGAGCGGTGTCAATACCCCGAAAACATTCGACATGTGTGTGACCGCCACGAGCCGCGTGCGAGGCGTGATCGCGTCGGCGAAGGCGGTGGGATCGAGATTGCCGAAGGCGTCGGGATCGACCCAGCGCAAGACGATGCCGTGCCGCTCCCGAAGCATGTTCCCCGTCAGCACCCATGGCACAGATTTGAGGTTGTGATTTAAGGAGGGTTGGGGCTTCGTCGTAGTGACGAAGGAACGAAGATGAAGCCCCAACCCTCCTTGAAAAAATCGCCGGCAAAGGCCCCTGCTGAGCGGGTGGTGAAGGATATTCGGCGTCAGACCCGTCGCCACTTCTCGGCTGAAGACAAGATCCGCATCGTTCTCGATGGGCTGCGCGGCGAGGACAGCATCGCCGAGCTGTGCCGCAAGGAAGGCATCGCCCAGAGCCTTTATTACACCTGGTCGAAAGAGTTCATGGAAGCGGGTAAGCGCCGTCTGGCCGGCGACACCGCCCGCGCCGCAACCACCGGCGAGGTTCAGGATCTGCGCCGCGAAGCCCGTGCTCTGAAGGAATGCGTGGCCGACCTGACACTCGAAAACCGTCTGCTCAAAAAAAGCATGATTGCGGATGGGGGCGACGACGAATGAGGTATCCCGCATCCGAAAAACTCGAGATCATCCGGATCGTCGAGCAGTCGCACCTACCCGCCAAGCGTACGCTGGACCAGCTCGGCATCGCCCGCCGGACGTTCTATCGCTGGTACGACCGCTACCTCGAAGGCGGGCCGGAGGCGTTGGAGGATCGGCCGTCAGCGCCAAGCCGGGTGTGGAACCGTATCGGCGACGACATCCAGGACCAGATCATCGAACTCGCGCTGGATTACAGCGAGCTGTCACCGCGAGAGCTGGCGGTGCGCTTCACCGACGAGAAGCGCTACTTCGTCTCGGAAGCCACGGTTTACCGCCTGTTGAAGGCCCATGATCTGATCACCAGCCCGGCCTATGTCGTGATCAAGGCCGCCGATCAGTTCCACACCAAAACCACCCGGCCGAACGAGATGTGGCAGACTGATTTTACCTACTTCAAAATCATCGGATGGGGCTGGATGTACCTGTCGACCGTGCTCGACGACTTCTCGCGCTACATCATCGCCTGGAAGTTGTGCACCAACATGCGGGCCGACGATGTGACCGAGACGCTGGACCTGGCCCTCATGGCCTCGGGTTGCGACAGCGCCACGGTGCTGCACAAGCCCCGGCTGCTCAGCGATAACGGCCCCAGCTACATCGCCGGCGAGTTGGCCGAGTATATCGAGGCCAATAAAATGAGCCATGTGCGCGGTGCTCCGATGCATCCGCAAACCCAGGGCAAGATCGAACGCTGGCACCAGACTCTGAAAAACCGCATCCTGCTGGAAAATTACTTCCTGCCCGGCGACCTCGAAGCCCAGATCGAGGCCTTCGTCGATCACTACAACCACCAGCGCTACCATGAGAGCCTGAACAACGTGACCCCCGCCGACGCCTACTTCGGCAGGGCGCCAGCCATCATCAAACAGCGCGAAAGGATCAAGCAACAGACCATCGAGCATCGGCGCTTGCAACACCGAAAGCTCGCCGCATAATATCCACCCACAGACGAGGCCTGCACTCCGCTAATTTACGCCACGGCCTGTGCCAAATGTTCTGACGACGGACACCTTGCTCGGCCGAGGCGGCAGGGCCCGCGGATGGGAGTGGACGAAGCCGACCGCGAGTTGCCTGGTTTGCGCGAGCTTCGCAACACGCCGCAAATAGGGATGGTTGATTCGAACATTGCCTTCCCCCCAACCGATCTCGCCGGCCTCCGGAGTGATTAATTCAGCAAGTGTGAAAACCATTGACGTCGCCGTTTCGCGCATGCCGAACAAGGCGAATGCGCCGCCCTCCAAGGGATCGGGCGCATCTAGAACGGTCGCGATCAACCTTCCGAGCTCGGGTTGTGCAAGGCGCAGCAGCGCGCCGCCGTTCGCATTTGTCATGCCGCGCCGCCCATGATGAATTGGCGTGTCACGAGAAAACTCAACCCGTCGGCCGCGGCCAATGTCCCGTCGAGGGCGACTTCTTTCAGTCCGGCTGGCGTCTCAAGTTCGATCACGACGTTGTCCAGCGGGACCCCGGCCATTGCGGCGACTTGCGCGGCGGGAAGCGGCGCGCGCGAGATGTCGTGCGGGCGGTTGTTGATGTAAATTCGATATGTTGTTTCAGACGGCATTCAGAATCCTCCGTTCCGTCGCGCCGTTCGACTGCTTTCGCCCGTCGATCCGATGCATCTAATACCAGATTGTAACCAATTTTGGTAGCAGCGCAATCCGACGGAAAAGCGGCGACATCGAGCGGGCCGCGATGGTCGCGCCCCGGGATAGATTCGATGCGCCAGAATGGCCGGAATGGAAGGCGGGTCGCATAATTGGCCCTTGTATTGCGATCTGGGGCCGGGCATCAGCATGGCAATGCGGGGCCCGAAAATTGATACAATAGTATTTGACCTTGACGGGACGCTTGTCGACACGGCTCCCGATCTCATTGCTGCGCTCAATCATTCGCTGGAAGTCCTTGGCCGGCCTACTGTCGAGCCGATGCTCGTGCGCCCCCTTGCCGGCCACGGCGCGCGCGCGCTGCTGGATGCAGGACTGACGCTTAACGGAGATGCGCCGGAGGAACTGATCGCACGAGCCATTCCCGTATTCTTGGAACACTATGCCGACAATATTTGTACGTTTTCGGCACCCTATCCGGGACTGGAACTCGCGCTCGAAGAGTTGCGGATCGAGGGCTTCAGGCTCGCGATTTGCACCAATAAGCCGGAGGGACTTGCGAACCATCTGGTCGAAGCGCTCGGCTGGGCTGGTGTGTTCGACGCTATTATCGGTGGCGACACATTGCCTGTTCGAAAACCCGATCCACTCCCGTTGCTCACCGCAATTACGCAGGCCAAAGGGGCCAAGGCCATCTATGTTGGAGATTCGGCGGTCGATGTAGCGACAGCGAGAGCCGCGGCGATGCCGTCGATTGCTGTCGGCTTCGGATTTTCCGACGTGTGCGCCAGCCAGCTTGGCGCGGATTTGCACATCGATCATTTCGACATGCTCCCCGCCGCCGTGCGGTCGATCATTGCACCCGCCACACTGATCGCACAGCGCGTGAGTCTCGACCTTGACTCCGGTCAGGCGACCGTCGCCGTCTGAGCCTTGTAGAGCTTTCCGGCCGTGGTGAGGCCGGGCGCGCCCGTCGTGTTCGGGAAGGTCACCGGCAACCCCCGAACCGAGCGCGCCGCGATAAATCCGATGGCTTCGGCTTCGATAAAATCTCCGCGCAACCCGAAATCGTCAGCGCTTTCACAAGCGCCAAGCACTTCTCGCAAGGCCTCCATTATGACGGGATTATGTCGCCCGCCACCGCAAATGATCCATAGTTCCGGTTGTTCGGGGAGCTGGCGTGCGCCCAGCGCCACGGAATTGGCGGTAAACGCGACCAACGTCGCCGCTGCGTCGGCGGCCGAGAGATCATCCACGATATCGAGCGGAAAGTCATAGCGATCCAACGACTTCGGGCCTTCACGCTCGAAATAGGGATGCGCAAGTAAATGACTCAGCACTGCCTGATTGACCTCTCCGCTCGCGGCCAGCGCTCCGCCATCATCATATCGGCCAAGACCGCGCTTCTGGACCGTGAGATCGAGCATCCCATTGCCGGGCCCGGTATCGAGTGCGATGATTTGTTCATCGCTGCCAATGAACGTGAAATTCGCGACGCCGCCTACATTGAGAAAGGCGATTGGACCTGACTTCCCGATCTTCCGTGCCAGTGCGGCGTGATAGATGGGAACAAGAGGCGCGCCCTCTCCGCCAACGGCCATATCGGCCTGCCGAACGTCCGCGACAACGTCAACGCCGAGCGTATTGGCGATTCTTGCAGGGTCGCCAATCTGGATCGTCAACCCGCGGTCGGGCCGGTGAAGGACGGTTTGGCCGTGATAACCGATCAATTCGATCTTACCGGCCCCCGGTTTGGAGAGAAGTTCGCGCGCGCAGCGTACATGCGCGCTGACAATGATATCGTCAGCCTCCGCCAACAGTCTCGGTTCGGCCGTACCGGTCGCCACAAACTGTTCGGTGGCGTCTTTGACGATGGCGCGCTCTGCGGTCGAGAATGAGGTGAGGTGCGTCGGGCCGAAGTCGTCGATTGCTTCGCCATCGGAACTCAAAATGGCCGCATCAACGCCATCGAGCGATGTCCCGCTCATGAAACCAAGAATGCGCATCTCTCGTTCCCCTAACCGTAGTCGATGTTGCGCACCTGCTACCACTATGATACCACATCATCAAGCTGCGATATCGGTCGGCGCGCAGAAGGCCGGTCGCGCGTCTATTTAATGGAGCCGAGATGTTCAACGTCCGTTTGGCGGAGACTCGATCCGGAGCGGCAGCGAATGAGGATGTGGTCGGATATACGGACTTCGCGGCCTGGGTTATCGATGGCGCATCAGGCATTGGGGAGAACCTCGTCTCAGCTGTCAGCGATGCACAATGGTTCGCGCAGCGGGTCGATAGGGAACTCCGCGATCTACTGGCTAGCAAGCCGACGATGCCTTTCGAGGATTTGTTCGCGGCCGTCATACGTCACTGCCGGTCGTCCTATTCGACGCTGGCGCGGCGACCGCCCGCGGGGCGCCATGAACTGCCAAGCGCGGCGATAGCTTTTGTCCGCGCCCTGCCCGAAAAGGTTGAACTGGCAACACTCGGAGACTGCAGGATCGCCTACCGGTCCCTAGGCGGAGAAGAATTCGCCGAACATGGAGACGGCGGCAATATAGGCCCTTTCGAACACCGCACCAAGGCGTTGGCCCGATCGATCCTCGCCGAGCGACCTGAGATTTCGGCGGCCGAACTTTTCGAGGAATTGCGGCCACAACTCGTCCAAAATCGAGCCTTCATGAATGTCGATGGCGGCTATTGGGTGCTGGGTCTTCAAATGGAGGCAATCGAGCGCGCAGATCGCGCCGAACTGCCCGCCGGCGACTGGGCAATCGCGCTAGCAAGCGATGGTTTCCTGCGCCTCGCCGATATGTTCGCTCACCTTGGGGCCAGCGATCTGCTCTCAATCGAGAACCGCGCCGAATTCGAGAAATGCTATTCCGACCTTCGCAATCTCGAGCAAGTCGATGGGTCCCTTCGCCGCCACCCGCGCGCGAAAATTTCGGACGACGTCAGCTTCATAAGGATCGATGTGCATACCAATAGTGTGCCAAATGGTTGAAGCCGGCAACCTCAAGGTGCTATTGGACCTTTATCGGTCAGGCTGACGGGAACGAACAGGCGAAAATGCGATTGTTCCTCGGCCGCTTGCCGGATCGGAATATGTGCGGAAAGGACCAATAATGCGAGACAAGCTTGCCGGATTGAAGGAGAGCAACGCGCCTCTCTACCTTCAATTGGCGCGCAATCTTCGTGAGCACATCCAAAGCGGCGGCGTGGAACCGGGCGAGCCGCTCCCGTCCGAGCGCGAACTCTCGGAACGAATGGGCATGTCCCGGGTCACGATCCGAAAGGGCATCCAGAAGCTCATCGAGGAGGGCTTGCTCTTTCGTCGGCATGGTTCGGGAACATATGTCAGCGATCGTATCGAGGCGCGGGGTGCAATGCTAACGAGCTTTTCTGAAGATGCACGATCGAGAGGTGATGATCCTAGTGTCGTCTGGATGATGCGTAGCTACGCCAACGCCACCGACGAGGAGGCGGCCGCCTTGGAGATTCCGATCGCCACCAAGGTCGCAAGGCTCGCGCGTGTGCGCCTTGCGAATGGCGAACCGCTGGCGATAGAACATGCTGTCGTTCCCGCGGAGTTCCTCCCGGATTTGGATGCCGTGGGTGACTCGCTCTACGCAGCGCTTCAGAGTTCGGGGGTATTTCCTGTGTCCGGCACGCAGCGTATTCGGGCTGCCTTGGCCACTCCGACCGAAGCCGGGATGCTCTCGATTGCGCAGAGCTCGGAGATATTGCGCATTGAGCGCCTGACCCGTGATACGAAGGGTACGCCGGTTGAATTTACCAGGTCTGCGTATCGAGGCGATCGATATGAATTCGTCACTGACATCGCTGCCAGCACAGCGTCGGTGTCACGGCGCGATCCTGTTGGAATGCCGTGACGGAGTTTGAGGTGTGCCCACCACATCGCGCATATCTTGCTCGGTTCCGGGGCAGTTGATTCTCGATGGCGGCACGCCATCACCGGCCAGATGCTAAAGACCCGATGGGCAGGCCGGCGAGAATCAGGGCGCCGTCGAGCGCGTCGCCAAGCGGCGCACTCAGCTTCTCGACGACACGGGCGCGCAGCCATGGCTTGATCCGCGGTGCGAGTCCACCCATCAGCACGCAACGGCTCGCGCCCTTAGCGAATATCGTCTCGATGAAGCGCTCGATATGCTGCGCGGCGTCGCGAACGATCAACAGCGCAATCTCGTCACCTATCTCCGCATATTCCATCACCAGTGGGGCAAAGGCGGCATAATCGGCCGGCGCTGCATCGTCCATCCAAGCGATGACATTCGGGATAGCATGGTCGAACTGCTTGGTCACCGCCTGACTGAGCTGTGTCGGCCGTGTCCGTCCGTCGAGCGTGCGCAGGGCATGGCGGATTGCACTGAGACCCAACGCCGCACCGCTTCCTTCGTCTGAAATGGGAAAGCCGTAGCCGCCGATGCTTAAACTGTCCTCACCGCGCTTGATCAACCCGACGCTTCCGGTACCGAGGATCAAGATCGCACCATCGCCGCCCATATGTGCACCCAGATTGGCGATGATCGAGTCGCTGGTTAACTGAACATTGGCAAAGGGAAAATCGAGCGCCTGGATTTGCTGCTTCATCCCCATCCGATTGATGCCCGCAATTCCCATGCCGACCCGGACGCTCCCATAATCGCTGTCGGCGACACCACCATCCTTGAGCGCCTGGGTGCAGGCGTCGAGCAAGGATCTGTGCAGCGCGTCGAGCCCGATGCGCGTATTGGCGGGGCCGGCCTTCCCCGCACCCAATCGCAGGCCGTTCGCATCGACAAGCCTCGCTTTACTTGCGGTGCCGCCCGCGTCGATGCCTAGATATAAGACCATATTATCGACCCGCTGCCATTGTGATGGGAACCATGAAAGCTCAATCTAGCTACTGATAACAAATTCGCTACGTTATCTCCTGCTTTCCTCACTATGACTCCATGCGTGGATGGCCTCCTGGTCGCAAGAGCTTTTCTGCAGTGAAGACGGCGCGCACGCATCGACGAGGAGACCTGGGTCGGCATGGATGAACCCTGGCGGTGGAGTTCGCGGTTCAACCTGATAGTGCTCGATAGTCCTTTCTTTTCCATCTATATGACCTCGCGCACAAAACTACTGACAGGACCAAGCTCGGACGTCCTTCTTCGGCGTTGCGATCGCGATATCAGCCGCCAACTTCACACCCCGCGCCTCGGTACCTTCAACAATCTTGTCGACGATCGCTTCTATCTCGGCGGCCTCTGACATCCCGTTGGGAGTTCCTTCAGCTCGGCTTGCGGCTATCCTTGAGCACTCGAGGGGCATAACCGTCGCCCTGCCATGCCACCAACTCACGGAGGAGGCCCAGCGCCGATGAAGCCATGACATGCACCGCTAAGCACATCATCGTTTCGATTCAGCATCTCGACCGCAGCCTGCATAAGCCATTCTGCGGCCATCATCTTATCGACAATCGCCATCCAAGCCCCCTGGTGCGGAGTCTCAGTGGGCAGTTGATGTTCCCGCCACCTTTATTGGGGTCGAACCACTCTGCGCAATCTGCAGACAATCACCGGGTCGCCAAGTAAGATGCTCGACGCCTTGCGTCCGCATGAGCTGCTCGAGTGCCTCGTCATACCGCGGCTCAGGCAGGTTGTGTGCGAGATAGACCGCCGTTGCCTCCGCGCCGGTGTCGGTGAGGGTCAAGCTCGCGATCGGCATCTCGAGGCCGAGATTGACCCGCATCCCTTTCACGAAATGGCGCTTCTCTTCGATCGCTTGCGTGACCAGCATTCTCTCTTCGAGCCGCTCATAGGGGATCCATTCACGGGTGACCGGCATCACCGACATCTCGAATATCTGCGCGAGGCCTGACGCACCCATGGAAAAGCTCGCGGCCATGATCAAACTGCCGTCGCGATCGTCGGACCTCCAAAGCTCCTCTTCGGCCGCGAACCGCTTATGGAAGCGGCGCGCCATATCGGCATCCATGAGGAACGGTCGCTGAGGCATATGCTTGATCAGGATCTTCTCGCCATAGCGCGCACTCTCGATCGAACGGATCTCGCCGATCAGGATCATGATCCGGTCGGGCTCCGATCGGGCAATGGCCAGCTCCGCGTCCTGACGGCCCGCGATCGCGTCCTTGTCCTCAAGACGGAATGTCTCGGGCACGAACAGCCGCTGCGCGAGAGGGTCGCCCCGCACCTTGCAGCCGAGCGCTGCATTCAGGAGCTGCCGGCGAACAATGTACCAGTTGCGCTTGCCCGCCATGCGCGGATGCCAGTGGGTGAGCTGCGCTCGATCCCACAGGAAATGCAGCATCCCGCGCATCGACAGCCGCTGACCCGTCGCCTTCACATCGGGCTTGTCGTTCGTGAACGACGCCGGTGCCGCGCGCGCAGGACCCTTCGACAGCGGGAAGCCGAACTTGAGCGTTGTCACGCCATTGTCGATGTCGTCGACGATAGCGCTGCCGAGCACCTGGCCGAGCCCTGTCAGATGATCGGGCGCCTCATAATGATCGCAGTGCGGTGCGTGCCGCGGGCCCGTCCCGGGCCAGCGCGACAGCACATGCCCGCCATGTCGATGGGCAATATAGAGATCGAGCGCGATGTCGCGCCGGCAGAGGCAGCGTACCGCCTGCTTGAGCCTATAGGCTCGCGCCACCATCGCCTCGAACCCGTCTTCGCCTGCGGCCATTTCCCGGTCGAGTACATAGTAGCGCTGCATCGTCAGTCCTCCGGGAGCAATTCTGACGGCAGAAATGGCGTCCAATGTTCGCCGAGCTCGAAGCGATCGCTGAAAGTCGCCGGCGGTCCCTCTGGTCTTGTCGTCCAATAGGGATTGTCCGCCTTTGCCGGTGTCAGCCCTCGATCGTCAGCCTCGACCCAGAGCATCGCCCGAGCAGCCATCAACTTCTCGAGCTCGCCGAACGACGTCGCGACCGCGAGCGGATCGCGGCCCGCGACCGTATACCAGAGGCAGCGCTGGTAGTCGTCGCCGGCACGGCCGAGGATGCTCGCCAGTTGCGCCTTGCCGTCATTTTCGCCGCGAACGATCCGTTCCATTGCGGTGCTGAGCTCGATGACAGCGCGCAGTCCCGCGATCGGATCGATACCGATGCTCGCGCCCGCAAGCGCGCGCACTTCCCACGCCTGCGTGTCGTCATCGCGAATATCGTAAAGCGCCGCATCGACATCGATGCCTTCCAGCCATAGATCCTGCAGCGCCATAATATTCTCCTCGTTTCTCTGCCGAACACGATATGAAGATCGGCATCTTATCAATTGGATCGCATCTGCGAATCCCTAATTCGCATCCGGTCGCACTCGTTTTTTATCGTCCGCCTCCAGCCGCGCTCGCGCCCGTTCAAAGACCACCGGAATTTCGTTGAAGGCGTCCCAGCCCGCTAAACCGCAATAATCATAAAATGCCTGCTCAAGCGGTGTCACCAGTGCATGTCTGTCGTCGGCCGCAAAACCGATTACTGCGACCACCTCCGGGTCTCTGGCATCACTGCCCCCGATGTAGGGGTTCGGCGCATATGCGACGCGTGACTTCTCGATCACCTTCCGCCGAAAAATCTCGTAGACTGGCTCGATCGACTGTTCCCAATCCATATTCCCGATCTCGACCAGACGAGCCTCGAATGCCTTGCGTACCGTGTCCAGCTTGGCAACCTGGACACCAACGAGAGCTTCATAGGCGTCCTGTACAGCCGACCCATATTCGCTCCAATCGTCCTGGAGCGTTTCCCATCGCCTCTCGTCGTCGGCCATGTTCTTCAGGTGAGCCGAGATCGCGTCGCGCGCGATCTCGGATTTGCTGCGACCGGATTTTTTCGCGGCGGCGGCCAACTCCGCTTCATCCTCGCGCGAAAGCCGGACATTGAAAATCGTCATTCGCATCTCCCGATGACAAGTCGGCCATGCGTAAGACAGATTTGGAAGCCCTGCAAGTTTGTATTACGCCCTCCACGAATCGGCATCCGATGCACGGAAGGTGCGAAAATGACGGTGCGAATTTAGCCAGGGGCCTCGCCAAACTGGTCGCAGATCGTCCACATCGAGACGAGAGCGTCGGCAATGCACAATTCGACGGTGCTGACATCTACCCCGACGCATGTCGCAATCTGGCGATAACTCAAATCATGTACCCCGTTGAGGAGATAGACCGATCGCGCCAGCGGCCAAACGAGCTGGATCGCGAGCTTCACTTGGTCGCGGATGTCCGGCGCTGGGCCGATACTCCGCGCAAACGCGGGATAGTGCCTCAATCTGACGTGCAGCCAATAATTGCGCGCGATGCGGTGATGCAAGATCATCGACCTGCTGCCTTGCCTTCGCCGCCAACCAGGTGCGACCGAACCGCTATCAGCAACTGCGAGACCGCGGTTTTAGCCGCGCCGGCGTCAATCGTTCCGGCATCGATGTGACCACCCATCGCCGGCGATCGCCATCGTCCATATGGCGACAGCAACGGGACAATTCGCGCGAAGCTATCGGAATCGAATTGCAGCCCGCCGGCCTTCGCAAAGAAGTGAGCTTTGCCGACGTCCAGTCCGATCCGGCGGCGACAATCCTCGTCCGTCCAACCATCCGCCACGACACACGCCGTCAGGGCGAGCTGCGATGCAATGCCCAACTGATAGAGCAGGTCGCCGGCGCGAACGAATTCTCCCTTCGGGAAAAACGCTCTCGCATTCTGCAGCCGCCACCGCGCAGCTTTGTGTTTTTCATTGTCGAGCGAACTCGGTTCAGCCGAAAGAGAGATCACGCCGACCATACCCGCGGCGATCGGCAATCCGCCAACAAATGTCCGCCGTTCCATTTGGCGCCCTCCAAGCTACGCGCAAATCGTGCACAAAGGAACGATCAGGTTCGGGGCGGCGAAGTCACCCCCTGTAAATTGTTATTCGAATAAATGAGGGGTAACATGAGGGTGAAGTTACGTCGGTTTCGGGCCTTCATTCGAATTCCCGGCGGACCATTCTGACCGACCACAATGCATCAGCGACACAGCGTTCGACGGTCGCCACGTCGACGTCGACCGCGATCGCGATCACCCCATATGGCAGCTCGTCGACCCGGTGCATGAGAAACACACGCCGCGCGAACGGCCACAATAGATCCATCGCCAGATCCAGTTGATCCAGGACAGGCGGATCGGCGCCGAGCCGGCGAGCATATTGCGGATAGCGTTTCACGCGAATCCAGAGCCAATAGGCGCGCGACAAACTATGATGCCATTTCATCGCTCCGCCCCTTCGTTGCTTACCCCGGCGAGCCGGCGCCTCACCGTTCCTAGCAAGCCGTCAAGCGTAGCGGACACTCGAGACGTGTTGATCGTCTCGATCGCCGGTAGATCGGCCGCGAAAGGACCACGCCATTGCCCATAGGGCGAGAGCAGCCCGGCCAGCTCGAGCATGGCGGGATCACGATGATACAAGCCGGCCTCGTTCGCTATCGCCAATGCCTTGTCGACGAAGAGGCCGATCCGCTGCCGGCACCAATCGTCCG
>CALMYE010000277.1 GCA_937873425.1 uncultured Sphingopyxis sp. | reverse complement strand
CGCCAACTATCTTAGAAACTCCGGATATGCGTCAACCTAATCACACAACGCTCTAAGATAAGCCGTAGCCCTGAGCCTGTCGAAGGGCGCTTCTCGGATAGGCGCCCTTCGACAGGCTCAGGGTTACGGTATTGGGTGATTCCATATGATCAGGACGGCGCTAACCACCCGCCTGCCACTCCTTCACCGCCTCGACCGGCGAGACCAGCATGAGGACGTTGAGCGTCAGATTGTCGCGGATCGTCCACAGGGTGAACAGTTCAAAGGCGATCGCCAGCGCGACCGTGACCCACCAGCGCATCCGGCTTGCCGCCAGAAAGCCCGCGATCATGAACAGCGCATCGCTCACCGAGTTGAGCACCGAATCGCCCGAATAGCCGAAGGCCATCGTCACCTCGCGATAGCGGTCGATGATGACGGGCGAATTTTCGAGAATCTCCCACGCGCCCTCGATGCCGATCGCCAGCGCCAGTGCGACCCACAGCGGCCGCGACGGGATCAGCCAGCGCGCCAGGCCGAAGAAGATGAAGCCGTGGATGACATGGCTGAAGCTGTACCAGTCCGAAATCTGCTGGCTGTTCTGGTTCGACTCCACCGTGCCGTGCCACAGGCTGACCGTGCCGCACGGACAGATGGGCGGACGCCCCATCGCAAGCAATATGATCGCCAGCAACGCCACCAGCGCCGCCGCGACCAGCCAACCCGTTCGTGAAATCCCCAGGACCATCGCCACCCTTCCCGCTTGACCGCCGCGCCCGCTCGCGCAATTAGCGCCCATGGCTGAAAGCGTCCACCTCAACCGCCGCGGCTTGCTGTTCGTCCTTTCCTCGCCGTCGGGCGCGGGCAAGACGACGATTTCGCGCAAGCTGCTTGCCGCCGACGGCAATATCGCGCTGTCGATCTCGGCGACGACGCGGCCGCCGCGCCCGGGCGAAACCGACGGGACGGACTATCATTTCGTCGACGTCGAAAGCTTCAAGCAGATGGCGGCGGGCGACGAATTCCTCGAATGGGCGCATGTCTTCGGCCACCGCTACGGCACGCCGCGCGCGCCGGTCGAGGCGATGCTGGAGGCCGGCAAGGACGTGCTGTTCGACATCGACTGGCAGGGTGCGCAGCAACTCTATCAGGAGGCGGGTCCCGACGTCGTGCGCGTCTTCATCCTGCCCCCGAGCATGGAAGAGCTGGAACGCCGCCTGCGCAGCCGGGGCACCGACAGCGACGAAGTGATCGCCGCCCGCATGGCGCGCGCCGCCAACGAGATCAGCCACTGGGACGGCTATGACTATGTGCTGATCAACGACGACGTCGACGCCTGCTACGGCGAGGTGATGGCCATCCTGCGTGCCGAACGGCTGAAGCGCCGCCGCCAGATCGGCCTGATCGGCTTCGCCCGCGACCTGATCCGCTCGGTGCCGGAGGCGGATACGACGCTGTGACATTCCTCCTCCCCCTTGATGGGGGAGGCAGCGAGACTTACGCGCTTGCGCGTTAGTCGCAGCGGTGGGGGTGCGGTTTCGACCTGAAGTTGCGGTGCCATGACGCACCGTCACCCTCATCCAACTTCGCCTAGCTCGCTACGCGAGCAAGGCTTCGTATCCTTCTCCCATCAAGGGAGAAGGAACTCAGGCCGGCTTCGCCAGATTGGCCTCCAGTTCCGCCACCATTTCTTCGCGCAGCGGCTTCGCCTTTCCGTCGGTGCGGCAGACGACGACCGTGTCGCAGGTCGCGATCGCGCGGCCGTTCTGGAACATCGCCTGGACGATCGTCCAGCTCGACGTGCCGAGGCGGCCGATGCCCGTCGCGATGGTAACCGGGTCGGGGAAATTGCCCTCGGCGAGATAGTTGATCTCGACCGCCGCGACCATCGTCCGCTCGTTCGCGGGGCGATCATCGAAGGGCCGGATGCGCCGGTTCATCAGCACCCGGCCGCTTTCGAACAAGGCGGCAAAGGCCACATTGTTGAGGTGGCCGTTGATGTCCATGTCCTGGAACCGGGTCTGGAACTCCTCGCAGACGGGGTAGCCGGCGGCGTCGAGCCGCCAGCTTTCCGGTTTGGCCATATCAGCGCGGTCCCATGCGGATGCCGCCGTCGAGGCGCACGTCCTCGCCGTTGAAATAGCCGTTCTCGATCATGGTCAGCGCGAGAGCGGCATATTCGACCGGATTGCCGAGCCGCTTGGGGTTGAGCACCGAGGCGCCCAGCGCGTCGCGGACATTCTGCGGCGCACCCGCGAGCAGCGGGGTGTCGAAAATGCCGGGCAGGATGGTGTTGACGCGGATATTCTCGCTCGCGAGGTCGCGCGCGACGGGCAGGGTCATGCCGACAACGCCGCCCTTCGACGCGGAGTAAGCGGCCTGACCGATCTGGCCGTCCTCGGCCGCCACGCTCGCGGTGTTGACGATCGCGCCGCGGTCGCCGTCCTCCTGCGGGTCGAGCGTCATCATGCCGGCGGCCGACTTGGCGATGCAGCGGAAGGTGCCGACGAGGTTGATCTGGATGATCCAGTTGAAGGCGTCGAGCGGGAAATGCTTGATGCTGCCGTCTTCCTTCGAGCGGCTCGCGGTCTTGATCGCGTTGCCGGTGCCGGCGCAGTTGACGAGGATGCGTTCCTGCCCGATCGCCTCGCGCGCCTTGGCGAAGGCGGCGTCGACCGACGCGTCGTCGGTGACGTTGCATTCGCAGAAGACGCCGCCGATCTCCTCGGCGAGCGCCTTGCCCTTTTCTTCCTGAAGGTCGAAGATCGCGACCTTGACGCCTTTCGCGGCGAGCGCGCGCGCGGTGGCGGCGCCGAGGCCCGAAGCGCCGCCGGTGACGACGGCGGATACGGTGGAATCGAGTTTCATCAGAGGCTCTCCTTAAAGCCCCTCCCCTTCAGGGGAGGGGTTGGGGTGGGGTTTCGCGGCGGAGCGCAAGGCCCGAAGACCCCACCCCGCTGCGACTAGCCGGCAAGCCGGCAAGTCTCGCTGCCCCTCCCCTGAAGGGGAGGGGTTGGAAGAGTTTACAGCCGCTCGACGATGGTGACGTTGGCCTGGCCGCCGCCTTCGCACATCGTCTGCA
>CALMYE010000276.1 GCA_937873425.1 uncultured Sphingopyxis sp. | reverse complement strand
CTAACGAGCAAGCTCGTAAGTCTCGCTGCCCCTCCCGCCTGCGGGAGGGGAGAGGTTTACTCGGCTGCCACCGTCGTCGTTTCGCCGAGAACCACGGCCCTGGTCTCGACCGGCGTCGCATAGACGGTGAACAGCGCGAAACCGGCCAGGCCGAGCTGGGTCAGCATGGTGATGATGGTGCCGGCCATGCGGCCCCACATCATGCCGTCCATGCCGATCGCGTGCAGGATGCGCCCGACCAGATAGAGCGCGCCGACGGCCCACAGCCAGGTCGAAGGGCCCGCGCTCAGTTCGACCAGCGCGAGCAGGATCAGCACGAAGGCCGTATTCTCGATATAATTGCTGTGCGCGCGCATGCGGCGGATGATGCGCTCGTTGCCGCCGTCGCCGACGAATATCTTCTCCTGCGTCCGCACGCGCCCGACCCGCATGGCGAGCCACAGGTTGAGCAGCGCCGCTCCGGCGGCGATCGTCAGGCTGACGGGCAATATGATCATTTCGCTTCCCCCTTTGTCTCCGCCGTTCGCGTATCGCGGCGGCGTGCGATATGTGGCATTCCCGCGGGCGCCCGGCAAGCGCTGCTCGGGGCTTGCCTTTGCGGGCAAAAACGCTATAGCCGCGCCCGATCCGGCACCCGACACCTTCTGGCGTTGCGGCACCCTCCGGCGGAAGATTTCTTGTCATTTTTCAGGCAGGAACGGGCTTCGGCACGGTGGGCGGGCCAGTCGTTTCCCCGAAGGGGACACGACAAGGTCGGGTTCGTCGATTCGGTTAAACAGTCAGAATGCAGGAAATATCATGGCCGTCCCCAAGCGAAAAACCTCGCCCTCGAAGCGCGGCATGCGTCGCAGCCACGACAGCCTGAAGGTCGAAGCCTTTCAGGAATGCCCCAATTGCGGCGAGCTGAAGCGCCCGCACAATCTCTGCAACGCCTGCGGCCATTACAATGGCCGCGAAGTGATTTCGGCCGGCGCCTGATCCCTGACCGGAGGGCAGATTAGATGGGCCTGACACCGCGAATCGCGATCGATGCGATGGGCGGTGACGTCGGCGTGCGCGTGATGCTCGCCGGCGCGGCGATGGCGCGCTATCGCCACGAAGGGCTGCGCTTCCTGCTCGTCGGCGACGAGGCGCAGATCAAGGCGGGGCTCGACAGCCACCCGAACCTGCGCGCGGCGTCCGACATCATCCATACCGACGGCGTCGTCACCGGCGAGGACAGGCCGAGCCAGGCGCTGCGCAAGGCGCGGAACAGCTCGATGGGCCTCGCGATCGACGCGGTGAAGCGCGGCGACGCCGGCGGCGCGCTGTCGGCGGGCAACACCGGCGCGCTGATGGCGATGGC
>CALMYE010000275.1 GCA_937873425.1 uncultured Sphingopyxis sp. | reverse complement strand
CGATCCAGGCGATGCGGTCGCCCTTCGCGAGCCCGGCGGCGAGCAGCGCGCTGGCAGCCCGGGCGGTCAGCTCGTCGAGTTCGGCGTAGCTATAGACGCGATCCTCCTCGCGCAGCGCCACGCGATCGGGCCGATCGGCGGCCCAGTGCGTCACGAATTCGTCGAAGGTCAGAAGCTCGTGCGCGTGAACGGCGAACTGCGCCCGGCCGCCGGCCGGCGGAATTTCCCAGCTCGGCAAACAAGGATGGGCCGGGGTTGGCAACCCCGCCGCGCACGGGCTGTTGGGGGCATCTTGCGGGGAGGCGGGGCCGGATGCAATCCCGCCGGTCAGGCGCGCCGGAACAGCAGCATCAGGTTGTTCGCGGGCATCGCGCGGCGTTCGGCGAAAGCGAGGCCGGCTTGGGCGGCGGCGGCCTTGACGGCGGCGGTGTCGCGCAGGCCCCAGGCAGCGTCGCGGGCGCGGAGGCCGGTGTCGAAGGCACGGTTGCTCTCGGCGGTCGGGACATCGGCTTCGACATAGGGGCCGTAGAGGATCAGCGGGGCGCCCGGCGCGAGCAGGCGCGCGGCGCCGGCAAACAGGCCGACCGTCGCTTCCCACGGGCTGATATGGACCATGTTGATGCAGAGGACCGCGTCGGCGCACCCGATCGGCCAGTCGGGGGTGGCCGCATCGAGCGCGAGCGGCGGCGCGAGATTCTCGAGGCCGGCGTCCGCCCACCATGCCATGATCGAAGCGCGCGCAGCGGGGTCGGGATCGCTCGGCTGCCAGTCGAGATGCGGGAAGGCGGCGGCGAAATGGACGGCATGCTCGCCCGATCCGCTCGCGACCTCCAGCACCGTGCCGGTGGCGGGCAGCCAGCCGGCAAGCACCGCGGCGATAGCATCGCGATTGCGCGCTGTCGCGGGAGCATGGCGCTTCGCCGCTTCCCCGCCCGCTTCGCCCGGAAGCCAGGGGTCCTGCGTCACGCCTTGGCCTGCGCCTTCGTCTGCGCCCGCGCGCGCCGCTCGCGGACGATCAGCCAGAGGAAGAGGCCGACCGGCCCGGCGAGCAGGGTCAGCAGCAGGAAGGGGAATTGCACGATGCGGCTGAATCCCTTGCCGTCGGCGTCGCGCGCGATCCACATACCGGTGAACAGATCGAAGGCGAGATAGTGAATCCAGCCCAATGTCGCGCCGCCGGGCGCGGCAAACAGCTTCATCACCCCGGCGAGCGTCGTGAAGTCGCCGCCACCGGGGCCGCCGGGGTCGATGCCGCCGGTGAGGAAACCCGCGATCAGCACCGTATAGGCCAGACAGAGGATGAAGACGCCGAGATAGAGGATCAGCGCCAATATCTTCGGCCCGCGCGGCAGGAATGCGAGCGCGATCCATCCGGCAAAGGCCCAGTAATTGGCCAGCAGAAACAGCGTATCCCAGCTCATCGTCATCCCTTCCCTTTTGTGCCCAGAGCCTGACCCTAAAGCATCATCGACCTGGAATTAAGCGCTGGTGTGTCCCCGCGAAGGCGGGGACCCATCTCCCGTCGGTTCAAGATAGCGCCGACCGGAGATGGGCTCCCGCCTTCGCGGGAGTACACAGCGTTTTTCCTTGCGGGAGAGAATATGATTCGAACTCTCACAGGCCATGAACGCCGTGCCAGCGTCAGAGCAAAGCGCCAAGCCCGAACAGCAATATCGCGAGGAACAGTGCGACGAGGCCAGCGGCGAGGATCAGCAGCGTGAGCCGCGCGGCCGGGTAGCGCCGCGTGCCGAGCAGCGCCGCCGCGACCGCGAGGCCGAAGGCGATCAGCGGGGCCCAGACGAAGGCCCATTCATAGCCGAATTCGCGGCGCACCCGGACCATCTCCCATTGCTCGACGACAAGGCCGTAGAGGGTGATCGCGGCGAGCCAGACGGCAACGAACACCGCGGCGAACAGCGCGCCGCCGATCAGGCATCCCGCCGCACCGCCGCGGGGCGCCTCGCCCGTCAATCACCGCTCCAGGTCAGCACCGGCTTGCGTGCTGCCAGCGTTTCGTCGAGCCGCGCGCGCGGGGCGAAGTGCGGGGCCGACTTGAGCGCCGGGTCGCCGTTCTTTGCGCGCAGCGCAACGCTGCGCAGCGCGCCGATGAACTGGTCGAGCACCGCCTTGCTCTCGGTCTCGGTCGGCTCGATCAGCATCGCGCCGTGGACGACGAGCGGGAAATAGACCGTCATCGGGTGATAGCCCTCGTCGATGATCCCCTTGGCGATATCGAGCGTCGAGAAGCCCTCGGCGAGGCCGTCGTCGGTGAACAAGGCCTCGTGCATGCACGGGCCGGAGCCGCCGAAGGGGGCGTCGAGCACATCCTCCAGCGATCGGAGGACATAGTTGGCGTTGAGCACCGCATCCTCGGCGACCTGCTTGAGGCCGTCGGCGCCGTGGCTGAGGATATAGGCGAGCGCGCGGGTGAACATGCCCATCTGGCCGTGGAAGGCGGTCATGCGGCCGAAGGTGTCGGGGTGCTCGGCGCGCGCGCTTTCCTCCTCGACCAGCTTGAATGACCCGTCGGCGTAGCGCGCGGAGTAGGGAATCGGGCCATAGGGGGCGAGCGCCTCCGACAGCACGACCGGCCCCGAGCCCGGACCGCCGCCGCCGTGCGGGGTCGAGAAGGTCTTGTGCAGGTTGATGTGCATCGCGTCGATGCCGAGGTCGCCGGGGCGCACCCGGCCGACGATGGCGTTGAAATTGGCGCCGTCGCAATAGACATAGCCGCCCGCCGCGTGGACCGCGTCCGAAATCGCCTTCATGTCGCGCTCGAACAGGCCGCAGGTGTTGGGGTTGGTGATCATCACGCCCGCAACGTCGGGGCCGAGGCGGGCCTTCAGGGCTTCGAGATCGACGCGGCCTTCGGGGGTCGCGGGGATGTCCTCGACGGTGAAGCCCGCGAAGGCGGCCGTGGCGGGGTTGGTGCCGTGCGCGCTTTCGGGGACGAGCAGCACGCGCCGGTCCTCGCCGCGCGCCTCGAGCGCCGCCTTGATGCACAGGATGCCGCAGAGTTCGCCATGCGCGCCGGCCTTGGGAGTCATCGCGACGCCATACATGCCGGTGAGTTCGATCAGCCAGACCGCGAGTTCGTTGATGACGGCGAGCGCGCCCTGCACCGTTTCCTGCGGCTGGAGCGGGTGGATGTCGGCGAAGCCCGGCATTCGCGCGACCTTTTCGTTGAGGCGCGGGTTGTGCTTCATCGTGCACGAGCCGAGCGGGAAGAGGCCGAGGTCGATGGCGTAATTCTGGCGGCTGAGGCGGGTGTAGTGGCGCACCGCCTCGCCCTCGCTGAGGCCGGGGAGGTCGATGGGGTCGGTGCGCGCCAGATCGCCGAGATCGAGCGCAAGGGCCTCCTCGTCGAAATCAACGCCGGTTGTCTCGGTCGAACCGATCTCGAAGATCAGCGGCTCCTCCAGCATCAGCGCGCGGTTACCGGTGAAAGTCGCCGTGTCGTCGGCCCCACCCGCGTTCATTTCGGGGCGCCAGCCGGATGCGTTGAGCGCGGTCATGCCAGCACCTCCTTCAGCGCCGCGGCAAAGGCCGAGACATCCTCCACCGTCGTCGTCTCGGTGACCGCGACGACCAAGCCGTTCGCGAGCCCGCCGTTGTCAGGATAGAGGCGGCCGAGCGAGACGCCGCCCAATATGTCCTGCTTCGCCAACTCATGGACCACCGGCCGCGCCTCGCGCGGGAGCAGCAAGGTGAATTCGTTGAAGAAGCCGGTGTTCAGCACCGACACGCCCGGCACCTTTGCCAACTGCTCGGCCACCGCGAGCGCGCGGCCGTGGTTGATCGCGGCGAGCTTGCGCAGCCCCGCCTCACCGAGCAAAGTCATATGGATGCTGAAGGCCAGCGCACAAAGTCCTGAATTAGTGCAGATATTGCTCGTCGCCTTTTCGCGGCGGATATGCTGCTCACGCGTCGAGAGCGTCAGCACGAAGCCGCGCTTGCCGTTCGCGTCGACGGTCTCGCCGCACAGGCGGCCGGGCATCTGGCGGACATATTTGGCCTTGCAGGCGAAGAGACCGACGTAAGGCCCGCCGAACTGGAGGCCGACGCCGAGCGACTGCCCTTCACCCACCACGATGTCGGCGCCCATCTCGCCGGGCGACCTGATCAGGCCGAGCGCGACCGGTTCGGTGACGACCGCGATCAGCAGCGCGCCCGCCGCCTGACAGGCCTCGGCCAGCGCGGTCATGTCGTCGATGCGGCCGAGGATGTCGGGATATTGGACGACGACGCAGCTCGTCTCCTTGTCGACCGCGGCGGCGAGCGCCGCCCAGTCGGTGCCGGGGACGAGGGCGGGATCGGCGTCGACGAGACTGTCGCCAGTATATTTCGCCATCGTCCGCGCGACGCTGCGGTAATGCGGATGGAGGCCGGTCGAGAGCCGCGCCTTCGCCCGTTTCGTGATGCGCCGCGCCATGACGATCGCTTCCCAGCAAGCGGTCGAGCCGTCGTACATCGACGCATTGGCGACGTCGGTGCCGAACAGCCGCGCGACCTGCGTCTGGAATTCGAACAGCATCTGCAGCGTGCCCTGCGCGATCTCGGGCTGGTAGGGCGTGTAGGCGGTGAGGAATTCGCCGCGCTGGATCAGATGATCGACGCTCGCCGGCACATGGTGGCGATAGGCGCCCGCGCCGAGGAAGAAAGGCCCGTCGCCCGCAACGCGGTTACGCCGCGCAAGCGCCCCCATGTGGCGCTCGACCGCCAGTTCGCTGGCATGGCCCGGCAGGCCGGCGATCGGGCCGTCGAGCCGCGCCTCGGCGGGAACGTCGACGAACAGATCGTCGATCGACGTTGCGCCGATCGTGGCGAGCATCGCCGTGCGGTCGTCGGGGGTGAGCGGGAGGTAACGCATT
>CALMYE010000274.1 GCA_937873425.1 uncultured Sphingopyxis sp. | reverse complement strand
ATTTCTGCGAAAAGACCGGCCTCGACTATGTCAGCGCCTCGCCCTACCGTGTGCCCATCGCACGTCTGGCGGCAGCCCAGGCGGCGCTCAAACGGGGGTAGGACGCGATGAAGAGCTGGCACCGCTATGCGATCACCCTGGTGGGCGGCTTGGCGGTGGGGCTCGGCGCGGCGTGGGCGCTGACCGGCAACGGGTTCGGCGGTGGCGGGATTCACAACGGTCCTTGGTCGACCTCGCTTGGTTACGGAACCAAGGCGACCGATATGCTGACCCGCGCGCGGGTGGCACGCGGCGGGCTGCTCGCGCTGCCCGCGAAGGAAACTGTCTATTGGTCGGCAAAGAGCGACGCCGCGGGCGCGCCGCTCGATGGCGATTGCCGCTACAGCCTTTCCGGCAAGTCGCTCGATGCGCGCTGGTGGAGCGTCACCATCTATGACGGGGCGGGCTATCTCGTCGCGAACGATGCGAATCTCTGGTCGGTCAACGGCGCCAATGTCGCGCTCGGCGAAGCGGGCGAATGGCGCGTGACCATCGCGCCCGACAGGCCCGCCGATGGCGCCTGGCTGCCGGGAACGAAGGGCCAGCGCTTTCACCTGACGCTGCGCATGTACAACCCCGGACCGGCATTCCGCGCCGACCCCGCGAAGGCCGCTTTGCCTGCGATCGTCAAGGAGGGCTGCTGACATGCGCGCCTGGCTAAGTCCGCTCCTTTTCGGCGTCGTCGTCGCGGCGGCCAGCGCCTGGGCGGCGATTGCCTATATTCCCCACGGCCTGATGAATGTCGCGATCGACCGGCTGGGGCAGGGCGGCATCAACCGCATGTCGCACGGCAATCTCGCGACGCCCGCGCGCCAGCCGGTCGTCCGCCCGAGCCCCGATCTCGCCTATTCGAGCTGCCCGTTCGACCTGTCGGCGGGACCGCTCGCGATCGACGTCGTGCCGGTGCCGGACCGCTACAGCTCGCTCAGCATCTTCGACGGCGCGACCGACGTCGTCTTCGTGCGCAACGATGTCGAGGCGGGCGGCGAACCCTATCGAATCATCCTCGCGCGCGAGGGGCAGGCGGTGCCGGCGGGTGCCGAGGTTGTGCGCGTCGGCCATGATCGCGGTATCGCGCTCATCCGCCTTTTGCTCAAGGAGCCGTCGGAAATCGGCGCACTCGATGCGGTGCGACGCCGGTCGTCCTGCGCGCCCGTCACAAAGCCGAAATAGGGGGTTGCGCGCCTGTGCGACTGCCCGTAAAGGCACCGCTCCACGCACCCGTAGCTCAGCTGGATAGAGCACCAGACTACGAATCTGGGGGTCGGACGTTCGAATCGTTCCGGGTGCGCCATTTTCCCGAAAGTCGAACGATCAGCCGCTGGCGAGCAGCGAATCGCCGCGCGCGAGGACGCGCAGCGCGAGCCCCGCCTGCGCCGCCGCATCGACCGCCAGCCGCGTCGGGGCCGATATGGTGACCAGCATCGGGCAATCGGCGATCGCCGCCTTTTCGACCAGTTCATAGGAGCAGCGCGACGAGAGCAGGGCGAAGCCGCCGTCCCAGTCCAGCGCTTCGCGGCGCATCGCGCCGATCAGCTTGTCGAACGCATTGTGGCGCCCGACATCCTCGCGCACCAGCCGGATCGCGCCGTCGGCGGCGACGAGCGCCGCCGCATGCGCGGCGCCGGTGCGCGTATTGAGGTGCTGATGGGCGCCCACCACGGATAGCGCGCGAAAGACGGCGCCGTCGTCGGCGTCGCTGCGCGTGGTGACGCGCGGCAGCGGGCGCATCGCCTGTTCGATATTTTCCACACCGCACAGGCCGCAGGAGGAATCGGAGGCGCGGTGCCGCACCCGGTCGAGCAGCGCAGGAGCGCGATCGGCGGGCAGGGTGGCGCGCGCGACAATGCCGCCTTCTACCGAGTGCGTCGATACGCCGACCACGGTATCGCTGGGATGTTGCAGCCTTTCCGAAAGCAGGAAGCCGGCGACCAGATCCTCGAGGTCGGCGGGGGTCGCCATCAGCACGGCATAGCCGATGCCGTTGAATTCGAGCGCGATGGGGACTTCTTCGGCCAGATCGCGCTCGCTCGGCTCGCTCGCGCCGCCGGGAAGGATGCGCCGGAAGGGGCGGGGCGTGGACGCCGCCTCGCTCAAGGCGCGGCGATCCGCGCGACCGCCGCGGCGGCGATCGGCGACAGCGCGTCGGGGCTTTCGCCCGCGAGGCGGACGATCCGCATCCGCATCGCCGGGTCCCAATAATGGCGCAGATGATCCTCGGTCATCGCCGCGGCGCGTTCGGCGCCCTCGGCGGCGAAATTACGCGCGATCTGGTTCGCCATGTAGACCAGCCGTTCGCCGGTCGACATCACGCCCGCCTCTTCGTCCCGCCCGCTCATTCGGCGGTCTCGACCGGCGCGATGCGGCGGCTCTGCCGGGCGTGATCGGCATAATCCTCCTGCCAGTCCGACGGGCCGTTCGACAGGCCGACCTGCACCGCCGTGACCTTATATTCGGGGCAGTTGGTGGCCCAGTCCGAATAGTCGGTAGTTATGACGTTCGCCTGCGTGTCGGGGTGGTGGAAGGTGGTGTAGACGACGCCGGGCGCCACCCGTTCGGTGATGGTCGCGCGCAGCGTCGTCTCGCCGGCGCGGCTGCGCAGGCTCACCCAGTCGCCGTCCTTGATCCCGCGATTCTCGGCGTCGAGCGGATGGATTTCCAGCCGGTCCTCGGGGTGCCAGGCGGTGTTCGCGGTGCGCCGCGTCTGCGCGCCGACATTGTAATGCGACAATATGCGCCCGGTGGTGAGCAGCAGCGGAAAGCGCGGCCCGGTCTTCTCGTCGGTCGGGACATAGTCGGTGACGACGAACTTGCCCTTGCCGCGCACGAAGCCGCCGATGTGCATCGTCGGCGTGCCGTCGGGGGCCGCCTCGTTCGCGGGCCATTGCAGCGAACCCTCGGCGTCGAGCCGCTCGTAGTTCACCCCCGCGAAGGTCGGGGTCAGCGCCGCGATCTCGTCCATGATCTCGGACGGATGCGCATAATTCCAGTCCAGCCCTATCGCCCGCGCGACCAGCTGCACGATCTCCCAGTCGGCATGGCCGTTCAGCGGCGCCATCACCTTGCGCACGCGCTGGATGCGGCGCTCGGCGTTGGTGAAGGTCCCGTCCTTTTCGAGGAAGGTCGATCCGGGCAGGAAGACATGCGCGTAATTGGCGGTCTCGTTCAGGAACAGGTCCTGCACGACCACGCATTCCATCGCGGCAAGGCCGGCCGCGACATGGTGGGTATTGGGGTCGGACTGGAGGATGTCCTCGCCCTGGATGAACAGCCCCTTGAAGCTGCCGTCGGTCGCGGCGTCGAGCATATTGGGGATGCGCAGCCCCGGCTCGCGGTCGAGCGTAACGCCCCACGCCTGCTCGAACAGGGTGCGCGCTGCATCGTCGGAGACATGGCGATAGCCGGAGAATTCGTGCGGAAAGCTGCCCATGTCGCACGCGCCCTGGACATTGTTCTGTCCGCGCAGCGGGTTCACGCCGACGCCCTCGCGCCCGACATTGCCCGTCGCCATCGCGAGGTTGGCGATCGCCATGACGGTCGAACTGCCCTGGCTATGCTCGGTGACGCCGAGGCCGTAGTAGATCGCGGCATTGCCGCCCGTCGCATAGAGGCGCGCAGCGGCGCGGACGTCCCCGGCCTTCACGCCGGTCAGCGGCTCGGTCGCCTCGGGCGAGCGGCCCGGCTCGGACACGAAATCGGCCCAGTCCTGAAATTCGTCCCAGTCGCACCGCTCGCGGATGAAGGCTTCGTCGTAAAGCCGTTCGGTCGCGATCACATGCGCCATCGCGGTCAGCAGCGCGACATTGGTGCCGGGGCGCAGCGGCAGATGATGCTCGGCCTCGACATGCGGCGATTTGACGAGGTCGATGCGCCGCGGATCGACGACGATCAGCTTCGCACCTTGTCGAAGGCGCCGCTTCATCCGGCTGGCGAACACCGGATGGCCGTCGGTCGGATTGGCGCCGATCACCAGGATGACGTCCGACTGCATCACGCTGTCGAAATCCTGCGTCCCCGCAGATGTGCCGAAGGTGGTCCTGAGGCCATAGCCGGTCGGCGAGTGACAGACGCGGGCGCAGGTATCGACATTGTTGTTGCCGAACCCCTGCCGGATCATCTTCTGGACGAGGAAGGTTTCCTCGTTGGTGCAGCGGCTCGACGTGATGCCGCCGATGGCATGGCGGCCATATTGTGTCTGGATACGCCGGAATTCGCTCGCGACATGCGCGATCGCCTCGTCCCAGTTCACCTCGCGCCACGGCTCGGTTACGCTCGAACGGATCATCGGATTCAATATGCGGTCGCGGTGCTGCGCATAGCCCCAGGCGAAGCGTCCCTTGACGCAGCTGTGGCCGCGGTTCGCCTTGCCGTCCTTCCACGGCACCATGCGCACCAGTTCCTGCCCCCGCATCTCGGCGCGAAAGGTGCAGCCGACGCCGCAATAGGCGCAGGTGGTGACGACCGCGCGGTCGGGCGTGCCGACCTCTACCACCTTCTTCTCGATCAGCGTCGCGGTTGGGCAGGCCTGGACGCAGGCGCCGCAGGAGACGCATTCGGACGACAGGAAATCCTGCCCCTGCGACGGCGAGACCTTGGTGTCGAAGCCGCGCCCTTCCATCGTCAGCGCGAACGTCCCCTGCACCTCGTCGCAGGCGCGCACGCAGCGCGAGCAGGCGATGCACTTCGACGGGTCGAAATCGAAATAGGGGTTCGACTGGTCCTTCGGCTGACCCATGTTGGTCGCGCCGTCATAGCCGTAGCGCACGTCGCGCAGCCCGACCGCGCCCGCCTGATCCTGCAACTCGCAGTCGCCGTTGGCGGCGCAGGTCAGGCAGTCGAGCGGATGATCGGAGATATAAAGCTCCATCACCCCGCGGCGCAGCTTTTGCAGTCGCTCGCTCTGCGTACGGACGACCATGCCCTCGGCGATGGGCGTGGTGCAGGAGGCGGGATAGCCCGCGCGTCCCTCGATCTCGACGAGGCACAGGCGGCACGATCCGAAGCTCTCCAGATTGTCGCTCGCGCACAGTTTGGGGATCGTGGTGCCGCTCAGCGAGGCGGCGCGCATGATGGAGGTGCCTTCGGGCAGGATGACCGTCTCGCCGTCGATGGTCAGCGTGACGTTGCGTTCCGTCGCCAGCGCGGGCGGGGTGCCGTGATCGGTTTCGCGGGTGAAGCCCATGTCGTTACTCCGCCGCCTGCGGCAAGGGTGCGGGCGTTCCGAAATCCTCCGGGAAATGATCGAGCGCGCTCAGCACCGGATAGGGTGTAAACCCGCCGAGCGCGCAGAGCGATCCATATTTCATCGTATCGCACAGGTCGCGGAGCAGGGCGGTCTGGGCGTCGATCGAAACGTCGATGCGGTCGGGGGAGCGGGAATAGAGGGCTTTCTCCAGATAACCGGCTTGTCCTTCGACAAGCTCAGCCCGAACGGAAGACGGGGAAGGCCTCGCCTCGATGATCCGGTCCATGATCTCCACCCCGCGCGTCGAGCCGATCCGGCAGGGCGTGCATTTGCCGCAGCTTTCGACCGCGCAGAATAGCATCGCGAAGCGCGCCATATGCGCCATGTCGACGCTGTCGTCGAACACCGTGATCCCGGCATGGCCGATCAGCCCGCCGGCCTGCGTGAACGCCTCGTAATCGAAGGGCAGGTCGAACATCGACGGAGGAAAATAGGCGCCGAGCGGTCCACCGACCTGCACCGCGCGCACCGGCCGTCCGCTTGCGGTGCCGCCGCCCACGTCGTTCACCAGTTCGCCGAGCGTGATGCCGAAGCCGACCTCGAACAATCCGCCATGCTTCACATTGCCCGCAAGCTGCACCGGCATCGTCCCGCGCGAGCGGCCGAAGCCGACCGCGGCATAGGCATCGGCGCCGTGCGAAAGGATGAAGGGCACCGCGGCGAGACTCAGCACATTGTTGATGATCGTCGGCTTGCCGAACAGCCCGGCGAGCGCGGGCAGCGGCGGCTTGGCGCGCACCTGTCCGCGCTTGCCCTCGATGCTGTCGAGCAGGGCGGTTTCCTCGCCGCAGACATAGGCGCCCGCGCCGAGGCGCACTTCCAGCGCGAAGGGTGCGACGCGCCCTGCCGACAAGGCGATGGCCTGCCGCATCGTCTCCGCCGCGAAGAGATATTCGCTGCGGATGTAGACATAGCCGTGGCTCGCCCCGACCGCGTGCGCGGCGATGGCCATGCCCTCGATCAGGCAAAAAGGATCGCCCTCCATCAGCATGCGGTCGGCAAATGTGCCGCTGTCGCCCTCGTCGGCATTGCAGACGATATATTTCTCACCGCCGGGCGCATCGAGCACCGTCTGCCACTTGATGCCCGTAGGAAAGCCCGCGCCGCCGCGCCCGCGCAGGCCGCTCGCCTTGACCGCATCAACCACCGCCTGTGGTTCCGCCGCGCGGGCGATGTCGAGACCGATCCAGCCGCCATGCGCTGCATAATCGGTCAGGCTCAGCGGATCGACGATCCCGCAGCGCGCGAAGGTGAAGCGCTGCTGCGCCGCGAAGAAGGGCAGGGCGCCGACATCGCCCAGCCGGTTGGCATGGCTGCCGTCCAGCACCGCCGCGACGTCGCCGGGGCCGACGGGGCCGTAACCGATGCGGCCCTCCGCCGTCTCGACCTCGACCAGCGGCTCGATGGAGAAAAGCCCGCGCGACCCCGTCCGCACCACCTCGCAGCCCGCATCGGCGAAGGCTTGCGCCACATCGTCGGCGCCGAGTGCGACCGACGCCATGTCGCGGCTGACGAAGACGCGCGTCACGCCGCGACCTCGGCGGCGATGCGGTCGAGCGCGGCGGCGTCGATCCGTGCGACCGGGCGCCCGTCGACCAGCGCGTTCGGCCCGATCGCGCAGAGGCCGAGGCAATAGACCGCCTCCAGCGTCACCTGCCCGTCGCGGCGCGTCTCGCCCATCGCGACGCCCAGCCGTTCGGCGGCTGCTTTTTCGATGGCGCTGCTCCCGCGCGCCTGACAGCTTTCGGCGCGGCACAGCTTCACCACATGGCGCCCGGCGGGCTTGCGGCGGAAATCATGATAGAAGGTCAGCACGCCATGCACGTCGGCGCGCGACAGGTTGAGCGCGGCGGCGATCGCGGGGACGAGCGTATCATCGACATAGCCTATCTCGTGCTGCATCGCATGCAGCAGCGGCAGCAACCGGTCGCGGCCGGCGCCATGCCGTGCCGTCCAGTCACCGATCAGCCGTTTCGCTTCCTCTTCCCGCATCGTTCGCGCCTTTCCCGGTCGGAACACTGCCCGAACGGCGGAAATGCGTCAAATCGAACCGCTATATATGTGATAGGGAATCTCTATCAGACCACGCGATAGCCATCGGGCAGGCGCAGATCGCGCGCGACCGCCAGCACGCTCTGCGCAAGCGCGCTCATCGGCGTGCGGTCGGAGATGATGACGCCGATCCGGTTGGGCTCGCCGGTGTCGGGAAGCGGCGCGGCGCGCGCCCAGTCCAGCCCCTCCAGCAGCATCGCGTGGCTGTCGGGCATGATCGAGCAGAGCCGGCCCTGCCGCACGATCGCGAGCAGCGCGACATAGCTGTCGGCGGTGACGACGGGACGCAGCGCGAGTCCGAGTGCGCCGAGCCTTGCGTCGAGGATGCGGCGGTTCTGCATCCCCTGATGCAGCAGGCACAGCGGCAGTTGCGCTATGTCCTGCCAGCCGGGGCTATCGGGGATCGCGATGCCGTCCTTCGCGCTGACCAGCATGCTGCGCTCGCTGTAGAGCGGCACTGCCAGCGCATGCGCGGGCGGCTCGAAATCGAGATAGGTCACGCCCGCGTCGAGCTCGAACGCCGCCAGTTCGCGCTCGATCTGGCGCGAGGTCAGGGCGCGAAGCTGGACATCGAGACCGGGAAAACGCGCGCGGATCGCCTCGACCAATATGCCGGTGGCGGGCATCGACGCCGGAATGGCGCCCAGCCGCAACTCGCCCTTCAGCGGCCCGCGCGCCGCGTCCGCCGCCTGTTCGAGCGCTTCGGCGGCGGCGACCAGCTGCTGCGCCCAGGGCAGGATCGCTTCGCCCTCGGGCGTCAGCCCGGCATATTTGCGGTCGCGCGCGATCAGCCGTTTGCCGAGCTGGCTCTCCAGCGTGGCGATGCCCGCCGACAGCGTCGGCTGCGATACGTGACAGGCCGCGGCGGCGCGTCCGAAATGCCGTTCGCGATGAAGCGCGAGGAAATATTCGACGAGGCGAGTCTGCATCGCGTCATTCCTAGAGCCTGTCACGATGAGATGGAACCGCAGCCCTGAGCCTGTCGAAGGGCGTCTATCGCCGATAAGCGCCCTTCGACAGGCTCAGGGCTGCGGTAATGATGGGGACCACCCTGGCGCCCCGCGCGCGCGATCCCGCCATCCTCGTGCGATAGGAAACACGCGAGGCCCGATGTCGTGGATGGTTACCCCGGGCATACGTCCAGAACGTCTCGCGGTGTGCGACCGCAGAGCCTGTATACACCCCCCAGGCAGAACGTCCGTGGCGCTCTCGCAGTCACGCGCCCTATAGCGCGATTCGCGGCCGATTTACAGCGACTGTTTTCGCCATCGCCTACGTCTCGTCGCGAGGGGAAAACCGCGCATAGCTATGCCCTGTTGCAAGCCTTGGGGGCATGGGACAGTCTGGCCGCGGCAAAGGCAAGGGAGAGCGATGAGCGAACGGATCGTCACGGTCGATATCGGCGGCACCCACGCCCGCTTCGCGATCGCCGAGGTAGCGGGCGGGCGCTGCGTCACGCTCGGCGAACCGGTAACGCTGCACACCGCGGACCATGCGAGCTTCCAGACCGCGTGGGAGGATTTCGCGCGGCGCGAGGGCGGAACCCTGCCGCGCGCCGTCGCCATCGCCATCGCCGGGCCGACGCGCGGCGAGGTGATCCGCTTTACCAACAATCCCTGGATCATCCGTCCGGCGCTGATCGGCGAGAAGCTGGACGTCGACCGCCATGCGCTGGTCAATGATTTCGAGGCGGTGGGCCATGCGGTGGCGCAGGCCGACGCCCGCTATTTCGAGCGCCTCACCGGTCCCGATGCGCCGCTGCCCGAGAGCGGCACGATCGGCGTCATCGGCCCGGGAACGGGGCTCGGCGTCGCGCATGTCTGGCGCAACGGTGGCGACTATCGCGTGCAGGCGACCGAGGGCGGCCATATCGACTTCGCGCCGCTCGACAGCATCGAGGATGCGATCCTCGCGCGCTTACGGGGGCGCCACCGCCGTGTCTCGGTCGAACGCATCGTCTCCGGGCCCGGCATCGTCGACATCTACGAGACGCTGGCCGCGATGGAGGGGCGTGCGGTCACGCCCGAGGACGACAGGGCGATCTGGACGCGCGGGATGGAGGGCGGCGACAGCCTTGCTGCGGCGGCGGTCGACCGCTTCTGCCTCTCGCTCGGCAGCGTCGCGGGCGACCTCGCGCTCGCGCAGGGGGCGAGCGGCGTGGTGATCGCCGGCGGGCTCGGCCTGCGCATCCGCGACACGCTCGTCCGCTCGGGCTTTCCCGAGCGTTTCGTCGCCAAGGGGCGCTTCGAGCAATATATGGCGTCGATACCGGTCAAGCTGATAACCCATCCGCAGCCCGGCCTGTTCGGCGCCGCCGCCGCCTTCGCCCGCCGCTATCGCTGACGCTCCGCAACATCCTCTTTCGCGTCCGCTATTTCCCCGATAGATCGGGGCCGGATCGAAAGGGGATCAAGCCCATATGCCATCGGGACTTTTCGCGTTGCTCGACGATGTGGCGACCATCGCCAAGGTGGCGGCAGCCAGCATCGACGACATCGGCGCCGCGGCGTCGAAGGCGGGGGTGAAGGCCGCGGGCGTCGTCGTCGACGATGCCGCGGTGACGCCGCGCTACGTCACGGGTTTCACCCCCGACCGCGAACTGCCGATCATCTGGCGCATCGCCAAGGGATCGATCTTCAACAAGCTCGTGCTGATCCTGCCCGTGCTGTTGCTGTTGTCGACGATCGCGCAATGGGCGATCACGCCGCTCTTGATGATCGGCGGCGCCTATCTCTGCTTCG
>CALMYE010000273.1 GCA_937873425.1 uncultured Sphingopyxis sp. | reverse complement strand
CGACCGCGGGCATCCTCTTCGCGCTGGGCTTCGTCGGCATCGCCTACAGCTTCTACCCCTATCTGATCGCCGACCGGCTCGACATCTGGCAGGCCGCCGCAAGCCCAGAATCGCTGACCATCATCCTGATCGGCGCGCTGTTCGTCCTGCCCGTCATTCTCGGCTATTCGATCCTCGCGCACTGGATCTTCCGCGGGAAGGCGACGCACCTCAGCTACGAGTAAGACAGGGCGACGACGCGCCGCGATAATCGGCGCCCCAGCGGCGATAGCCTGCGGTATCGATGTGGAAGCGCGTCACCGTGTAGATGCCGAGCCCCACCTTGTCGCGCGCGCCGGTGCGCGTATGAAGCGGGCAAAGCGTCGCGATCAGCTCGGCCCGGCCCAGCCGCCGCACCGGCATCAGGTCGAGCGCCGCGAAGCGCAGGTGGCGGCTCGCCTTCGCGCCCTTGAAACAGACATTCGCCACCGGATCGCGATAGCCCGACACGACGCGCACCGGTCCCACCGCGGGGACGACATGGTCGCGGACATAGCGCAGGGTCGGCACCATCGCGGGCCACAGCTTGCGCGGCGGGACGGCGAAGGGCTGCGCCTCTGGACAGGTCCGCCAGCGCGCGTCGCTGCGCAATATGTCGGCGAGCGGCAGCACGTCGCCGACGCCCTCGCGCGCCAGATAGGCCTCGATCGCCGCGACATCGGCGCCGGCGGCGCCCGCGCGCCATGCGGTGAAAAGTTCGTCGTCGCGCATCGCGGCAGCGGGCAGGAGCGCGGGCTGCAAACGCAGCAGGAGCAGGAGCGCGCCCGCGCCGAGCCCGATCAGCAGCAGCGCCGCGAGCCAGCGCTTCACAGCATCGCCACCAGCCGCTCGACCTCCTGTCCCGCGAGCCGCGCGGCGTGGGCGAGGTTGGCGTGGAAGTCGCCGGCGCTGTCGCCGTCGGCCGCGTCGGTGACCGCCTTGATCGCCGCCCAGGGCTTGCCGAGCCGCGCCGCGGCCTGCGCCACCGCGCCGACCTCCATATCGACGAGCGTCGCGCCGAGCGTGGCCGCGAGGTCGGCGGCCGCCTCCGGGCAGGCGACGAAGCTGTCGCCGCTCGCGATGCGCGCATGGGACAAGCCAAGGCCGGGGTCGGGCATGGCGGCGAAATGCGCCTCTCCCGCTTCCCCGATCGGCCATTCGCCGGCGCGGTAGCGGCGGAAGAGGCCGGGGTGTATCGCGCCATAGTCGTGCTGCACGGCCTCGGCGATCCACCACGCGCCGGGGGCCGCGCCGAGCGCGCCGCAGGTGCCGGTCATGACGAGCAGGTCGGCATCGGCCGCGAAGGCTCCCGCGGCGAGCGCGGCATTGACCTTACCGAGGCCGCAGGTGGCGACGGTCAGGGCGTGGCCGTGCGCGGACAGGCGGCGGACGGCGAAAAGGCCAGCCCCGCGAACGCCCGCGCCGGGGAAAAGCGCATCGGCCTCTTCGGGCAGCGCGGCGAGGATGAGGATGCGAGGCATTGGGTGTGTTTAGCGGCGCCTGCGGATTAGCCAATCCTCCCCCTTGGTGGAGGGGCACAGGCGGAGTCGCGCAGCCTGTCGAGGGCAGGAAACACCGCCCGTGCCCCTCCACCATGCTTCGCATGGTCCCCCTCCCCGTGCCGGGGAGGATCGTGCCCGCTTGCCAAACCCCCGCTTCGCCGCCATCGCCCGTCCATGCTCGCCCGCATCTTCCCCGACCGCTTCGTCCCCGTGCTGCTCGCGACGATCCTGCTCGCCAGCCTGCTGCCGGTGCGCGGCGCGCAGGTTCCGGTCGCGCAGGGGATTTCGACCGCGGCGATCGTGCTGCTCTTCTTCCTCAACGGCGTGCGGCTGCCGCGCGACGAGGTGCTCCACGGCATCCGCAACTGGAAATTGCAGGGCGGCGCCTTCCTCTTCTGCTATGGCGCCATGGCGCTGTTCGGGGTCGCGTCCTGGCACACCTCCGCGCCCCTGCTACCCGCGACGCTGGCGCTCGGCTTTCTCTATATGGGCATCTTACCGTCGACCGTGCAGTCGGCGACGGCGGCGAGCAGCATGGCGGGCGGCAATGTCGCGGCCAGCGTCGTCGCGGCGGCATTGCTCAACCTGTCGGGAGTGTTCGTCGCGCCCTTGCTCTTCGCGCTGCTCGCGGGAAGCGCGGGCGAGATCCATGCCGACGGGGTGCTGCGCATCGTCTCGATCCTGCTCCTCCCCTTCATCGCGGGACAGTTCGCCCAGCGCTGGCTGCGCCCGTGGGTGCTGGCGAACCGGGGGATCGTCACCTTCCTCGACCGGACGACGGTCGCCATCGCGGTCTATGTCGCCTTTTCCGCCGCCGTCGTGGCCGGCATCTGGAGCGAGCTGGCGGGCCGCGAGATCGCCATCGTCTGCGGCCTGTGCGCCGTGCTGCTGGCGCTGGCCTTCGGCGGGGCGTGGCTGACCGGCGGGCTTCTGAAGCTCAGGCGGCCCGACCGGATCACCCTTCTCTTCGCGGGCGCGCAGAAGAGCATCGCGGTCGGCGCGCCGCTCGCCGCGACGCTGTTTCCGCCCGCAATTGCGGGCATGGTGCTCGTGCCCATCCTTGTCTATCATATGGCGCAACTGATCCTCTCGGCGTGGATCGCGCCGGGACTGAATCGGGCCGGTGCTTGAGCATCCGGGGTGTAGTGCTTGAATAACACAGGTCCGCATGCCATATAGGCTTACGGCATCGGGGTGGAAGGAAAAGGAATGAGCGAACTGACCGCAACCGCGACGGCGACCGACGAGCTGAAGCTGACCCCGCCCGAACCGCTCCCGCCGGTGACGCCGGAGAAATCCGCCGGGCTGGTGCCGCTGTCGACCGAGCAGAAATCGAAGCTGGAGGAACGCGTCGACGGCTTCATCGACGACCTCGTCGCGCAGGACGAGAACAGCCCCGAATTCGGCCAGCGCGTCGACCAGATCACCAACATGGGCCGCAAGGAGATGCTGGAGGCGGCGAACCAGTCGAATCGCTTCCTCGACCGGCCGGTGAAGGCGATGGAGCGCGACAACGACATCGGCCTGAACCTGATCGAGCTGCGCAACACGGTCGAGAAGCTCGACCCGTCGGCGAACGGCAAGCTGCTGACCAAGCGCGGCTTCCTCGACAGGGTCTTCGGCAGCAGAATCACCAATTATTTCGCGCAATACCGCAGCGCGCAGACGCATATCTCCGGCATCCTCAATGCGCTGTCCAACGGCAAGGACGAGCTGCTGATGGACAATGCGGCCATCGACGTCGAACGGCGCAAGCTGTGGGAGGCGATGGGCAAGCTGGAACAGATGATCCACATCGCCCGCACGCTCGACGAGCGGCTGGAGGCGAAGGCCGAGGAACTCGACGGCACCGATCCCGCCAAGGCGAAGGTGCTGCGCGAGAACGCGCTCTTCTATGCCCGCCAGCGCACGCAGGACCTGCTGACCCAGATGGCGGTGACGGTGCAGGGCTATCTCGCGCTCGACCTCGTCAAGAAGAACAATGTCGAGCTGGTGAAGGGCGTCGATCGCGCCTCGACCACCACGGTCGGCGCGCTCAAGACCGCGATCACCGTCGCGCAGGCGATGACCAACCAGAAGCTGGTGCTCGAACAGATCACCGCGCTCAACACCACCACCGCGAACATCATCGACGGCACGTCGAAGATGCTGAAGGACAATACCGCGCGCATCCACGAACAGGCGGCATCGAGCACGATTCCGATGGAGACGCTCGCGCGCGCCTTCCAGAACATCTACGACACGATGGACGCGATCGACACCTTCAAGCTGAAGGCGCTCGACACGATGAAGACCACCGTCCAGTCGCTGGAGGGCGAAGTCGCCAAGTCGAAGGGCTATATCGCCCGCGCCGAGGGCGCCGCCCAGGCGCAGGCGAGCGTCAATGGCGCCGACAGCCCGCTCGCCGCGCTGGAGGGCTAGGACCGCGATGGCGATGAGCGAGGTTGACAAGATCAGCGTGCTCGGCAATGCGGCGATCGAGCGCTCGCGCGAGCGGCGGCGGCCGATCGGCACCAAGAGCGTCGCGCTGCGCCGCCAGCATCTCTACCGGAAGCTCGGCCGGATGTTGATCGCGGGCGGCATCGTGCTGCTCGGCGCGGCGCTGTTCGGCGCGCTGATCCAGCCGCTCGGTTTCATCGGCCTGCTCGCGCTTCTTGTGCTGCTGATCGGCGTCGCGGTGATATTCGGCAAATGGCCGCCCTTTCCCGAACCGCGGCAGGCCGACCTGCCCAGGACCGACCTCAGGCAGCTCGCGGGGCGCACCGAAATCTGGCTGGAGGCGCAGCGTCCGGCGCTGCCTGCGCCCGCGCGCCAGCTGGTCGACGGCATCGGGGTGCAGCTCGACCTGCTCGCGCCGCAGCTCCAGACGCTCGACGCGACGAGCCCGGCGGCGGCGAACATCCGCAAGCTGGTCGGCGAGGATCTGCCCGAGCTGGTCGCGGGCTATCAGCGCATCCCGGCGGGGCTGCGCGGCGAGGCGCACGCCGGACGCACCCCCGACGAGACGTTGCTCGGCGGCCTCAAGACGCTCGAAAGCGAAATCGGCCACGCCGCGCGCAGCCTGGCGGCGGGCGAACTCGACAAGCTCGCGACGCGCGAACGCTATCTCCAGCTCAAATATCAGGGGCTGGACGGCGCGGATAGCTGACGCCACAACGGGGCCGATGATCGACCAGTTCCTCGCCCCCGAAAATGTCCTGTTCAGCGCCGCGCTGCTGCTGATGCTGCTGATCGGCGTCGTGCAGGCGCTGGGCGTGGTCGGCGACGTGGACGGGGCGGAGGTCGATACCGACGCGCATCTGGGCGCCGCCGACGCGCTGCTCGCCTGGGCGGGCGTCGGGCGCGTCCCCTTCCTGATGTGGCTCGTCCTTTTCCTCGCGCTGTTCGGCACGATCGGGCTGGGGCTGCAGCAATTGCTGACCGCGCTGACCGGCGGCCCCGCCACCGCGCTGTTGATGGCACCCGTGACGGCCGTCGTCGCGCTGCCGCCGACCGGCATCGCGGCGCGCGTCGTCGGCCGCATCTTTCCCAGCCTGGAAACCACCGCGATCGACCGCGACGAACTGATCGGCCAGCGCGCCGAGATCGTCATCGGCACCGCGCGTCCCGGCAGCCCGGCGCGCGCGCGCGTGATCGACCGCCACGGCCAGCCGCACCAGATCATGGTCGAGCCCGACAGTCCCGACCAGATCTTCCAGGCGGGCGAGACGATATTGCTGGTCAAGCGCGAGGGCGAGACGTTCAAGGGATTCTCCAGCGGGGATTTCTATTTACCCCGCCTCGACTGACCCTAATATCGGCCCTTGGGAGGGCTTCCGAATCCGGGGGCCGAATCGGGAGCAACGGGTTTTTCGATGATTGAAATCGCCATCTACGCCGGCATCGGCCTTGCCGTCTTTCTCATCCTCGGCATCATCATCACGCGGCTCTACCGCCGCGCGACCAAGGAGATCGCCTTCGTCCGCACCGGCTTCCGCGGCGAGCGGGTGGTGATGAACGGCGGCGCGCTGGTGCTGCCGGTGCTCCACGAAACCATGCCGGTCAACATGAACACGGTGCGCCTCGCGGTCGAGCGCAAGAACAGCGACGCGCTGATCACCCTCGACCGGCTGCGCATCGACGTGAAGGCCGAATTCTATGTCCGCGTCCGCCCCGACGGCGGGTCGATCGCGATGGCGGCGCAGACGCTCGGTCTGCGCACGATGCAGCCCGAGGCGCTGAAGGATCTGGTCGAGGGCAAGTTCGTCGACGCGCTGCGCTCGGTCGCCGCGGGGATGACGATGAACCAGCTGCACGAACAGCGCGCCGATTTCGTCCAGAAGGTGCAGCAGGTCAGCTCGAGCGACCTCGCGATGAACGGGCTCGAGCTCGAATCGGTGTCGCTGACCGGGCTCGACCAGACCTCGATCGAGCATTTCAACGCCAACAACGCCTTCGACGCCGAGGGCCTGACCAAGCTGACCGAGCAGATCGAGGCGCGCAAGAAGCTGCGCAACGACATCGAACAGGACACGCGCGTCCAGATGGAGACCAAGAATCTGGAGGCCGACCAGCGCAGCTTCGAAATCTCGCGCGACAATGAATTCGCCCGGCTCGAACAGGAGCGCGAGGTCGAGATGCGCCGCGCGGTCCAGGCGGCCGAGATCGCGCGCGAGCAGGCGCAGCGCAACCAAGAGGCCGAAGACGCGCGCATCCAGGCCAAGCAGCTGGTCGACGCCCGGCAGATCGAGGCCGACCGCACGGTCGAGGAAGCGCGCATCGCGCAGGAACAGGCGATCGAGCTCGCGCGGCAGGAACAGCAGATCCTGATCCAGAACAAGAGCCGCGAGGAAAGCCAGGCGCGCGCCGAGGCCGACGCCGCCCGCGCACTCGCCGTGGCCGCGGAGGAACAGGTTTCGACCTCGCGCGAGACCGAGGTCGCCGAGCGTTCGAAGCGCATCGAGCTGATCGAGGCAGCGAAGGAAGCCGAACGCCAGGCGATTTCGGTGAAGGTCGAGGCCGAGGCCGAGAAGGAGGCCGCGGCGAACCGCGCCGCCGCGCTGCGCTTCGAAGCCGAGGGCGAGGCCGACGCCGAAAAGCTGCGCGCCGAGGCCGCGCGCGTCCGCTTCGAGGTCGAGGCGGCGGGCCAGCGCGCGATCAACGAGGCGGCGAACATATTGTCGTCGAACCAGATTTCGCTGCAGACCAAGATGGCGCTGCTGAAAGTGCTGCCCGAGGTGGTGCGCGAGGCGGCGAAGCCGATGGAGGCGATCGATTCGATCAAGATCGTCCAGGTCGACGGGATCAGCCAGAATGGCGGCGGTGCGGGCGCGCCGGGCGCAGGCGAAGGCGGCAGCGGCAATCTTGCCAGCAACGCGGTATCGGCGGCGCTCGCCTATCGCGCGCAGGCGCCGGTGATCGACAGCCTGATGAAGGAACTGGGCTTCGACGGCGGCTCGCTCGACGCGCTCGTCAAGGGCGCGGCCGAGGTGGAAGCGGCCCCGGCGGTCGAAGCCGCCGCGCCGCGCCCCGCGCGCAGGCCGCGGGCGATCGACAGCGCGGGAGGCAGCGAAGAGGAGTGAAGGCTTTCGTGGCCGAAACCTGTTCGACCTGAATAAAGCATCGGCGTGTCCCCGCGAAGGCGGGGACCCATCTCCTGCTGGTTCAAAATGGCGCCGACCGGAGATGGGTTCCCGCCTTCGCGGGAGCACAGCTTTCATTCAAGGACGGCTCGCGCCCTAAAGCCCCTCGCCGCCCGTCCAGTGGGCGTTGACCAGCCGCCGCGCGAGCGCGCTGACCTGGGTGCGGATGTCGGGCACCGCGACCACTTCCCACAGGTCGCCGC
>CALMYE010000272.1 GCA_937873425.1 uncultured Sphingopyxis sp. | reverse complement strand
CGACGATCGCCGCGCCGATCAGCGGGCGGATCGGGCGCAGCCTGTTCACCGCGGGTGCGCTGGTGAGCGCCAACCAGGCCGACCCGCTCGCGGTGATCCAGCGCACCGACCCCATCTATGTCGATATGCAGCAATCGAGCGCCGAGCTGACCGCGCTGCGTCAGGCGCTGGCGAGCGGCGGCGCCCAGCCGGGCAATTCGAGCGTGCGCCTGATCCTCGAGGATGGCAGCGCCTATGGGTTTACCGGCACGATCGAATTTTCCGAAGCGGTGGTGAACGAGCAGACCGGCACGGTCACCCTGCGCGCACGCTTTCCGAACCCGCGCGGGACGCTGCTGCCCGGCATGTTCGTTCGTGCGCTGTTCGACCAGGCGATCCAGCCCGGCGTTTTCCTGGTCCCGCAGGCGGCATTGCAGAGGGATTTTGATGGGTCGGCGTTCGTCTACGTCGTCGATGGCGAGAGCAAGGCGGTGCGGCGCAAGGTGAAGGCGGAGCGCACGTCCGGCACCGACTGGGTGGTGTCCGACGGGCTGAAGGCGGGCGACAGGATCATCTCGCAGGGCATCGGCAATCTGCGGCAGGGGCAGGCGGTGCGCGCGGTGCCGGCGGACAGCCCGCAGCGGCCGGGCGGGCCGGCGGCCAAGAGCAACTGACAAGCCATGTCGCGCATCTTCATCGACCGGCCGATCTTCGCCTGGGTGCTGGCGATCATCGTCATGCTGGGCGGACTCGGCGCTCTGCGCGCGCTGCCGATCGAGCAATATCCAGATATCGCGCCGGTGCAGGTCAATATCCGCGCCAACTATCCCGGCGCGTCGGCGGAAACCGTCGAGAACAGCGTTACCCAGATATTGGAGCAGCAGCTGACCGGGATCGACGGGCTGCTCTATTTCAGCTCGTCGTCGAGCGCGCGCGGGCAGGCGAGCATCACCGCGATCTTCGCCAAGGGGACCGATCCCGACATCGCGCAGGTGCAGGTGCAGAACAAGATCGAATCCGCCATCTCGCGCATGCCGCAACAGGTGCAGGCGCAGGGGGTGCGCGTCAGCAAGTCGAATTCGGACATGCTGATGATCGTCAGCGTGTTCGACACCACCCGGACGCGGTCCAATTACGACGTGTCGGACTATCTGGCGACGAACATCCAGGACCCGCTGTCGCGCGTCGAGGGCGTCGGCGACGTCAATGTGTTCGGATCGCCGCACGCGATGCGCATCTGGCTGAACCCGCAGCGACTCGCCGCGGTGTCGTTGATGCCCGGCGACGTCGTATCGGCGATCAGCGCGCAGAACAGCGAGGTCGCGGCGGGCGAGGTCGGCGGGCTGCCCGCGCCGCCGGGGCAGCTGCTGACCGCAACGGTGACAGCGCAGTCGCGGCTGCGGACCCCCCAGCAGTTCGAGAATATCGTGCTGAGGACGCTGTCCGACGGATCGACGGTGCGGATCAAGGATGTCGCGCGGGTCGAGATCGGCGCCGAGAATTACGGGTCGGTCGGGCGCCTGAACCGTCAGCCGAGCGCAGGCATGGCGATCTCGCTGTCGCCCGGCGCCGACGCGCTGCGCACCGCCGAGCGCGTCAAGGCGCGGATGGCCGAACTGTCGCAGAACATGCCCGACGGGCTCGATTTCGCCTATATCAACGACACTACGACCTTCATCCGCCTGTCGGTGAGCGAGGTGCAGAAGGCGCTGATCGAGGCGATCATACTGGTCATCATCGTGATGTTCGTCTTTCTGCAAAGCTGGCGTGCGACGCTGATCCCCGCGATCGCCGTGCCGGTGGTGCTGCTCGGCACCTTCGCCATTTTCTACATCGCCGGTTTCAGCATCAACACGCTGACCCTGTTCGGGCTCGTCCTCGCCATCGGCCTGCTCGTCGACGACGCGATCGTGGTGGTCGAGAATGTCGAGCGATTGATGGAGGAAAATCCCGGCATGTCGGCGCGCGAGGCGACGATCCAGTCGATGAAGGAGTTGCAGGTCGCGCTGATCGCGATCGGGCTGGTGCTGTCCGCGGTGTTCCTGCCGATGGCCTTCTTCGGCGGGTCCACCGGCGTCATCTATCGCCAGTTCTCGGTCACCGTCATCTCGGCGATGGCGCTGTCGGTGCTCGTCGCGCTGATCCTCAGCCCGGCGCTGACGTCTACCTTGCTCAAGCCAAAGGCGCATGACGGCGATGCGGAAGCGCCAAGTCGCTTTCCGCGGGTGCGGGCGGGCCTCCACCGCGCCCAGCACTGGTTCAACGACCGTTTCGACCGCACGACGCGCAGCTATGTCGGCAGTGTGCAGAAAGTGGTCGACCGCAAATGGCGCTTTCTCGGCCTTTATGCGATCATCCTCGTCCTGCTCGCCTTTCTCTTCCTGCGCCTGCCCGCCGGCTTCCTGCCCGGCGAGGATCAGGGCCGGGTTCAGATCCAGTTCCGCCTGCCCGCCGGCGCGACGCAGGCGCGCACGCTGGAGGTGCGCGACGCGATCGAGGATTATCTGCTCAGCGCCGAAAGCAAGAATATCGAATCGCTGTTCCTGAACGCGGGCGGCGGCGGGGGTGGTGCGAGCGGGCAGAATACGGGACAGGGCTTCATCAACCTCGCCGACTGGGACAAGCGCAAGGGCCCGGAAAATACCGCCGACGCGATCGCCGCGCGCACGCGTCAGGCGCTGTCGGGCATCCGCGATGCGCAGATTTTCGCGCTCGTCCCCGGCGCGGTGCGCGGGCTCGGCGATTCGTCGGGTTTCAACATGCAGTTCCAGAACCGCAGCGGCATGACCCGCGAGGAATTCGCCGAAGCGCGCGACCGCCTGCTCGCCGCGGCCAACGCCAATCCCCGGCTGACCTCGGTCCGCCTCGGCGACCTGCCCGACCTCGCGACGCTGAAGGTCGATGTCGATACGCAGCGGCTGACCGCCTATGGCCTGATCAACAGCGACGTGAACACCACGCTCGCGACCGCCTGGGGCGGGCGATACGTCAACGACTTCATCGACGAAGGCCGCGTCAAGCGCGTCTATGTCCAGGGCGACGCGCCCTATCGCTCGAAACCCGAGGATCTGGCGCAATGGTATGTGCGCTCGGCGGACGGGCAGATGTCGCCCTTTTCCGCCTTCGCCAGCATCGGCTGGTCGACCACCCCGGCGACGACCTCGCGCTTCCAGGGCGTGCCGGCGTTCGAGATTTCGGGCCAGCCCGCGCCCGGCACCAGTTCGGGCGAGGCGATGGACGAGATGGAGCGGATGGCGGGGGAAATCCCCGGCACCAGCATCGCCTGGTCGGGCTCTTCCTATCAGGAGCGCATGGCATCGGGGCAGGCGCCCCTGCTTTATGTCTTGTCGCTGCTCGTCGTCTTCCTCTGCCTCGCCGCGCTTTACGAAAGCTGGTCGGTCCCGGTCGCGGTGCTGCTGATCATTCCGCTCGGGCTGATCGGCGCGGTGTTCGCCGTGACGCTGCGCGGGCTGGAGAATGACGTCTATCTGCAGATCGGCCTGCTGACGACGATGGGGCTGGCGGCGAAGAATGCGATATTGATGATCGAGTTCGCCGAGCTGGCGGAAAAACGCGGGGCGCGGGTGATCGACGCGGCGCTGGAAGCGGCGCGGCTGCGGCTGCGGCCGATCCTGATGACCAGCTTCGCCTTCATCTTCGGCGTGCTGCCGCTCGCGATCGCGACGGGGGCGGGAGCGAACAGCCGCGTCGCGATCGGCACTTCGGTGATCGGCGGCATGCTGACCGCGACGATCCTCGCTATCTTCTTCATCCCCCTCTTCTTCGTCCTGGTGCGCCGCGGCGTGCGAGACGGGCTGAAGGCCGCGCGCGACTGGCGTGCGGCGCGACGCGGCGGATCGACAGGAGCGACGGCATGAAGCGCGCGCCGTTGGTCGCCGCCGCGACGCTGATGCTGGGCGCCTGTTCGCTCGCGCCGACCTATGTCCGGCCCGAGCCGCCGGTGCCGGGCGATTGGCCGACGGGTGACGCCTATCTTGCAGAAAGCGAGGCGGCGCTGCCACCGCTGGTGCTGGCCGAACTGTTCCGCGATCCGCGCTTGCAGAGCCTGATCGAGCAGGCGCTGACGAACAACCGCGACCTGCGCGTCGCCTATGCCAATGTCGCGGCGGCGCGGGCGCAGGTGCGCGTGACGCGGTCGGCACAGTTTCCCGCGATCGGCGTCAGCGGATCGGCCGACTATGTCGATGGCGGACTTTCGGGCGGTATCGCGGGCGGTGGGCGCGAAAGCTATGCGCTTCAGGCCGGGGTGTCGGGATTCGAGATCGACCTGTTCGGGCGGCTCGCCAATGCGACCGCGGCGCAGCGCGAGCGCGCGCTGGCGAGCGAGGCGGCGGCGCGCACGGTGCGCCTGTCGCTGATCGCCGATCTCGCCGAAGCCTGGGCCAACCATGCGGCCGACCGCGAACTGCTCGCGATCGCTCAGGAAACGGCGGATAACGCCCGGCGCAGCGTGACGTTGACCCGCGCCCGGCTGGAAGGTGGGGTCGCCCCGCGCACCGACCTGCGCCAGGCCGAGCAGGTGCTGGCGACCGCCGAGGGCGACCTCGCGCTGCAAACGGCGGCGGTCGCGCAGGACGAGAATCTGATCCGACTGCTCGTCGGCGGCGCCTATGACCCCGCGCTGTTGCCGTCGTCGCTGACCGATGTCGCTGCGTCGATCGCCGCCCCGCCCGCGGGAACACGGTCGGAGGTGCTGTTGCGCCGCCCCGACGTGGCGCAGGCCGAATATCTGTTGCGTGCGGCCAATGCCGATATCGGCGTTGCGCGCGCGCGGCTGTTCCCCAGCATCTCGCTGACCGGCCTGTTCGGTTTCGCGAGCGATGCGCTGTCGTCGCTGTTCGACGGCGATGCCTTTCGCTGGAGCGCGGGCGGCGACGTCGGCCTGTCGATTTTCGACGCGGGTGGCCGCCGCGCGGGCGTCGCGGTGAGCGAGGCGCAGCGCGACGCCGCGCTCGCGGCCTATGAGGGCGCAATCCAGTCGGCCTTCCGCGAAGTGTCCGACGCGCTCGCCGATCGCGGAACGCTGGCCGAGCGGCAGCGCGCCGCGCGCGCGAACCGCGAGGCGGCGGCCGACACGGCGGGACTAGTCGAAGCGCGCTATCGCGGCGGCATCGACAGCTTCCTGTCGAGCCTCGATGCGCAGCGCAGCCTCTACGCCGCGCGGCGCGGCGAGATCGCGGTCGAACTGGCGGCGATCCGCAACCGCATCACCCTCTATCGCGCGCTGGGGGGCGATGGCGGCGCGGGCGACTAAAAAATATGATCCACCTCCCCGTTCGTGTCGAGCGAAGTCGAGACTCCCATCGGCATGGAGCAAGATCGATGGGTGTCTCGACTTCGCTCGACACGAACGGAAGAGAGGTGATCCCGATTTAACGCACGGCGCTCCAAGCGCGAAAACCGGAGGATTCTCCCTTGAAGACGGCCGATTTCCTGATCGTGGGCGGCGGGATCGCCGGCGTGTCCGCCGCGGCGCGGCTGGCGCCGCATGGGCGGGCGATCCTGCTCGAGGCCGAAACGGCGTTCGGCTATCATTCGAGCGGGCGCAGCGCGACCTGGTATCATTTCGGCATCGGCAAGTCGGTCGTGCGCGGCATGACGGCGTTCAGCCGGGAGCATTTCGAAACGCCGGGGGCGACCGGGACCGATCTTTCGCGCGCCTCGCCCGCGCTCTTCATCGCGCCCCCGGCGATGCTGGCGGGTCTCGACGCGCTCGAGGAAGAGATGCGGCCGTTCAGCACCGGTCTCGAGCGGCTCGACGCCGATGCGGTGCGCGAGGTCGTGCCGGTGCTGCGCTGCGGCGGCGAGGGGATTGTCGCGGGGGTGCTCGACCACAGCGCGCGGCGGCTCGACAGCGAGGCGCTGCAACAGGATTATCGCGCGGCGATCAAGCGCGCGGGCGGGGAGGCGATTGCGAATGCGCGCGTCGCCGCGATCGCGCGCGAGGGTGGTGTATGGGTGACAACGACCGCTAGCGGCGAGCGCTTCGCCGCACCGCTGCTCGTCAACGCCGCGGGCGCATGGTGCGACGAGATCGCCGGGCTCGCAGGGGTTGCGCCGCTCGGCCTGATGGTGCTGCGGCGGACGATCATCGCCTTCGATCCGCCCGCGGATTGCGACATTCGGGACTGGCCCTTCACCAAGACCGCGATCGACGATTTCTACATGCTGCCCGAATCGGGCAAGCTGCTGGCCTGCCCGGTCGACGAGGTTCCGAGCGCGCCGGGCGATGCGCAGCCCGAGGAATATGACATCGCGCTCGCCGCGGCGAAGGTCGAGGAATATACGTCGCTTCCGATCCGGCGGATCGGTCACAGCTGGGCCGGCCTGCGCACCTTCGCGGCGGATCGCGTCCCGGTCGCGGGCTTCGCGCCCGATACGGAGGGCTTTTTCTGGCTGGCCGGGCAGGGCGGCTACGGCCTTCAGACCGCCCCCGCGATGGCCGCGGCGGTCGAGGCGCTGGTGACGAGCGGGGAATGGCCCGCGGGGCTTGCTGAATGGGACGTTACGACCGCCGACCTGTCGCCCGGGCGCCCTGCTGTCGCCTGCCGGTTGACGCCGGTGGCGGGACAGGGGAGGGGCGGCGGTCGCGTCGTACCCGACATTCTCAAGGCGGAATGAACCGGTTTTTCCCGCCGGCGGTCATTCGTTGCGCAGGCGTTCCAGTTCCTTGATCCTGCGATCGAACAGCTCGGGAGCGAATTTCGCCGTAAGCCTGACACCCGACTGCATCACATGATCGCGCATCAGCGCTTCGGCGCGGTCGTCGTCGCCGTCAAGGATCGCGTCCAGCATATCGGCGTGCTGGAGCGAGCTGCGTTTCATCTCTTCCTGCTGCAGCAGCGGCTTGAAGACAGCCTTGTATCCGGGGATGGCAAGCAGGCGGATCTGCCCGGCGAGCACCTCCTGGCCGGCGATCGCCGTCAGTCGCTCATGAAACTCCGTGTTCGCGCTCACGAACACATCCGCCTCACCGCAATAGGCGAAGCTACGCCATTTCCTGGCTTCCGCGCGGGCCCATTTCCTATGCTCCGCGCTGGCATTGATCCGCTGCGCGGCAAGGCGTGCGGCGAAACCTTCCAATATCGCCCGCACCTCGAACATCTGGCGGAACTGCTCGCGGCCGACCCCGCGCACGGTAGGGCTGCGATGCTTTTCGGCTTCGATCAGGCCTTCGGCCGAGAGCCGCCGGATCGCCTCGCGGATCGGGCCGCGGCTGACGCCGTAAAGCTTGGCCAGCTCGGCCTCGACCAGGCGCATCCCGGGAAGGAACTCGCCATCGACGATGCGTTTGCGGAAGATATCGGCAAGAACATCGGCAACCGATTTATCCGGGACACGCTGTTTGATGAAATCGCTAAGTGCATTCATGGGATATTCGATCGCGCTGCTCTCTGTTGCATTCTCGGGCTCTAGCATGTTCTTTACCTTTTGCCATCCGATGCGATGGCGACGGCTGCTTCGATCGCGGTCGCCAGTGCGGCCGCATTCGCCTTGCGAACGGCGCCGGCGCTGATCGTGTCGAGATGATCCACCAGCGCCGGAGTGACTGCGGACCCGGCAATCCCGCGCCGCGCGCAATCCTCCAATGCCGAGTCTATCCACCGGTCCAGGCGATCCCGCCCGATCGCATGCTCGGGCGGGACCGCGACCACCACTATCGGCGGCTTTCCGCCAAGCTCGCCCTGCGCGGCGGCTGCCCTGGAAATCGCCCGGACATCGTCGAAGCGCCTATCGACCGGATGGTTCCCCGCGGCGTAGAGCACGGGCACGGCATCGCAGCCGAGCCCCCAGATCGGCACTTCGAGCGCGTCCAGCGCGGCCAGCGTGGCGCCGATGTCCAGGAACGGCTTGATGCCGGCGCAGACGATCATTCCGGCGCCGCTGCCGATCGCGGCGATATCGGCGGAGATGTCTCCCCCCTCCCGGTGCACCCCCCCGGTCCCCCCCGGCACGAGCATGACCACCCCGGCCGCGCGCCTCACCGCCACGCCGGCCGAGGCCGTCAAAACCCCCTCGCATTCCGCCGACGAAGTGGCCCCGAGATCGCGGCTGGCCACTTTCCTGACGGTTTCGAGCGCGAGAAAGCGGTCGAGTTCGCCGGGATCGAGCCCGATCCGGGCGCGGCCGCCGACCATTGCCAGCCAGGCGATTTCGGCACCTTGCCGGGCGGCCAGCTCCGCCATGCTGCCGGCAAAAGCCGGGCGGGCGGCCGGGGCGATCCCGGCGCGCAAGGCCATTGTCTCCACTGCCAGGATCGGCCGACCGGCAATGCGAGCCGCCGAAGCCGCGTCGGACCAGCAGATCAAATCCATCTTCCCCGGTTCCCCCTATAGCGCCGCGATCGTCTGCACTTCGACGAGGAACGGCTCTTGAACGAGCCGGTCAATCACAAGCAAGGTATTCGGGGGATAGACGCCGTCCGGAAACAAGCGCGGAAATTCACGCAGGCGATAGGCCATGAACTTCGGGATATCCTGCGAGCTCACAAGATAAGTGGTGAATTGCACGACATTGGCGAAGCCGGCCCCCGCCGATTCCAGAGCAGCCTCGATATTGGCGAAGACCTGCCCGCACTGCGCGTCGAAATCGTCGATACCGATGATCTCGCCGGCCGGATTGGCCGAAAGCATGCCCGCGATGAACAGGAACTCGTTGGCTTTCACGCGGGTGACATGGGTATATTGGCCCAGCGGAGCACCGAGCGTTGCAGGATTGTAGATATTGATGTCTGCAGCCATTGGTCCGCTTCCTTCTTCAGATGACGGGATTTTCCAGAACGCCGATCGCGTCGATTTCCACCCGCACCACGTCGCCTGCCCGCAGGTAGCGCGGCGGTGTGAATCCGATGCCGACCCCGGCCGGAGTACCGGTGGCGATCACATCGCCGGGCAGCAGGGTTATGAACGCGCTGAGGGTTGCGATCAGGGTGGGTATGTCGAAGATCAGATCCGCCACCAGCGCGTCCTGACGCAACTCGCCATTGACGTGGGTGGTGAGACGCAGCGCAGCCGGATCGGGCACGGCACCGGCAGTCAGGATCACCGGCCCGACAGGGCAAAAACTGTCCGCGCCTTTTCCGAGAACCCATTGCTTGTGGCGCTTCTGCGCTTCCCGGGCGGTCACGTCATTCAGGACAGTATAGCCGAACACATGCGACATCGCATCATCCGCGCCGATGCGCCGCCCGCCGCGGCCGATCACGACGGCCAGCTCGCCCTCGTAATCGACCGTCGCATCGGGATCGCTGGAACTGTCGATCGGCTTTCCGGATGCGACGATGCTGGTGGTCGCCTTGGTGAAGATGATCGGAGCTTCGGGAACCTCGTCCCCGCCCTTTGCCCCGCCATCGAAGCCGCTTCCGCCGAATTCGCGCGCATGTTCGGCATAATTCTTGCCGACGCAGAATATGTCGCGCACCGGACGAGGAATCGGCGCGAGCAGACTGTAGTCGTCCAGCAACTCTCCCCGGCCGGCGATCGTCTGGCGCCCTTCGATCAGTGCAAGCATGTCGGATACCCCGGCCGATAGCAGATCATATGCGCTGCCGTCGGTATCCAGCCGGGCAACGCCGGTGCGTCCATTCCGTTCGAAACTGAGCAATTTCACAAGCCATTCCCTTCGATCAGGCGGCAACCCGGAGCGGCTGCCGCAGATCCACGAAGTCGGGCGGCGCGATCGCTCCGCCTTCGGCGATCAGCCGGGTCAGCGCGCGCCGGTCGCGGCCGCTGTTGAACAGGATCGCCGCAATCAACCGGTCATCGCGGTAATAGCCGTGGATCGACTGGCCGGGCGCATCGCCCTCGCGGACGGCAAGCTTGTCGCCGTGCGAGGGCAGGCCGATCATCTGGACGTTCCAGTCGTACTGGTCGGTCCAGAACCACGGCGGGAGATCGGACGGGAGCGGCAGCCCCATGACCGCGCAGGCAACGCGTTCCGCCTGCCGTTCCGCATTGTCCCAGGATTCAAGCCGCAAGCGCCGTCCCGCCCAGCGATTGGGCGCACAGGCGACATCGCCGATCGCGAAAATATCCGGATGATCGGTGCGGCAATCCTCCTCGACGATGATACCGTCGCCACAGGAAAGGCCGGCGGCAACCGCCAACCCCATCTCCGGTTCCGACCCGATCCCGACCACCACCAGGTCGGCATTGATCTCGCTGCCGTCATCGAACGACAGGCGATGGCCGCCGGCCCTGTCGTCCGCTCGCGCGATGCGGACACCGCAGCGCACATCCACCCCGGATTTGCGGTGCAGCCCGGCCAGCAGAGCGGCCGACGGCGATGGCATGACGCGGCTGAGACATGCCGGGGCCTGTTCGACCACGGTGACGTCCCAGCCGAGGCAGCGCGCGCTTGCCGCGACTTCGAGCCCGATGAAGCCCGCGCCGACGATCGCCAGCCTTCCCTGGGCCCGGCTCAGCCTGTCCTTCAGCCGTTCCGCGTCTTCGTGGTCGCGGAGGTAGGATACCGCATCGCGGGACACCATCGGCAGCCTTCGCGGGCGCACGCCGGTGGCGAGGATCAGCCGCGACCAGGCGAAGGTCTCGCCATCGGCAAGCTCCACCTGCCGTGCGGCAGGATCGATCCGGGCTACTCTGGACGACAGTCGCAATACGACCTCCGCCTCGCGATAGTCGTCAGCCGAATGCACGAGAGCGGAGCCCGCCTGCTCGGCCCCGAGCAGCACCGCCTTGGACAAAGGCGGCCGCTCATAGGGAAGCAGGGCCTCGCTGCCGAAGAGCAGGATTTCCCCGGCATAGCCCGCGCGCCGCAGTGCAACGGCGGCGCGCCCGCCGGCCTGTCCGGCACCGACAATGGCTATGCGGTCGCTGCCGCCTCCCATCAATTCACCTTGAGGCTCAGGGTCAGGCCGAAGGTGGCGCGTTCGCCCCGGATCTCTCCGTGCACCCCGAAGTCCGGCAGCGGCAGGATCTCGTTATTGTAGCGAGTGCCGGTGAAGTTACGCGCCCACAGCGAGATGCCGTAGCGACCGCCGGGCTCACGGAGCGACAGCGACGCATTATGTATCCAATACGCCTTCTGCGACAGCGAAGCCAGATTTTCGGGCGTGAAGAACTGCCGGCTGTTGTAAGTGAAATCATAGGCGGGAACGAGATCCCAGGACCCGACCGGGATTCGATATTCGGCGCCGCCGCTGAGGTTGAGCTTCGGCGAAGCGATCAACCGGTTGCCGGACAGGTCCACGGTTTCGTCGGGCACGGTAGCGGGATCGTCCGGATTGGCGATGAACCTTGTGTATTTGGCATCGAGGATCGCACCGGCGAGGCGCAGCGAAAGGCCGGACACCGGCTGCGCGTCGATCTCGAATTCGACGCCCCGCACCCGCGCCTTGCCCGCGTTGGAATAGCGCGAGGTCGGCACACCGGTGATCGCGTCGGGAACGAACTGGAACACCTGGAGATTGCTGTAATTATTGTTGAAGGCGGACAGGTTGAACCGCACGCGATTGTCCGCCAGCTGCGACTTGAAGCCGACTTCGAACGCGTCCACCGTTTCCGGATCGGCCGAATTCACATCGTCGGGGTTGAAGAACGGCGAAGCATTATACTGGCCGCTCTTGAAGCCGCGATTGTAGGAACCGTAGATCAGCACATCGTCACCGGCCTTCCAGTCGACGACCACATTGCCGGTCACCGCGTTCCATTTGCGGCTGCGATCGATGTCGATCAGATAAGGAATGCCGATCGCGATGGCCGAATCCGCCGTGGTCCGGTAGTCCAGCGTCTTGCGGTCGCTGGTGTAACGCAGACCGCCCGTCAGTTTGAGCGCCTGGCTGAGCCGATATGAGATCGAGCCGAAGCCGGCGAGGCTGCGCTGCCGCTGGGTGTAGCGCTGCCCGATGTCGATCGGTGCGGTCGGATCGTTGAGATCGGCGGGAGCACCGAACAATTCGCGGGCGAAGCGGCCGATGTCGAAGCGGTTGTCCGCGGTGACCCGGTCGCGATAGTAATAGGCGCCGATCATCCAGGTGAGCGGTCCGCTGGTGTCGGATGCAAGCCGGAACTCCTGGCTCAATTGCCAGCTGTCGTCGCCGAATTCGACGTTGACATAGTTGAGCGGCGAAGCGTCCGAATCGAACCGGACATAGGCCTTGACCTTCTCGTAGCCGGTCACGCTGTGCAGCGTGACGCCGTCGAAATGGATCTGGCCGTTGAGAGCCGCGCCGAAATTCTCGATCCGCTCGTCCTGCGGCAGATCCCATGAGCCGTCGTAATAGCTGCCCGTCTCGGCATAGGGCGGCTGAACGCCGATCAGGGGCAATACGGGATCGGGGAAGGCGCCGTTGTCGACGCGCTGGAAGTGGTACCTCGGCCCTTCGCCATTGCGTATGCCGCCGTGGACGTTGAGGGTCCATTCGATGGAATTGTCCTCCGGCGCGAGCCGAAGCAGGCCGCGCAGCGACCAGCTGTCGAAGCTGTTGACGCGCTCGCCCGTGAAGAGATTCCGGCCATCGCCGTTCGATGAGCGGTAAACCCCCGCCACCCTGGCGCTGAGCGCTTCGCTGAGCGGCGCCTGCGCCGCGGCTTCGACCGACAGCTGGTCGAACCGGCCGTAGGAGACCGAGCCGCTGGCTTCGACCGTGCCGTCCGGCTTGTTGGTGAAGAAATTGACCGCCCCGCCCGTCGTGTTCCGGCCATACAACGTTCCCTGCGGGCCGCGCAGCACTTCGACCCCCTTGAGATCGAAGACCTGAAACAGCTGGGCCGACTGCAGCCCCTGGTAGACCTCGTCGACATAGAATCCGACCGCGGCGGACGCGCTGACGTTGAAATCATTTGTGCCGATGCCGCGCAGGAACACGTTGGGCTTGGTCTGCCCGTTGGACGACTTGATCTGCAGCCCCGGTGTCTGCCCGGTCAGGCCCATGGTATCGACGACCCCGTAGCGGACGAGGTCATCGGCGGAAAACGCCGTCACCGCCGCCGGCACATCCTGCAGATTCTCCGACCGGCGCTGTGCCGTAACGATGATGATGCCGACGCCGGGCTCATCTTCGTCAGCCGCCGCACCGGCCGCTCGCGCCTCGCTTGCCTGGGCAAGCGCGGGCGCCTGCCACGACAATGCGCCAGCCGCCGCACCGACCAGGAAAATCCACCGACCGCTTATCGTACCGGAATGCATAGAGTGCCTCCCCGCTTATGATTGTAGGAGATTTATCGTCCTACAATCTATGATGACACACAAATGGATTTCGTCAAGATCATTATGCAATAATTGTAGGACGATTTTAGCTAGCCGCGTGCAGCGACATAAAGGTCGCCATCGCGTTCGATGGCCTGGTATACCGCGATCGGCAGCGTACACGGCCGCTCCGTCGGCATTCCCGTCACGACGTCGAACGCACCGCCGTGAAACGGGCAGAATATCTGCCCTTCTTCGATCTCGCCTTCGCTGAGCGAAGCCATGCCGTGCGAGCAGGTATCGGCAAACAGATGCACGCGGCCGTCGATCCGGCAAACCGCCAGCGGCTCGTATCCCTGGGCGGAAACGCGCCTGATCATACCTTCCGCTACGTCGGCAGCGGCGCAGAGATGGAGATGTCCGGCATCGCTCATTTTGTGTTTCCCGTATTTGCGAACAGCTCGATGCCGCCCATCCCCGTCACCCATTCGGGGATGGGTTCATAATAGACACGTTCGCCGGTGGCACCCGGCATCGTCCCGGCCATCATCAGCCAGTTGACGATTTCCAGGCCCCCGTTGCCGCCTTCCGCGAGAATTTGCTCGCCGGTCCATCCGAGCAGCGATTCCCCCCGGCCCTGTGTAAGGGCATCGATCACCGCCAGATCGAATTCCGAATTCACGCGGCCCATCTCGGGCACGGCCAGCCAGTGCGACAGCCCGCCGGTACCGATTACCACGACGCGCTCTTCCGCCCTGCGGCGCTGCTCCACATATTCACGGATCAATCCGCCAAGTCGCCAACCGTCGGCCAGGCTCGGCGCGGGCTCGTTGGCGGTGTTCGTGATGACCGGGATAACCGGCACCCCCGCCGCCCGGCCGACCATCAGCATGGGGATGACGACGCCGTGGTCGGGGCGATAGTCTTCCAGCACGGCAAGGTCGAAACTGGCCGCCCCGGAATGGGCGGCCAGGCCGCGCGCGAACAACGCATCACCCGCGAAGGGATCGGTGGGGAGGTGCATGTCCCCGAACGGCCGATGGCTGTCCGCCGCCGCGACCCCGTAGGCGATCGGTGTGCCGATGCGGTAATTGTAGAAATGATCCGACGAGATGATCACCAGCCGGTCCGGGCTGAGCGCGCGGACCCGCCGCCCGATCTCTTTCATCCCGTCGAAAACGCGCTCTCCGGCCTCACCGGCCGTGCCGCGTTTCATCACCAGGTGAGCGGTGCCGAAAGCACCGACGATGCTACCCATTGGCCGCCTCCTCGAGATCGGCGAGATAGTCGGTGAAGCTGATCATCCCGGCCATTTCGGGCGTGCGCGCGAGACTATAGACCATCTGGGCCAGCGGATGCATGCCGAGTTCACCCAGGGCCTCGAAATCGCCCTTCAGCAACAGGGCGCGCTGGCCGTCGGTAAGCGGCTCCTGTGCCAGGACGGCCGCCGGGTCCTGCGCGAAGCGTGCGCGCAATGCCGGTTGCTGCCAAATCCGGTGCACCAGATCGTGGACCTGCTGAAGCTGGCTCATACAGGCTCCACCTGCTGCACGAATTCATCCACGATGGCTGCGAACAGCTCGGGATATTCGATCATCGGCCAGTGTCCGCAGCGCGGGATCACCACGCCCCAGCTATCACGCATCAACTCCAGGAAGCGATAGGCGTTGGCGACCGGCACCACTCCGTCCTCCTTGCCCGCCACGACCAGCGTGGGGCAGCGCACCGCCGCAATCCGCGCCTCGCCGGCGAGCAGGCCGCCATTGGCCTTCTGCCAGTCGGTGATCCGCTTGTATGCCTGCCGCGCGCCGGGTTCGACCGACAGCGCATGGCGATATTCCACCATGCCTTCGGCCGCGACGAAGTCGGGCCCGGTCAGGGCCTCGACGATGCGCTGCATCCCGCTTTCGGTGAAATCATATTCGATGATCGCGTGCAGCTGGGGCGACATCGGCACCGGCAGGCCAGCGCTGCCCATCAGCACCAGGCTGCTCACCAGATCGGGCCTGTCGCAGGCGACGCCCAGCGCGGTCAGCCCGCCCATCGAATTGCCGACGAGCGCCACCGGCCCCACGCCCAGGGCATCGATGAAGGCGGCGAGATGCGCTTCGCGCTCCGCCTGGCTGTACTGGAAATCTTCGCCCGGCGGCTTCTCGGAGCGGCCGAACCCGACCATGTCGGGCGCAAATATCTTGTAGCGATCTGCCAGACAGGCGATCGTTCCGGTCCAGTTGCCCTGGGCGTCGGCGCCCGCGCCCCCACCGTGGACAAGCACCACCGGCGGTCCGCTACCGGCCTCCAGATAATAGGTCGAAAGCCCTCCCGCGACGACGAATTTGCCGTCCGGCGCCACAGCAGCATCCATTTCTATGCCCTCAGATCGGCGGGGCGCTGAATGCCCCGGTTGCGTTTGGAAATGAGCCTGCGGAACACGAGGATGTTCTCGTCGGCCTCGAACAGCGCCTCGTCGACCCACTGGTTGTCGTCGGCATAGCCCTCTTCGGCCGCCTCGCGCGCCCAGATGTCCGGCCCGTTGAATTCCTCGAACGCGTAGTAGGCCCAGCGATTGTTGAATTCGTGCCGGAAGTTGCGCTTGTCTTCCTCGGTCGCGACCCGCGTACCCAGCGTCTGGATATACATGTGGGTCGTCTCATCCACAGGCACATACCATTCCATCTGGCAGGTGCTGGGATCGGGCCACGGATCGACCTTGAGCGCGCAGGGAACCCACATCGAGATGCTTCCCGGCACCAGCTTCTTGCCGGTGGTGTCGGACGGCACCGTCAGCACCGTCTCGCCCTCGACCTTTCCTTCGAACGCGGGGATCACGTGCGGACCATAGACTTCGACCACCCCGCGCGGCCCTTCCTCGCCGTCGACGACTTCATGGCTTTGCATGCCGGACGGCGCGAAACCCAGCGGCAGCACCAGGTCATTCTCGTTGATCAGCCGGCTTTCGCGGTGGATGTAGATATGCGTCTTGTCGAAGCCGTTCTCGACCCCGTGGCGCCAGTTCGAAGCGACCAGCTGCCGCTTTGAAAGAACATAATTGTCCTCGGCCAGGAACCCCGGCGGGACATCGTCGCTCAACGGCGGGAGATCGTCCGACCGGTCGCCCATGAAGACGAATACCAGCCCCTTGGCCTCTTCCACCGCGAAACTGCGGACGTGGCGCTTGCCATCGACAATGCGGGTATTGGGCGCGGCGATCACGTCGGTGAGCAACCCGTCGGACCAGCGGTAGGTATAGCCGTGATACCAGCAGGTGATGGTGGCCTTGGTGTGGCATTCGGTCTTGTGCGAGAATTTGACGCCGCGATGCAGGCAGCGATCGCGGATGCAATGAACCACGCCGTCAATGCGATTGAGCAAGAGGTTTTCGCCGCACAGCTTGGCCGTTACCGGCTTGCCTTCCTCGACCTCCTCGGACAGCAGCACCGGATACCAGTGATTGCGGAACCCGAGTTTCGCTTCGACATAGTCGCGCCAGGCTTTGACCTTGGCGAGGATTTCCGGGGCGACCAGTTCGTCTTCATCCTTCATCGCACTTCCTTTTCGGCTGAGCTTGTTCGTTCGCCTGTCATTCCGCGGCGACCGGCATCAGTGCGGCAACCGCATCGCGGGTGTAGACGCTGTTCCACATGGCATAGCTGTATTCCTGCGGCAGGCGGCGCCGGGCAAGATTGGGCGAAAGATCGACCGCCTGCCCGCCGGTATAAACGGCCGCGATGTTCGCCTTGTCGAGCAGCACCCGGATGTCGCGCGTCGGGTCCGCGGACAGCACCAGCATATCGGCCCGCTTGCCCGCCAGCAACGCACCGATGTCGTCCCCGTCGCGCGTGAACCAGGCATTCTCCACCGTCGCCTGGCGCAGCACATCCTCGGCGGAGAAACCGATATATTTCATGTGGTTCTCGAGCTCGCGAGCATGCCATTCGCCATAGGGCGTGACCGCGAAGCCGGCCTCGCTGCCGATCAGGAAGCGAACCCCGGCCTCACGCGCGCGCGTGAGGTTGCGGGATGCGGCGTCCAGCTCGTGCTTGTGCGCCTCGACCAGATTGGGCCAGCTCGGATCGTGCGGCTGGGTGAACTCGATCGTGTTCACAAGCAGCGACAGCGTCGGACAGATGGCGCAGCCATTCTCCACCACCGCCTCCAGCGCCACCTCGTCCATGTAGGAAGCGTGGAAGATCAGGTCGACGCCGGCGCGCGCCGCATGCAGGACGCCGTCCCCGCCACGGGCATGAACCACGACCTTGCGGCCGAGCCGATGCGCCTCGTCCACGAGCTGGTCCACTTCCTCCTGCCGGAAGGCGCAGGCGAGCCGGATCGATGAAGGATTCATGGAATCCCCGTCCATCGAGAGCTTGATGAAATCGACCCCGTCCTTCACCTGCAGGCGGATCGCATCGATTCCCTCTGCAACCGAATGCACGATCTGCCCGATCGAGGTTTCGGGGACACCGATCCAGGTCGGATACCAGTCCACCAGTCCTTGCGGCGAGGAGATGTTGCGGCCCGAACAGGTTACCCGCGGGCCGGGAAACAGGCCCGCCTCCACCGCGTCGCGGATTGCCAGACTGACCCGCCCGGAGGTGGTGGGATCGCAGACCGACGTATAGCCGGCACGCAGGATGCGCTGCGCCGCCTCCATTCCGCGCAGCGCGCGAAACTCGACACTGGCGAACAGGTCGATGTCTTCCTCCGTTTTCGCCTCGCCGTAGGAAAGGTGGACATGAACATCGACCAGCCCCGGCATGACGAAACCGTCGCCATGATCGATCACGCGGGTTTCGGGCGCCATTGGCGGCATCCGATCGGTCGGGCCTGACCATATGATACGATCCCCCGCGACGACCAAGGCGCCGTCGGAGATGCGCGAGGCGCTGCCCGGATCGTAGAGCGTCCCGCAGCGGATGATGGTCTGGTCTGTCATGCGCGTCCTCCCGGTTGGAAATGCGCCCGGGCGGCGGCGAGGAAATCGCCGCTGCGTTCCATCGCGATGGAATGGCTGCATCGTCCGAACAACATTATGTCTGCGTGCGGCAGGGCTGCCGCGAGCGCGAGCGATCCGGTTTCCGCCGGAAAGGCCGGGTCGGCCCGCCCGTGCAGCATCAGCACGGGTATATCGATGCGCGCGAGAAGGTCTTGCGGGACGACCGCCGCGGCAATGTAGCCGGAAAAATCGCCGGCAAACATTTCGTCGAAATAGGTGCGGTATTCGGCCGATCCGATCACCGCCATGCGCGCATCCAGATAGGCATCGGTGATCAGCGCCTCGTCCGCGATCAGCGTGCGCGCCGCATCGCGCATCGCATCGCGCGTCGGCGGACAACGCCAGACTTTCGACAGATGCGGGTTGACCGGCATCGGCGCCCCCATCGTGCCGGTGGTCATCACTGCGCCAAGACGCGGGTGATCGGCAGCCAGGCGAAGCGCGATGGCGCCGGATATGCTGTGGCCGATCAGGCCGACGGGCTCCCCGCCCTCGAACAGATCGACCGCCGCGCGAACCTGGCGCACCCATAGTTCGAAATCGAAATATGGCGGCGCGGGCTTTCGGCCGGAAATGCCGAAGCCGATCAGATCCATCGCGATGACATGAAAGTCGCGGGCCAATTCGTTCAGCACCGCCTTCCAGTTGCCGACGCTCGAAGCACCGGGACCGGAGCCATGTATCAGCAGCAACGGCGGGCCGGAGCCGCCCTCGTAATAAGCCGCATCGATGCCTTCGCACACCATTCGGCGGATGGCAAAACCGGGGAAAGGCGAGGCCGGCGCTTCCGTCACAGCGGCACCGCGATCAGATTGTACACGGCGAAGCTGTCCAGCGTCACGATCCGCTCCGCGAAGCGCAGGCCCTGACGGGTATCGACGATGCGGTCGCAATATTCGCCGACGGCATAGCGCCGGGTCCGGCCTTCCTCGCTGGTCTGGAAAATCGCGAAATTGGAGCGGGCGTTCCACGCGCCGTCGCCGCCCGAAATGCGGGGGCCGGAAACCAGATGGCGGATGTAGAGCGGCTCGAAAGTCAGCGCGTCGCGAATGGCCGTGACCCGGTCACGCATCATCCCGCGGCTGTAATAATAGACCAGCGGCGCGGGCAGACCCAGTGCCACATTCTCTCGCGAAACGACCTTGTACAGCCCGTCTTCCAGGAACAGTTCCGGCCAATCTTCGAGCCTGTCTCCATCGAGCGCCTGGACATAGTCGTCCAGCAGCGCTTCGACCGCGAGCCGGCGATCAGCCGGAATCGCGGCGACGCTCATGTCGCGATCCCCGCCGCGGGCATATCCATCGCCTCGGCATAGTGTTTCCAGAAGCCCCGCAGCGCCACTTCGGTCGCCAGCGTGTCCTGATCCTCGATCGGACCGCGCCCGCCCATCTGCACGATCGAGCAATCCTCCGGATCGCGGCGATCGACCCCGATCTGCACCAGCCTTCCGGCCTCGCCGTCCTCGAGCGAGATATAGCCGGCGGGTCCGATGAAGTTCGATTGGCGCAGCTTGCCCTCGGTCGCCTCCGCATCCTCTCCTTCAAAGCCGAGATAGGTCCAGTAGAGTTCGAATTCGCGCAGCCCTTTCGGCCGGACGTGCCGGGTCTGGAAGGTGTTGGCGACCTGCCCGAGCATCAGGTTCGGAAAGATCGTCATGATCATATTGGTGACGCGATCGTCATAGTCGGGAGCCACGTCGAACAGCGAAGGATCGTTGAGACGATAGTCCTCGCGGTATTTGTCGATCCCGGCATAGACGCTGGTGACCTCCGCATTCTCCTCTCCGATGTCGGCGGTGCGCAGGATGCTGTGTCCCTTGGTCGAATCCATGGTGACCCGGCCGGACATCGTCGGGCGATAGATTCCGAAGGTCACATGGAAGAGATGCAGCAGACCCGCATGATAGGGGTCTTTGACATTCTCCAGATAGAGCTTCCAGTTGGCCGGCACGAGCTGGCGGTAATAGCCGAGCACCTTGACCGGGCGATCGAAGATCCGGTCGATCTCCGGCCGGATCGACGGGCCGAGATAATCGTAAATCGACGGAGCTTCTTCAGAGAAAGTAGCGAATATCAAGCCCTTGTAGGACTCGACGCGCAGCATGCGGAGGCCGTGGCTCTGCTTGTCGAAATCCTTGGGCATCCCGCCTGCGCCCTTCACTCCGCGTTGCTGCGGGACGCCGATCAGCTCCCCATGCGTGCCAAAGCACCATTGGTGATAGGCGCAAGTGTGTGACGTCGCATTGCCGCGCAGGCACCTGACGAGCTGCGCGCCGCGGTGGGCGCAACTGTTCAGGAAAGCGGTAATCTCCCCGTCCTCGGTCCGCTGGACGACGACCTGCCGCTCGCCGACATAACTGACCAGGAAATCGCCGGGCGCGGGCAATTCCGCTTCGATGCACAGATAGTTCCAGTGCGGCCCGGCGAACAGCCGCTGCTGCTCGCGGCGATAAACCGCCTCGTCCCGAAACAGGCGATAGGGGATACGGGTGAAATCATCGGTCGGCCATTGCTGGGGAAGAGCATCAAGATCGGCCATTCCGCGACTCCCGTGTTAAATCGTAGGACAATTTATGTAGCCTGATATGCCAGATTGCAGAACCGGCGCAACAGGAATTTTGCGCATCGCCGCAATCAATCGACTTGAATTGTCCTACGATTAATGTCCTAATATATTAATGTCGCCGAGAATCGCATCCTGCCTCGTCCTCCCACCTCTGATCTGGGGAAGCCTGGTGGTGGTGGCCACCGGCGCACTCTCGCGGCTCGATCCCGCGCGGCTCACCCTGTGGACCTGGACGATAGGCGGATTGCTGCTGCTGCCGGCTGCCTGGCGGAACCGGCGGGCGGTCGCCGCAGCGGTGCGTGCGCGGCCGGCCTGGTTTCTGGTGGTCGGCACTGCGGGTACGACCGGCTTCCAGTATTTCTGGTATCTCGGCCTTGCATCCGCGAGCGCGATCGACGTCGTCTTGCTGACCGCCGCGCTGCCCTTGTTCATCTGCATCGGCGACTGGTTCTGCGGCGCGCGGTTCGGAGCCGGCAGGTGGGCCGGTCTGGCGTGTGCCGCCGTGGGCTGCGTGCTGCTGGGCCTGCCGGCCGGCGGGCAATTCGACATCGCGCAGTCGATGGGCGCCGCCGCGATCCTGGTCGCCAACCTTGGCATGACGCTCTACACCGTCGCGCTCGGTCAGCGTCCGACCGGACTTCGCGCGGATGCCGGATTGGCCGCGCTGGTTTGGCCCGGCCTTGCGGTCTTCGCCGCGGCGCTGCTCCTTACCGGAAACCTGTCGGCTTTCGCGGCGCCCGATCCGCAGGATGCGGACCTCTGGATGGAATTGCTGTATATCGGCGGCGCAGCCTATGTCCTTGCCTACGCGCTGTGGAATACCAGCGTGCTCGTCAGCGGAGCGGCGCGAACCGGAATGTTTCTCTATTTGCAGCCGGTGTTCGCGATCCTGCTTGCCGCCGCGCTGCTGGGCGAGACGCCGGGGCCGCTGCAACTGATAGCGGGCCTGCTGATCCTGGGGGGACTGCTGGTTTCCGATCTCCTTGCAGCCCGCCACGCCGCCGTAGCCGCGGCTGAAGATGGAGCCTTGCCATGACTGAACCGGAAAGCCCGGACGCCCTGTTGGCGGCGATCGCTCTGGCGGCTGCCGAAGCGACGACCTTGCCGCCGGCAGCCTATACCGATCCCGCACTGCTGGCGCTCGAGCGATCGGAGATTTTCGCACAGGACTGGGTCTGCGTCGCCCGTTCGGACGAATTGCCGGAACCCGGCAGCCAGCTGGGTTGCAAGGTGAACGGCGTGCCGGTGCTGGTGGTTCGGCAGCCGGGGGGTATGCTCGGCGCATTCGCCAATGTCTGCCTGCATCGAGCCTCGGTGCTGGTCGATGGCGCCTGCCGCGCGCGGGCCATTCGCTGCCCCTACCATGCCTGGTCCTACGATCTTGACGGCAGGCTGATAAATTCGCCGCGAATGCCGGATACATTCAGCACCGACGGCCGGCAGCTTGCCCGCTTTTCCGTGTGCGAATGGCGCGGCTTCCTGTTCGTCAGCCTCGCACCATCGCCCGCCCCGCTGGCGGAAAAGCTGGGCGGACTCGACAAGGCCGTCGCGCCCTATCGGCCCGAGGCGATGAGAACGCTTCGCCGGGAGCAATATCGCTGGCGCTGCAACTGGAAGGTTCTGGTCGAAAACGGGCTCGAAGCCTATCATCTGCACGCGACCCATAGCCGTACGCTCGCGCCGCTGGCGCCGGCCGGCCTGACCATCATGGAAGACGGCCCGCTGGATTACTTCCACTATCGGGCCGGGTTGGCGGGGGGAGCCGAAACAGCCCCGTTCGATCCCATGCTGAAACCGCTGGTGCCGCAGCCGGATCGCACGATCGCACGCGAAACCGTGGTCGGCGGGGTCTTTCCGTCGCTTGTCTTTTCGATCTCCGGGGATTGGATCTGGTGGATCGCGATGCAGCCCGACGGCGTCGATCATGTCATCATCGAACACGGCCTGAGCGCGCCGTTCGACCTCTCGCCCGAGGAAATCGATCCCGCCCACCCGGGGCTGTATTTCCTCGATCTGGCCGAGGCGTTCAACGAAGAGGACCGGCTGCGGACCGAAGCGGTCCAACACGGCGCCGAGAGCGGCCTGGGCCGCACCGCACCCCTGTCGCCGCTCGAGATCGGAACCCAGCGGTTTGCCGGTTATCTGGCGAGAACGCTGTCAGCCGGGCATCATCCTTCGGATGGCGCCGATGCTTGGCGGAGCGGGTGGGATTCGAACCCACGATAGGCTTTTGACCTATACTCACTTTCCAGGCGAGCGCCTTCGACCACTCGGCCACCGCTCCGCTGCACCCGGTCGTTTCGTGCGAAGCACGGAGCGTGAATCGGGTGCTCAACCAATTCGCACTGGAAGGGGCGCCCTAATCGCTCGGCGGGGCTTTCGCAAGCCGGTTGGGCGTGGCAGACACCGGACATGAAACATCGCCTGCTCGCCGCCGCTGCGGCCGTCGCCCTTATCCTTCCCGCCGCCGCGCAGGAGGCACCGCCGCCGTCGCCCGGCGAGATCGTCGCGGCGGCGCCCGCGTCCGACTGGGTGGGAATCGCGCCGGAGGATCTGCTGGTGATGGATCTGGCGCCTGATGCCGCCGGAAAGGCGCGCCGCGTCGTCATCCAGCTGATGCCTGCGCCGTTCAGCCAGGGCTGGATCGGCAATATCCGCAAGCTCGCCGCCGCGCACTGGTGGGACGGGACGAGCGTCAACCGCGTGCAGGACAATTATGTCGTGCAATGGGGCGACGCGACCGAGCAGAAGGTGCTGCCGGAAGGGTTGGCGACGGTGCCGGAGAGCGAATATACCGTCACGGGCGAAGCCATATCGGACGCGAACGCGACGCACATCGACTATGGCGATGGAAGCGCTGCATCCATCATTGCGGCAGTGGAGGACAGTTTCGCCGCATCGGAAGCGCGTGCGCGATACGCGGAAATGTCCATCATCTCGACGCGCAGGCCGCACGCGCAGGACGGCTGGCACGAGCGCGACTCCTATGCCCCATGGGTCGAAATCTATGGCGGCTGGCCGCTCGCCGCGGAGGAGGAGCCCGATGGCGGCTACCGTTTCTGGCCCGCGCATTGCTATGCCATGGTCGGGGTCGGGCGGAACCTGTCGCCCGACACCGGCTCGGGCGCCGAACTCTATACCGTGATTGGTCATGCGCCGCGACACCTCGACCGCAATATCGCGCTCGTCGGCCGTGTGATCAGCGGGATCGAGCATCTCTCCAGCCTGCCGCGGGGAACCGCGGCGCTCGGCTTTTACGAGACGGCGGCCGAGCGCACCGCCATCGTGTCGGTTCGGTTGGGCAGCGATCTTCCCGCCGATGCCCGGCCGCGCTTTGAATATCTGTCAAAGGGGTCGGAAAGTTTCGGGCGGTATGTCGACGCCCGCGCCAACCGGCGCGACCCCTTCTTCAACATACCGGCGGGCGGCGCCGACATCTGCAATGTTCCGGTGCCGGTGCGGGCGGTGGCGCAGTGACGCCTATGTCCCGCTCGCATCGAGCGAAGTCGAGATGCCGGGAGGCCGTGCGCGCACGATGGACGTCTCGACTTCGCTCGACGCGAACGGTTTAGAAGCGCGGTGGACAGCTTCACCGTCACCACGCCGTTGTGGCGCTGGCAGTCGGCGACCGCGCCCGCAGCGTGGTTCTTCGTCACCATCGCGGGCGACGCCGCCGACGGCATTCGCATCGCGGCGATGACCGGGCAGTGGCTCGACGGGCGCAAGGGCTTCGGGTCGG
>CALMYE010000271.1 GCA_937873425.1 uncultured Sphingopyxis sp. | reverse complement strand
AGTCGGGCCAGATGCTGATGGCCGACGTCGAACCCGGCACCCACCATATCCGCGCATCCACCGCCAAGGCGAAGCTGGCGCACGCCGCCGAACTGGAGGTCGAGGTCGGCGCGGGCGGCGTCGTGGTGATCGACGCGATGCTCGAAATGGGGGCGCTCAAGGGCAGCGTAAAGCTCAGCCGCTCTGACGCCGCCAAGGCGCGCGCGGACGTGAATGCGAACAAGCTGGTGCTGTGGGAAGTGCCGCCGGCCTGATCCGGACGCTGGCGGAAGAAGCCGAGAGACTGTCGATTCATCGCCGATTCCGGGCATTTCCCGGTCCAGCCGCCCCGCATGCGCGGGCAGCGGATTTGGCGCTTTTCCGGCAAGATGGCAAAGCGATGACAGGTCGCAGTTCACGGAGACATCGATGGCCCTTCGCCGCCCCCTGTTGGCCGCGCCCGCGCTGGCGTCGCGGCGGCGCGCCTTTGCCGGCGAGGACGAACATTATGCCAAGGCCCGAAAATCGCTGCTCGCCGAGGAGATCGACCTCAGGCGCAAGATCGCGCGCGTCGCCGAACAGCGCCGCGCGCTGCCGCCGGGGCCGCTGGTCGCGGACTATCGTTTCAAGGATGCGAACGGCGCCGATCTGGGGCTTGCCGATCTGTTCGGCGACCATGATGCGCTGATCGTCTATTTCTGGATGTACGGGCCCGAACGCGAGCGGCCCTGCCCGATGTGCACCAACTGGCTCGGCGCAGTGAACGGCAATGCGGCCGACATCAAGCAGCGCGTTGCCCTCAAGATCATCGGACGCAGCCCGGTCGAACGGCAAGAGGCGTTCGCAAGGGAACGCGGGTGGCAGGCGCTCGACTTCGTGCAGACGGTCGGCGGCGATTTCGCCGACGACTTCCATCTGCTGAACGCCGACGGCAGCGAAAATCCGGCGCTCGCGGTGTTCAAGCGTAACGGCGACGGCGTGCGGCTGTTCTGGCGGAGCGAGATGACCGCTGGCATGGCCGATCCGGGGCAAGACCCGCGCGACGCGCCCGATGTCGCGAGCCTGTGGACGATCCTCGACCTGACCCCCGGCGGGCGCGGGACGGACTGGTATCCGGCGCTGGAATATTGAGTTCCTCAAGCCCTCCCCTTTAGGGGAGGGGCTAAGGATCAAGGAATCGCGTAGGTCACGCCCGCTTGGCCGACCGGCCTGTCGACATCGTCGGTCCAGATTCGCACGTCCATCACCGCCAGCCTTTTGCCCAGCCGCAACATCGTCGCATCGGCGAACAGTGGCCCCGGCCGGCACGGGCGCAGGAACTGGTAGTTGAGCGCGCTCGTAACCGCCATCGCCACCGGGCCGATATGCGCGAGGACGAGCGCATAGGCCGCCATGTCGGCGAAACCCATCTGCGTCGGGCCGGAGATCAGCCCGCCGGGGCGCAGCGCCCTGTCGTTCGGGTCCATGCGTGCCCGGACATGGCCGGGCACGGCGGAGACGACGGTGCCGCGCGTCCCCGGCTGCGCGTCCGGGAACGCCTCCGTCATGAAGGCGTTGAGCGCATCCGCGTCCATACGGATCGCGCTCGAAGAGATGGGCGCCTCCCCCGTCATGCGGTTCAGCGCGTCAGCTTCTTGTAGGTCGTGGCGTGCGGGCGCGTCGCGCCTTCGCCGAGGCGGCGGATCTTGTCCTCCTCATAGGCCTCGAAATTGCCTTCGAACCATTCGACATGGCTGTCGCCCTCGAACGCCAGGATATGCGTCGCAAGGCGGTCGAGGAAGAAGCGGTCGTGGCTGATCACCACGGCGCAGCCCGCGAAATTCTCCAGCGCCTCTTCCAGCGCCGCGAGCGTTTCGGTGTCGAGGTCGTTGGTCGGCTCGTCGAGCAGCAGCACATTGCCGCCGGCCTTGAGCATCTTCGCCATATGGACGCGGTTGCGTTCGCCGCCCGACAATTGCCCGACCTTCTTCTGCTGGTCGCCACCCTTGAAGTTGAACGCGCCGACATAGGCGCGCGTCTGCATCTCGTGCTTGCCGATCGTCATCATGTCGTGACCGCCCGAGATTTCCTCCCAGACATTCTTGTTCGGGTCGAGCGCGTCGCGGCTCTGGTCGACATAGCCGAGGCGCACCGTGTCGCCGATGGCGATCGTCCCGCTGTCGGGCGTCTCCTGCCCGGTGATCAGGCGGAACAGCGTCGATTTGCCGGCGCCGTTCGGGCCGATGACGCCGACGATGCCGCCCGGCGGCAGGGTGAAGCTCAGATCCTCGAACAGCAATTTGTCGCCATAGGCCTTGGAAATGCCCTCAACCTCGATCACCTTGCCGCCCAGGCGTTCGGGGACCTGGATGACGATCTGCGCCTTGCCGGGGGTGCGGTTCTCCTGCGCCTCGACGAGCTGGTCGAAGCTCTTGATACGCGCCTTCGACTTGGCCTGGCGCGCCTTCGGCGACTGCCGAATCCATTCGAGCTCGTCCCTGATCGCCTTCTGGCGCCCGGCGTCCTCACGCGCTTCCTGCTCGAGGCGCTTGCCCTTCTTTTCCAGATAGGTCGAATAATTGCCCTCGTAGACGAAATAACGGCCGCGATCGAGTTCGAGAATCCAGTTCACGACATTGTCGAGGAAATAGCGGTCGTGGGTGACGAGGATGACGTTGCCCGGATAGTCGACCAGATGCTTCTCCAGCCAGGCGACGCTTTCGGCGTCGAGGTGGTTGGTCGGTTCGTCGAGCAGCAGGATCGACGGCTTTTCGAGCAGCAGGCGGGTCAGCGCAATGCGGCGCTTTTCGCCGCCCGACAGATTCTCGACGCTCCAGTCGCCCGGCGGACAGCGCAGCGCCTCCATCGCGATTTCGAGCTGGTTGTCGAGCGTCCAGCCATCCACCGCGTCGATCTTTTCCTGCAGCTCGCCCATCTCGGCCATCAGCGCGTCGAAATCGGCGTCCTCGGGCGGATCGGCCATCAGCGCGCTGATTTCGTTGAAGCGGTCCATCATGTCGGCAACGTCGCGCACGCCGTCCATGACATTTTCCTTGACCGTCTTGGTCGGGTCGAGCTGCGGTTCCTGCGCCAGATAGCCGACGCTGATCCCTTCGCCCGGCCAGGCTTCGCCGGTGAAATCCTTGTCGAGTCCGGCCATCACCTTCATCAGCGTCGACTTGCCGGTGCCGTTGGGGCCGACGATGCCGATCTTGGCGTCGGGATAGAATTGCAGGTTGATGTTGTTCAGCGTCGGCTTCTGCGCGCCGGGATAGGTCTTCGACAGACCCTTCATCACGAAACTATATTGGGCGGCCATGAAATGCTCCGAAAGCTGGCAGGCCGCGCGGCGGGGCGCGGCCGGGAGAGATGAGGGAATCCCGGGCCGGTTAGCGAATGGGCGGGCGCTTGGCAATCGGCGCCTCCGGTGATTCCCGTTCCGGCGGTTCGATTCGGCCGCCGGCCATACTCAACCGAAGCGATAGGATTTCGGCACGGCACAGCCCAACTCAATTATTTCTGTTGACGATCCGCGCGGAACGGCTAAATCCCGCCGCTCGTGTGACGGGAATTTCCCCAGCACGGAAAGGCATTTTAGGGAGCCACACATCATGAAGAAGTTTGCTGCTATCGCCGTTGCCGCCAGCATGTTCGCCCTCGCCGCCTGCGGTGAGAAGGCTGCTGAAGAAGCCCCCGCCGACGCTCCGGCCGCTGAAGCCGCTGCCGACGCCGCCGAAGCCGGTGCCGAAGCCGCCGAAGCCGGTGCCGACGCTGCTGCCGCCGGCGCCGAAGCCGCTGCCGAAGCCGCTCCGGCCGACGCTGCGACGGCTGAAGCCGCCCCGGCCGAAGAAAAGAAGTAAGTCACGGCCCTTCGGGGCATTGACCGAAACAAAAAGGCGGTCTTCCCTCGCGGAAGGCCGCCTTTTTCTTTGCGGGATAGACTTGGACCGCCGGCCCGTCTAAGGCCCGCCCGTCGGGGAGTGGCGCAGCCTGGTAGCGCATCTGCTTTGGGAGCAGAGGGTCGCAGGTTCGAATCCTGTCTCCCCGACCATTCACAAAAAGCGGCTGAAAACAGCGATTCTGCAAGGGCAACTCGGGCCGCCGATTGCTATTCCGGCTCCGACCGCGGTGCGGCAACGGCCTTTGCTTGTGCATATCCTGCGATGGGTGGCGGCACGATGGAATTGAGCCAGCGGCGCAGCTGCGGCGTGCGCGCCTCCGTATGGCGGGCGAACAGCCAGGCGATGGCGAGCGAGCCGAGCATGATGGCGGCGACCAGGCCGATCGCGGCGGCGCCGGGCGCGAGCCGCTCCGCGCCGATCGACAGCGCGACCGCGAACGCCATCACGGGAAAATGGGTGGCGTACAGGGAGAAGCTGGCGCCGGCGCCATAGGCCGCGGCGGGGCGCAACAGGCCCAGCGGGCGCGGGTTGACGACGATCAGCGCCAACAGGAACAGCGCGAACAGCAGGGCCAGAACAGGGTCCTTCCAGGTGCCGACGCTGAACCGTGCGAACAGCAGCCAGGCCAGCAAGGCCGCCGCCGTCACCGCGAGCAGCGCCGCCGACTCGATGCGGCCGGGTTTGAACGTGCGCCGTGCCCATCCGGTCAGCCCATAGGCCGCCGATCCGCAGAGCCAGATCAGGAAACCGAGCGCGAGCGCGGGAACGAACCAGGCGAAGGCAAGGCTGAGGATACCGAGCGACAGCTGCCGGCGGCGGATCAGCAGCCAGAAGGTCGGGAACCAGATGTAGAACCAGAACTCGTAGGACAAGCTCCACAGCGGCCCGTTGGTCCCGAAGGCGGGCACGATGAACTGGAGGAAAGCAAGGTTGCCGAGCAGCACAAGCGGCGAAAGATCGGCGGCGACGTCCTTGCGCATGACATAGGCACCGGTCTGGTCGAGATGCGTCGGCGATTGCAGCACGAACAGGCCGGCCGCGTCGAGGATGCCGCCGAGGATCAGAACCGGCACGAGGACGATCAGCAGCCGGCTCAGCCGGTCGATGAGATAGCCGCGCCACGACCAGCCCCGCGCCGCATTGCGCGCGACGCTGCCCGTGATCCAGTAGCCGCTGAGCACGAAGAAGAGGATCACCGCCTGGTGGCCGAAGCCGGCCGCGAAATAGGCGGCCTGGACGAGCAGGTTGCTTGTCGGCTGATAGTCGCGGATCAGCAGCGCCCACAGGTGCGCGAACGCCACGGCAAGCGCGAACAGGGCGCGCATGGCGTCCATGTAGAAAAAGGCCCCCGAAGGCGCGGCGGAATGGAGTTTCGCCAAACCCTCCCCCGCCTTGTCCGCTGCGTCCGCGCGCATGCCCTCCCCCCGGAGCGAGCGACAATCGCGCCGCTCCGGCCGGCATATATCCCGGTCCGGCTTGCAGAATCTTTAATCCGCGGCCTACCCCGTCGACGTCGCGATCAGCCGGGCGTAGAAATCGATCATCCGCCGGAAGCTGTCGGCGGTCATATGCTCGTTGGTGCCGTGGATCATCGCGGACTGTTCGAGCGACAGGTGCATCGGCATGAAGCGATAGACGTCCTCCGACACCCCTTCCATGCTGCGGCTGTCGGTGCCGCCGACGACGAGCATCGGGGCGAGCGTCGCGTCGGGGGCGTCAGCGCGGGCGGCGGCGGCGATCCATTTCCAGCCCTGCGACTGCGTCGAGGATATGCGCGACGGCTCGCGCGGCGGCTTCACCCAGTCGAGTTCGACCGGCAGGTCGCCGACCGCGGCCTGCGCGCGCGCCATAACGTCGGCCGAGCGGTTCCACGGCGCGATGCGATAGTTGATCAGCGCATTGGCGGTCTGCGGCAGGACATTCTCCTTCGGGCTGCCCTCCAGCATCGTCGGGGCGATGGTGGTGTGGAAGGCCGCGGCGCCCGACGGCGTCCCGCCCGCCTCCCGCCGCAGGATCGGGCCGAACAGCCACTGGTTGGCGATCGCCATCTTGGTCGCGCCGCCCTTTTCCGCCGCCAGCGCCTCCATCATCGCCGCGCCCGGCCCGCGGATTTCCAGCGGAAAGGGCTTTTCGGTGATCGCGGTGATCGCGCGGGCCAGCGTCGCGACGCCGGTTTCGGCGGGCGGCATCGAACTGTGCCCGCCGGGCGCCCGCGCGGTGACCTTCAGCGTCGCATAGCCCTTTTCCGCGATCCCGATCAGGATCGTCGGCCCGCCGGTGATCGGCATGTCGGTGAGCACGAGGCTCCCCTCGTCGAGGGTGAAGATCGCCCGCACCCCTTCGGCCTTCAGCTTCGCCGCGACCGAGGCGGCACCGGTGCCGCCGACCTCCTCGTCATGGCCCGAGACGAGATAGATGCCGCGCTTCGGCGCGAAGCCGGCCTTCGCCAGCGCTTCGACCGCTTCGAACAGCGCGACCAGCGAGCCCTTGTCGTCGACGGTGCCGCGGCCCCACACGGCATTCTCGGCCACCGTTCCGGCGAAGGGCGGGTATTTCCAGTCTTTCTCGGTCCCCGGCGTGACCGGCACGACATCCTGATGCGCCATCAGAATGATCGGCGCGAGCGACGCATCGCTGCCCGGCCAGTGATAGACGAGCGTCCGGTTGGGCAGGATGGTGCGCGTCATCGCACCGTGCGTGGCGGGATAGGTCGCGGCAAGCCAGGCGTGAAGCCGGTCCCATTCGGCGATCTCGTTGTCCGCCGGGTCCTGGTTCGAGACGGTGCGCATCTGCACCGCGGCGCCGAGATTGGCGAGCGCGGCGTCGAGGTCATAGGCGGGCGCCGCGGCGAGCCGCACGTCGCTCCCGTCGGCGATCTCCCCCGGCGCGAAGGTCGCCGTGCGCACCGCGACCGTGCCGGCCAGCACAGCGAGGACGGCAAGGCCGCCGATCAGGATCGTCTTCTTGCCCGCCACCGCCGCTCTCCCCTTCGCCTCTCGGGCGCAGTGGAGACCCATCGCCGGCGATTTGCAAGAAAATGGTGGGCCCGGCAGGACTCGAACCCGCAACCTAGCCGTTATGAGCGGCCAGCTCTAACCATTGAGCTACAGGCCCCCGTGGGGATCGATGCGCGATAGCGGAGCGCGGCGAGGCTTGGCAAGCGCGTTAGTATGAGGTGTCTTCAGGTTTAACCGTAGCCCTGAGCCTGTCGAAGGGCGCTTATCGGATAGGCGCCCTTCGACAGGCTCAGGGCTACGGTTTTAGTTTCGGTGCGATCATATGTCATCGCGCTTCAGGCCGCGCGCCTGTGCCGTTCCGCCATCGCGACGATGTCCGCCGCGGTCGTCGGCTCGACCCCGCGCCGCGCCAGATGCTCCAGCACCACGTCCCACCAGCGATAGAAGCGCGCCAGATCGGCCTCGGTGCGGACATAGGGGGTGTTGCCGGGTTGCAGCGACGGCGAGTGGAAGGAGAAGTTCAGCACCGGCAGGCGCGCGCGCAGCGCGATGTCGATTGCCCGGCACGCGCGCTCGGCGGGGATGCCCTCGGGGGTCAGCGCGATGCGCTCGACGATGCCGAGGCGCGCCAGCGCCGCCGCCGCCTTGGATTTCCGCTTCTGCGCGGTGCGGTGATAGAGGGCGCCGGCACGGCGCCCGAACAGCCCGCCGAACACGGTGGTGACCGGAATTTCGAGCAGCGCGGGACGGCCATCGGTCTCGACCCACCAAGGATGCAGCGGTGCCCGGCGATAGTCGGGGCCATGCCCGGCGCGATAGTCGAAGCCGGATCGCACCGACGTGTCGCAGCGGAACCCCAGATCGGCCAGCATCGCCGCGGTGTCGGGCCCCAGCCCGTAGCGGCCGGCGCGATAGACAGTCGGCGCGGCGCCAAAGCGGTCACGGATCGCGTCGCGCAACGCGGTCATCTTCGCGCGCTGAAGCTCGGTCGGCAGATTGCCGGCGTAGCTGTTGCGCTCGCTCACTTCCTCGTCGTGCGGCGGGGTGACCCAGGGATGGAGCTGCGCGCCGATCTCGCAGCGGCCCGCCGCCCGCGCCGGCCCCAGGATCGCCACCGCGCGGTCGTCGCCGACAATCGGCCAGTCGACCAGATAGATGGGACAGACCCCCGACCGCTCGAAATAGGCTTGGCAGCCGGCGAGCGCGAGCACCGAGTCGAGCCGGTAGCCGCTGCGCGCGAAGGGCGCGGCCCAGTCGAAATCCTCTTCGGTGTCGATGGTGACCCAGAAGCGCGGCCGCTCGCCCGCGCCGAGCGTGACGAGGTCGGCCGCGGCGGGCGGCTCCAGCAGATTGTCCGCCCGATGCACCGCGCCTTTTCCCTGCACGAAGCCCCCGTCCCGATCAGTCGCCCTGCCGCTGGACAGTGGAATCCAGCGCAGACGCCGGGTTGGCCGAGGGAAGATGCAAGGTCAAGGCGTTATGCCCGATGTCGAGATGCCCGCCCGCCGCGCGCGCGAGGCTGTCGACGAGCCGCAGCGAAAAACCGAGGCTGAGGATCGCGGCGCCGGGCGCGTCGCCTTCGGGGCTGTAGCTGGGGTCGAGCAGGTCGCGCGCCGGGGTGAAGCGGATCGCCACCGGGCGGACGATGCGCAGCTGGAGCATGTCCTTCTGCGCCGGATCGGCAAGCAATTGCCCGACGAGGGGCGCGTTGGATTCGGAGACATCGACGAGCGCGGTGATCAGGCGGCCTATCATCCGCCGCGCGGCGGTCTCGTCGACTGCGGCGCGGAACGGGCCGCCGATGCGCGAAATGCTGATGCCGACGCCATGTTCGGCGAGCAGCGGCGCAAGGTCGCGCTCGACCGCCGCCGTCACCGCTTCGAGGTCGCTCGCCGCGCCGGCGGGTTCGGGCGGCTCGGCGGCGGCGCGCGTCGCGGCCTGCAGATCGTCGATGATCGCCTGCACCGCCGCCGCATCGGCGACAATCGTGTCGGCCATCGCGCGATAGGCCTGACTGACCGGACCGAACATCTGGCCCGAGATGATCTGCGCAAAGCCCGAAATGGCGTTGAGCGGACTGCGCAGTTCGTGAATCAGCTGGCGGATCGAATCGCCGGCCTCGTCTTCGACCGGCAGGCCATAAGGGATTTCGTTGCGCTGCGGCCGCCGCGCGCTACCCCGATAGCCGCGGAACTGCCCGGTCGCGCGGTCGAACCACGGCAGGGCGGAAAAGCGCCATTCGCCCGAATCGCTTTCGCCGCCTTCCAGGATCATGCGCGCGTTGATCATCTCCGCGCGCTGGCGAAAGGCGCCCGCCGCGACCCCGTCGGTGCCGGGCTCGCCGCCGAGCGCCGCCTCGGCGATCGACAGGCCGATCACCGCGCCGCGCGTAATGCCCTCGACCCAGTGGACGACGCCGTCGGGCCCGGTTTCGAACAGGAAGGATTCGCGCAAAGACGGGGCGGGCCGCGGCGCGGGCGGGCGCTGGCCGCGGCTCGACTGATATTTGTCGATGCGGCGGACGAGCTCGCTGATCTGGCTCGGCCCGGCTTCGGCGGGGACGAGGGCTTCGGCCGGGATGTCCCGGTCGGGCTGCGGCAGCGCGACCGACGCAGCGCCGAGGCTCGCCAGCGCGCGCCGGACCCCGGCGGGCAGGTCGTCGCGCGCCGCGAGGAAGGAGCGCGCCATCGGGCCGGTCGCGGGCAACAGCGCGAGCCAATCCTCCTCGGCAAGCTGCGCGTCACGCAGCATCGCATGCGAAACCGCCGGCACGTCATTGGCATAAAGGGCGACGATCGGCGCGAAACGGCTATGGCGCGCGATGGAACGCGCGCAGTCGCGGCGGACGGCCTCGGGAACCTGCGGACGCAGCAGCGCCAGCGCGTGCAGCGCGCGGCGAATATCGGCATCGAGCAGTTGATTGCCGCGCTGCGCCAGAATATCGGAGAGCTGCCGCCACGCCGCGATGCGCGACCGCCGGTCCGCGGGCGCCTGGCTCAGGATGGTCGCGATCATCGTATCGGCGGTCACGCGGCGCGGCCCCCACCCCTTTTGTTGGTTAGCGTATCTTTACCGGCTAGCGTGAATCTCCGGGTCATGAAAGCGCCTTAACCATGCACGTCGCATTGTGGGACAATTGCAATCGCCTGAAATAATATTATGGTCGGCGCCACCAGAGGGAAGCGGAAGTTACAATATGGCGAGCCAGAAATTCGATCAGATCGACCTGCAGATCCTCGGCGAACTGCAGAAAAACGGGCGGATGACCAATGTCGAGCTCGCCCAGCTGGTCGGCCTGACCGCGCCGCCGTGCCTGCGCCGGGTGCGCGCGCTCGAGGAAGCGGGAGTGATCCGCAGCTATCACGCCGACCTCGACGCGGCGAAGCTCGGCTATGGCATCACCGTCTTCGCGATGGTCAGCCTGCGCAGCCAGGCCGAGGCCGACCTCAAGGCGTTCGAGGATTATGTCGGCGCGCTGCCCGAGGTGCGCGAATGCTATATGCTCAACGGCGAGATCGACTTTCTGCTGAAGGTCGTCGCGCGCGATCTGCAGAGTTTCCAGTCCTTCCTGACCGCGCACCTGACCTCGGCGCCCAACGTCACCAGCGTCAAGACCTCGCTGACCATCCGCACGGCCAAGCAGCTCGCCGGCATTCCGGTCGAAAGCTGATCCGTAGTAGCAATGAAAAAGGGCGCCGACCCGGTCGGGTGGCGCCCTTTTCCTTGCCTGAAGCGTGGGTTCAGCTCGTCGTGGCGGCCGCAGGCGCCGGCGCGACGGCGGAGTCGAGCTTGACCGTCCACAGCTGCGCGAGGCGCTTGCGTGCGCCGCTCACCTCGGCGAAGCTCGCCTTCGCGCCCGCCGCATCGCCGGCGAGCGCCTGCGCGACGCCCAGGCGATAGGTCCAGAGTTCCTTGTCGCCGCCCGCCGCGAGCGCCGCCTTGTAGAGCGGCACCGCATCGGCGTAACGGCCATAACCGACCATCGCGTCGCCGGTCGCGCCGGCGACCCGCGGGTTCGACAGCGTCTGCGGCCGCGCGGCATAGGCGGTGAGCGTCGATTCCTCGTCGCCGATCCGTTCGGCCTGCGCCTTGGCGATCTCGTCGAGCCGGGCATCGGCCTGCGGGATCACATTGCTCGCCTTGCCCGCCTTGATCAGCGCGACGACCTCGCCGGGAAGCGCCGCCTCGGTCGCAAGCCCTGCATATTCGAGATATTCGGGACGCTGAAGCATCGCCCCCGTCGCGCGCATCAGGCGCAGCGTGTCAAGCGCGATCTCCTTGTTCTCGCCGCTCTGCTGCAACAGGGTGAACAGCGTCTGGCGCCACACCTCGGGCTGGTTGTAGTCGCGCATGCGCAGCGTCATCAGGTCCAGCACCTCCTCGTTGCGCTTCGCGGTCTGCAGCGCGCGGATCGGGCGGACATAAAGCTCGTCGGACGGGCGCTGCCCCGCGGCGCGGCGCGCCTCGATGGCGGCCTTGGCGAGCGCGATGCCCTGATCGACCTGGCCGAGCTGCAGATAGGAGTCCATCAGCAGCACGTCGAGCTGGGGCTCGGCCGACCCCGCCGCCTTCGCCGCTTCGAGCCGCTGCACGGTCTTGGCGTAATTCTTGTCGCCATAGGCGAAATTGCCCGAGTAGAAATTATAGGCGGCAAGGCCGTCGGCCGGCGCGAGCCCCGAATCGATCATCGCGTCGAGGCCCTTGCCCTGAAGCACCTGATCCTTTTTCTGAATGCCGAGCTGCAGCTCATAATAGGCCAGCCAATAGCGGTCCTCGGCGGTCGAAGCCGTGCCCTGCCCTTCGGCGATCGCGGCTTCGAGCGCGGCGGCGTCCTTCGCGTTGCTGGCGTCGATCATCTTCTTGACCGCCGGCGTGAAGCCCTTGCTCGGGTTGATGGAGCTGCCCTTCTTGGCCTCTTCCTTCTTGTTCTTCTGGGCCATCGCCGCGGGGGCCGTCGCGACCAGCGCGCAGCCCAGCGCCGCCGCCATCGCCGTCGCGGTCATCGAGCGAAAACGAGTGAACATCTCAAATCTCTCCTTCGATTCGGCCCTGCCCTTTCGGGGCACGCGTAAAGGGGCCGCCGTCGCAGAACGCGGCTAGACCCCAAGCGTTGCCAAGGCAAGACAGGCCGTCGAAATTTGCTATGAGCGGGGGCGGCTGAACGGCGATTGAACCGCCCGTCGGCCAGCGTCAGGCGATTTCCTCGATCGCCCCGTTGATCCGCCGCAGCACCGCCGGATCGCCCGGCGCGCCCGCCATCGCCTCCTCGGCGAGCTGGATCAGCGGGATGATGCCGAAGGTCGCGGCGAGCCCCTTCAGGCGGAGCGCCGCGACATGCCAGTTGGCGTCGCAGCGCGCGCGGCGCATCAGGTCGGCAAGATCCCGCGCGCTGCCGGTGAAGGCGTCGCGCAGGTCCGCCGCCATCGCCGCATCGCTCCCGATCGCGGCGGTCAGATAGCGGTCGAGGGGCCCACTGTCGAAAGACATTCCACAGCCTTGCCAGACGCATGGTTAAGTTTCCGTTTCGTGGCGGGCATTTGCTGCTATGATGCGCACATGACGGGGCACAAGAAAATCGTCGGTTTGTGGCGGGATTCCGCCGCGGATGGAGGCAAGGACGGCCAGATGCCGGAGCCGGAGACCGCAAGCGCGCCGCCGCCCGAAACGGCGCCCCCGTCTGTCGAGACGGGGCCGGAGCGCGACTGGCTCGACACGAGCGCGCTCGCCGAGGAGCCCCAGGCCGACGACGGCCCGCCCGAGCCTTCGCGGCTGCGCGATCGCATTGTCCCCGCCCTGCTGACCCTGCTCGCACTCGGCTGGACCGGCTTCGCCGCCGCCGCGGCGACCGGCAATTTCGCGCAACCGCCCGCGCTGGCCGAATGGCCCGCGCTGATCGCGACGATCGCCATGCCGCTGACCCTGCTGGCATTGCTGTGGATGCTGCTCCTGCGGTCGGGCCGGTCCGAACAGGCGCGCTTCGCTCGGGTTGCGGCGGCGCTGCGCGAGGAGAATGCCGCGCTGAACCAGTCGATGCACGCGCTCGGCCTGCACCTCTCCGATGCCCAGCGGCAGCTCGGCGAACAGGCGGTGCTCGTCCAGCAGCTCGGGCTCGACACGGTCGCGCGGCTGACCGAGAGCAGCGACAGGCTCGCGACCAACGCCTCGGTCATCGCCAATGCGAACGATCAGCTCGCGCGCTCGGGCGATGTGGCGATGCAGCGGATGGACGGACTGCTCGCCGGCCTGCCGCGCATCGACGACGTCGCGCAGCGGCTCGCCGGCAATTTCCGCGAAGCGGGGCTCGTCGCGCACCAGCAGGGCGCGAACCTCGAAGCGAAGCTTGCCGCGCTCGCCGAAGAAGCAGCGAAGGCCGCGCAGACCGGCGAAGCCTCGGCGGCCGCGCTGACGGAGGCGATCGGGGCGATCGAGGAACGGACGCGGCAGGCCGAGACCGGCCTGCTCGCGGCCTCGGCGCAGGTGACCGGCGCGCACGGCGCCGCGCTGGCGCAGATGACCCATGCCGCCGGCTCGATGCAGCAGGAGCTGACCGCGACGGTCGAGGCGATGGGCGCGCGGCTGACCGAAACCTGGCAGCAGTTCCGCGACGGGGTCGACAGCGCCGCCGGCCAGCTCGACGACCGGCTTGCGGTCGCGCGCGGCGCGAGCGACGAGATCGGCGAACGGCTCGCGGCGCATGGCGCCGCCAGCGAGGCATTGTCGGCGCGCGTCGCCGGCCATGTAATCGAGATCGCCGGGCAGCTCGAATTTCTCGACACCAGCGTCTCGGCGAGCGCCGGCGTGATCGGCCGCGCGATCGACGACACCAAGGCGCAGCTCGCCGTCTTCATGGAGCAGACTGCGCAGGGCAACGGCACGGCGCGCGAACTGATCGGCCATGCCGAATCGCTGCTGCTCGCGCTCGATGCGGTGACGCGCGAACTCGACGAAACGCTGCCGCACGCGCTGGACCGCATGACCGCGCACGGCAAGGCGACGCAAGGCTCGCTCGGCGAACTGCGCCCGATGCTCGAAGCGTCGGAAATGGTCGCGCAATCGACGCTGTCGCATGTCAACGCAGTGCAGTCGGCGCTCGCGTCGAACGAGGAACGCATGGCCGGGCAGGCCGAGGCGCAGCAGGCCCAGGTCGAGCGGACAAACGCCCTGTTCGCCGACGCCGACGCCGCGCTGGCGAAGCTGCGCGAAGGCGCCGACCAGTTCGCCGAGCAGGGCGGCGCGAAGATGATCGCGACGCTGGGCGAGGTGCGCCAGACCGCCGACACCGCCGCCGAACAGGCGAAGGCGACGCTCGACCGGCTGGTCGCGGGCGCGCGGGAGGCGATGCAGGCGACCGCGACCGAGGCGATCGACGCGGCCTTCAGGACCGAGATCATGGCGCAGCTCGACGCGATCGGCGCCGCGTCCGAGCGCGCGGTCGAGGCGGCGAACAACGCCACCGACCGGCTGATGCGCCAGCTGATCACGATCATGGACACCAGCGCCAATGTCGAGGCGCGCGCCGCCGAAGCCGACGCAGCGATCGCGGCATCGGACCGCGATTCGCTCGCGAAACAGGTCGGGCTGCTCACCGAATCGCTCAAATCGACCGCGATCGACGTGACCAAGATATTGTCGAGCGAGGTCAGCGACACCGCATGGGACGCCTATCTGAAGGGCGACCGCGGCGTCTTCGCGCGGCGCGCGGTGCGGCTGGTCGAGAACAGCGAGGCGAAGGAAATCCTGCGCATCTATCAGAACGACGACGCCTTCCACGCCGCGGTCAACCAGTTCATCCACGATTTCGAGGCCATGCTGCGCCTGCTGATGAACGCCCGCGACGGCTCGGCGATCAGCGTGACCCTGCTGTCGTCGGATATCGGCAAGCTCTATGTGGCGCTGGCGCAGGCGATCGACCGGCTGCGTGGATAGCTATCCTCCCCCTTGGGGGAGGGGGACCATGCGAAGCATGGTGGAGGGGCACCATCGGTTTACGGTTCGCATCAGCGAAGCGCTTGGCTGCGCCTACCCCTCCACCACCCTTCGGGTGGTCCCCCTCCCCGTTCCGGGGAGGATCGCCTCTCAAGCCCGCCCGGTGATCACATTGGGATCGACCCAGCCGCTCGTATAGGCGGCATAATAGATCAGGAACGCCACCGCCGCGACGATGGTTATCTGCAGCAGCACGCGCCCCGGGCGGAAGGTCGAGGGCGCGCCATGGTCCTGCCCCTTGACCGACGGCTCCTCGTCCGAACGACGCCCGTGGAAGGGCAGCACGAAGAAGGCGCTGAACACCCAGAAGAGGGTGAAGATCGCGAGGGCGGAGGTCCATTTCATTGGGCGCGTCCTCAGATATCGATCATCATCACGTCGACGACCGGCTTCTTGCCCGTCCAGTCGGTGGCGATGCGGCGAACGCCGAGACGTATCGCTTCGCGCAGCTTCTCGCGGTCCTTCGCCGGGGCGAGCGCCGCGGTTTCGGCCGCGTCGCGCATCTCGTCGACGAAGGCGGTGCGGTCATCCTCGACCGGCACGCCGCGATAGCTGACCGCCGCTTCGACGAAGCGCTTGTCCGAAAAGATCACCGCGACCGAAATCTGGCCGTTCAGCGCCAGCTTGCGCCGCTCGTTGATCGTCTCGCCGTCCGCCGGCAGGATGACGTCGCCGTCGAGGATCAAGCGCCCCGCGCGCACGCGCTCGACGATCTTCGCCGGCCCCGGCGCGAGGCGGCAGAGGTCGCCATTCTCCTGCACCAGCGCGCCGGGCACGCCCCTCTCCAGCGCGAAGCGGGCCTGTTCGTGCATGTGGCGGATCTCGCCATGCACCGGCACCACCAGCTTCGGGCGCAGCCAGCCGTAGAGCGCGGCGAGCTCGGGCTGGCCGGGATGGCCGCTGACGTGGATATGCGCCTGCTTCTCGGTGACCGTCAGCACATCCTTCGCCGCGAGCTGGTTCATGATGCGGCCGATCGCGACCTCGTTGCCCGGAATCTGCTTCGACGAGAAGACGACGGTGTCGCCAGCCTCCAGCTTGATCTGGTGGATGTCGGCGGCCATGCGCGCGAGCGCGGCGCGCGGTTCGCCCTGCCCGCCGGTCGCGACGACCATCAGCTTGTCACGCGGCAGTCGCATCGCCTCGTCGAAATCGACCGTCGACGGAAAATCCTTCAAATAACCCACCGACCGCGCGACCCCGAGGATGCGGTCGAGCGAGCGCCCCGCGACGCAGAGGCTGCGCCCCGTCGCGCGCGCGACCTCGCCCAGCGTGTGCAGCCGCGCGGCGTTGGAGGCGAAGGTGGTGACGACCACCCGGCCCTTCGCGGCACCGACCGCTTCGATCAGCCCGTCGCGCACCCCGCCCTCGCTGCCCGAGGCTTCGGGATTGAACGCATTTGTCGAATCGCAGACGAGCACATCGACGCCCTCGTCGCCGATCGCGGTCAGCGCCGCGGCGGTCGCGGGCGCGCCGAGGATCGGCTCCTCGTCGAGCTTCCAGTCGCCGGTGTGAAAGACCCGGCCATAGGGCGTGTCGATCACCACCGCGCTCATTTCGAGGATCGAATGCGCCAGCGGCACCATGCGGATGCCGAACGGCCCGAGCCGGAAGCTGGCGTCGAGGTCGACGACCTTGACCTCGACCTCCTTCTCCAGCCCCTCTTCGGCGAGCTTGTGCGCGATCAACCCCGCGGTGAAGCGGTTGGCATAGAGCGGCACGCCGAGCTCGGCGGCGAGATAGGGGATGGCGCCGATATGGTCCTCATGCCCGTGGGTCAGGACGATGCCGAGCAGATCCTTCCGGCGGTCCTCGATAAACTCCAGGTCGGGCATGACGATGTCGATGCCGGGATAATCGTGACTGCCGAAGGTCACGCCCAGGTCGAGCATGATCCACTTGCCGTCGCAGCCGTAGAGATTGGCGTTCATGCCGATCTCGCCCGAGCCCCCCAGCGCGAGGAAAAGCAGCTCTTTGCCGGGAGTCGTCATGCGTCGTCGGTCCGTTGATTATAGAGGTGCATCAGGCCATTGAGCGTCAGATCGGGTTCGATGCGGTCGAACAGATGCGCCTGTTCCTGAAACAGGGTGGCGAGGCCGCCGGTCGCGATGACGGTCAGCGGCTTGCCGATCTCCGCTTTCATGCGGGCGATCAGCCCCTCGATCATCGCGACATAGCCCCAATAGATGCCGATCAGCATCTGGCTTTCGGTGGTGCGGCCGATCACGCTGTCGGTCGCGGGCGCCTCGATCGCGATGCGCGGCAGCTTGGCGGCGGCGGCGACCAGCGCTTCCAGCGACAGGTTGACGCCGGGCGCGATGATGCCGCCGAGATAGGCGCCGTCGGGGCCGATATGGTCGAGCGTCGTCGCGGTGCCGAAGCTGATCACGAGCTTGTCCCGGCCCGGCTCGACCGCCTGCGCCGCAATAGCGTTGCAGGCGCGGTCGGCGCCGACCGACTGCGGCTCGTCGACCTTGAGCGCGATGCGCCAGCCGACCGGCGGGCGCCCCGCGACCAGCGCGTCGACGCCGAAATATTTATGCGCGAGCAGTTGCAGGTTGTGCAGCGCGCGCGGCACGACGGTCGAAATGAGCACGGCATCGACATCGCCGCGCTCGCGCCCTTCGAGGCGCAGCAGCTGGTCGAGCCAGACCATATATTCGTCGGCGGTGCGCCGGTCGTCGGTCGCAATGCGCCAGCGTGCGAGCAGTTCGGCGCCGTCGAACAGCGCGAATTTGGCATTGGTGTTGCCGACGTCGATCGCGAGCAGCATCTCAATTCCCCTCCACGAGCCGTCGCAATTCGACGTCGCCCGCGTGGATCAGCATGACTTCCCCGCCCTCGCGGCGCAAGCATAGCGCACCGTCGGGGGCGAGACCGTCGAAAAAGCCGTCGATGCCCTGCTCCGAAACGCGCAGCGGCGTGCCGACGGGATGCGCCCGCGGCAGCCAGGCGGCGATGATGCGGCCGATGCCTTCCTGCCGCCAGGTCCACAGCGCATCGACCATCGCGATCGCCAGCGCTTCGGCGAAGCGGTCGCGGTCGAGAACCGCGCCCTTGTCGGCCAGCGCTGCCGCCGGACGGTCGGGCAGGTCGGGCGCGGCGACCAGATTGACGCCGATGCCGATCACGATGCTGTCGCCCGTGCGCTCCATCAAGATGCCCGCGCATTTGGCGCCGTCGATCAGCAGGTCGTTCGGCCATTTGAGCTGCGCGCCGAGTCCCGGCGCCAGCGCCGAAACCGCCTTCGCCAGCGCCAACCCGGCGACCAGCGCCAGCGTCGCGGGCGACGGGTCGCCGGCGGTCAGGTGAACCACCGTCGATCCCATGAAATTACCCTGCCCGTCGTTCCATCCCCGGCCCAGCCGCCCGCGCCCGGCGGTCTGGCGGTCGGCGACCAGCCAATGGCCCTCGCCGACATGCTCACCGCCCGCCAGCCGCGCCAGCAGGTCGGCGTTGGTCGAACCTGTCTGCGCGATACGCTCGATCGGCGGGATCAGAACAGCACCGATGCCGCGTGGGCCGAAGCGACGCCGAGCATGGGGATGAAGAGATAGCCGATCACCGACAGCCACAGCGCGCTCGCCGCAACGATCGTCCCTTCGACCGCATTGCCGCCGCCGGTTACCTCGACCTCCGACTTCTCGTCGAAATACATCGTCTTGATGACCGCGATATAATAGAAGGCGCCGATCACCGAGGCGACGATGCCCGCGACCGCCAGCGGCACGAGATCGGCGTTCACCGCCGCCTCGAACACCAGATATTTCGGCCAGAAGCCGAACAGCGGCGGGATGCCGGCGAGGCTGAGCAGGAAGACCGCGAGCGCCGCCGCGAGGCCGGGCCGCCGCTGCGACAGGCCGGCAAGCGCCGGGATGCTTTCGACCTGATTGCCGTCCGCATCGCGCAGTTGCAGCACCACCAGAAAGGCGCCGACCGTCGTCACCAGATAGACGAGCAGGTAGGTCAGCACCGCCTCGACCCCCTGCTGCGTTCCCGCGGCGAGGCCGATGAGGATGAAGCCGACATTGTTGATCGACGAATAGGCGAGCAGGCGCTTGATATTCTTCTGCCCGATCGCACCGACCGCGCCGAGGATGATCGAGGCGAGCGCGAGGAAGATGATGATCTGCTGCCAGGCGCCGATCGCCGGCCCCATCGCGTCGATCGCGACGCGCGTCATCAGCGCCATCGCCGCGACCTTGGGCGCGCTGGCGAAGAAGGCGGTGACCGGGGTCGGCGCGCCCTCATAGACGTCGGGCGTCCACATATGGAACGGCACCGCGCTGATCTTGAACGCCAGCCCCGCGAGCACGAAGACGATGCCGAAGATCAGCCCGGGATTGAGCTCGCCGCCCATCGCCCGCGCGACGCCGGCGAATTCGGTGGTGCCCGAGAAGCCGTAGAGCAGCGAAATGCCATAGAGCAGCATGCCCGAGGCGAGTGCGCCGAGGACAAAATATTTGAGCCCCGCCTCGCTCGACCGCTCGTCATTCCGCATGAAGCTCGCCAGCACATAGGCCGCGAGGCTGTTGAGCTCGAGCCCGATATAGAGCGTCATCAGGTCGCGCGACGACGCCATGATCCCCATGCCGAGCGCGGCGAAGAGGATTAGCACCGGATATTCGGCACGCATCGCGCCGCCGAAGAAGCGCGGCGCGACGAGGATGCACACGGCGCTCGCGGCGTAGATGAGCAGCTTCGCGAAGCCGCCGAAGCCGTCGACCGCCAGCGTGCCGGAGAAGACCGCTTCGTTGGTGCCGAACAGCGCGACCACCGCGACCGTCGCGGCGGCCAGCGTCAGCAGCGCGGCGAGCTGGTAGAGGCCGACCTGCCGGTCGCCGAGATAGGTGCCGAGCATCAGCACGACCATCCCGCCGACGGCGAGGATCATTTCGGGCCAGATCAGCGCGAGATCGGCGATCATTGGACGCCTCCCCCATGATGCGCGCTTCCATGCGTGGCCTCGGCGGGCTTGCCTTCGCCGAGCGCGAGGTGCGCGTCGCCCGCGGGCTTGGCCGGCGCGAGCCGCGCCACCACCGTGGTCACGTCGCCGCGCATCGGCGCGAGGAAGCTTTCGGGATAGACGCCCATCCACAGCGCCACGGCCGCCAGCGGCGCCATGATCGCCCATTCGCGCGGGGATAGATCGGGCATCGCCTTCACATCGTCCTTGGTCAGCTCGCCGAACACGACGCGGCGATAGAGGTAGAGCATGTAGGCGGCACCGAGGATGATGCCGGTCGTGCAGACGAAGGCGACCCAGCTCGATGCCTCGTAGATGCCGAGGATGCTCAGGAATTCGCCGACGAAGCCGCTCGTCCCCGGCAGGCCGATCGACGCCATGGTGAACAGCATGAAGAACAGCGCATAGGCCGGCATGTTGATCGCGAGCCCGCCGTAGCGGTCGATCTCGCGCGTGTGCAGCCGGTCGTAGATTACGCCGACGCAGAAGAAGAGCGCGGCGGAGACGACGCCGTGGCTGAGCATCACGATCATCGCGCCCTCGATGCCCTGCTGGTTGAAAGCGAACAGGCCGGCGGTGACGATCGCCATGTGCGCGACCGACGAATAGGCGATCAGCTTCTTCATGTCGTTCTGCACCAGCGCGACGAGGCTGGTATAGACCACCGCGACCATCGACAGCGCGAAGACGACCCACATCAGCTGCGCCGACGCCTCGGGGAACATCGGCATCATGAAGCGGATGAAGCCGTATCCGCCCATCTTGAGCAGCACGCCCGCCAGGATCATCGAACCCGCGGTCGGCGCCTGGACGTGCGCGTCGGGCAGCCAGGTATGGACCGGCCACATCGGCATCTTCACCGCCAGGCTGGCGAAGAAGGCGAGCCACAGCCAGGTCTGCATCTCCGGCGGGAAGCCGTAATTCAGCAGCACCGGAATCTCGGTCGTCCCCGCCTCGCGGATCATCGCGATCATCGCGATCAGCATCAGCACCGATCCGAGCAAAGTGTAGAGGAAGAATTTGAACGCCGCATAGATGCGGTTCGCGCCGCCCCAGATGCCGATGATGAAATACATCGGGATCAGCCCGGCCTCGAAGAAGATGTAGAAGAGGATCAGGTCCTGCGCCGCGAAGACGCCGATCATGATCGTCTCCATGACCAGGAACATCGCCATGTAGAGGCCGACGCGGCTCTTGATCGCGTCCCAACTCGCGAGGATGCACAAGGGCATCAGGAAGGTGCTGAGCATGATGAGCATCAGCGCGAGGCCGTCGATGCCGAGCGCCCACTGGAAGCGGCCGAACAGGTCGGCGCGCTCGGTGAACTGCCACTGCGCGCCGCCGATGTCGAACTGCGCCCACAGGATGCAGCCGAGCAGGAAGGTGACGAGCGTCGCGCCGAGCGCGGTCCAGCGCGCGGCCCGGTCGCCCAGGAACAGGCAGGCGACGGCGGCAACTGCGGGGATCGCCAGCATCAGCGAAAGCATGGGAAGCCCGCTCACAGGAATTTCACCATCGCCCAGCTGGCGAGGCCGACGAGGCCGAGCAGCATCACGAACGCATATCCATAGACATAACCCGATTGCAGCCTGACCGCGAGCCGTGTGCCTCCCTGGACGAGCGCCGCCGCGCCATCGGGACCAAAGCGGTCGATGGTGCCTTCATCCCCGCGCTTCCAGAAGAAGCGGCCGATCGCGAAGGCGGGCTTCACGAACAGGATGTTATAGAGCTCGTCGAAATACCATTTGTTGAACAGGAACCGGTGCAGCAGCCGGAACTGCGCGACGAACTTCGCCGGCAGCTCGGTGTTGCGGATATAGCTGTTCCACGCGAGGAACAGGCCCAGCGCCATCACCGCGAAGGGCGTCCACTTCACCCACGTCGGCACTTCGTGCGCATGGTGCATCAGCTCGGCGTCATAGGCGAGCATGCTGCCATTCCAGAAGGCGAGCCCCTGCTCGGGATAGATGAACGGATATTTGAACGCATAGCCCGCGAACACCGCGCCGACCGACAGCAGCGCGAGCGGAACCAGCATCGTCCACGGGCTTTCGTGCGGATGATAGCCCGCCGTGCCGTCGCTCTTGCTGTCATGGTGATGGTCATCATGCGCATGATCCCCATGCCCATGATCGTCATGCACCGCATGCTGGATATGCTCGCTCTGCTCCCAGCGCGGCTTGCCGTAGAAGGTCAGGAAGACGAGGCGCCACGAATAGAAGCTCGTCAGCAGCGCCGCGAAGATGCCGACCCAGAAGGCGATCTGACCACCGCCGCCCGCCGCAAATGCGGCTTCGAGGATGCCGTCCTTGGAATGGAAGCCGGCGAAGCCCGCGACGCCCGCGATGCCAACGCCGGTGATCGCCAGCGTCCCCATCATCATCGCCCAGTAAGTGAGCGGGATATGCTTCCGCAGGCCGCCGTAATAGCGCATGTCCTGCTCATGGTGCATCGCGTGGATCACCGAACCGGCGCCGAGGAACAGCAAAGCCTTGAAGAAGGCGTGCGTGAACAGGTGGAACATCGCCGCGCCATAGGCGCCGACGCCCGCGGCGAAGAACATGTAACCGAGCTGCGAGCAGGTCGAATAGGCGATGACGCGCTTGATATCCCATTGCGTCGTGCCGACCGTCGCGGCGAAGAAGCAGGTCGCGGCACCGACGAAGGTCACGACACCGAGCGCGATCGGCGCCGTCTCGAACATCGGCGACAGGCGGCAGACCATGAACACGCCCGCGGTGACCATCGTCGCGGCGTGGATCAGCGCCGAAACCGGGGTCGGCCCCTCCATCGCGTCGGGCAGCCAGGTGTGCAGGCCAAGCTGCGCCGACTTGCCCATCGCGCCGATGAACAAGAGCAGGCAGAGGATCGTCATCGTGTCGAGCCGCATGCCGAGGAAGCTGATGCTGCTCCCCGCCATGCCCGGCGCGGCGTCGAGGATCGCGGGAATCGACACGGTGCCGAACACCAAGAAGGTGCCGAAGATGCCGAGCATGAAACCGAGGTCGCCGACGCGGTTGACGACGAACGCCTTGATCGCGGCGGCATTGGCGCTCGGCTTCTTGTACCAGAAGCCGATGAGGAGGTATGAGGCGAGCCCGACGCCCTCCCAGCCGAAGAACATCTGCACCAGATTGTTCGCGGTCACCAGCATCAGCATCGCGAAGGTGAACAGCGACAGATAGGCGAAGAAACGCGGCTGGTCCGGGTCCTCCTCCATATAGCCCCAGCTGTAGAGGTGGACGAGCGCCGACACCGTCGTGATGACGACCAGCATCACCGCGGTCAGCGAATCGACGCGCAATTCCCAGTCGAACTGCAAGGCGCCCGAATGGACCCATTGCAGCACCGGCACGACGCCCGCCTCGCCGGTGCCTGCCACGAAGGACAGGAAGATCGGCCAGCTGAGCGCGCAGCTGATGAACAGCGCGCCGGTCGTCACCGCCTTGGCGGCGAAATTGCCGATGAAGCGCTGGCCGAGGCCTGCGACGAGCGCCGCGAGCAGCGGCAGGAAAACGATCGCCTGGATCATGCGAAAACTCCGTCGCCCCGGCGAAAGCCGGGGCCGCTAACGGCCTGACGGAGCGTTGCCGGGCGGGCGATCCCGGCTTTCGCCGGGATGACGATGATGGTGTTGATCACCGGCTTACCCCTTCATCCGGTTGGCATCGTCGACGGCGATGGTGCCGCGGCCGCGGAAATAGATCACGAGAATGGCGAGCCCGATCGCCGCCTCGCCCGCGGCGACGGTCAGCACGAACATCGCGAACACCTGTCCGACCATGTCGTTCAGCGCCGCGCTGAACGCGACGAGATTGATGTTCACCGCCAGAAGAATGAGCTCGATCGCCATCAGGATGACGATGATATTCTTGCGGTTGATGAAGATGCCGAGGACGCCCAGCGTGAACAGCACCGCCGAAACGGCGAGATAATGGCCGACCCCGATCACAGCTCCACCCCCTGCCCCGTGGGCTGATCGACCAGCCGCGTCGCGTCCTGCGGACGGCGGCGGACCTGGTCGGCGATCTTCTGCTTGCGCACCCCGCCGCGCGTGCGGTTGGTCAGCACGATCGCGCCGATCATCGCGACCAGCAGGATCATCCCCGCCGCCTCGAACAGGAAGACGTAGCGGGTGAAGATCAGCTCGCCGACCTGCTCGATATTGCTCTTGTCGGTGACCGCCGGCGCGGCGCGCGCGGCGAGGTCGATCGCCCCGGCATTCCACGCCCCGACCGCGAAGACCAGCTCCGCCGCCATGATCACCGCGACCAGCGCGCCGAGCGGCAGATAGCGCACGAAACCGGCGCGCAATTCGGCGAAGTCGATGTCGAGCATCATCACGACGAACAGGAACAGCACCGCGACCGCGCCGACATAGACGATGATCAGCAGCATCGCGATGAACTCCGCCCCCGCGAGCAGCATCAGCCCCGCCGCGTTGAAGAAGGCGAGGATCAGCCACATCACGCTGTGGACCGGATTGCGGGCCAGGATCACCATCGCGGCAGAGGCGATGACGACGAAGGCGAACAGATAGAAGGCGACGAGCTGGATCACGACCCGATCCTCCCCCACCGGGGGAGGGGGACCATGCGAAGCATGGTGGAGGGGCACGGGCCCGCATCCACAGCGTTCGACACCGCGTGCCCCCCCCCCCCCCCCCGGGGGGGGCCCCCCCCCCCTCCCGGGGGGGAGTTTTTGGGGGGATCGGTCCTTGGCGGGGCCCCCCCCCTAAAGGGGCGCCGGGG
>CALMYE010000270.1 GCA_937873425.1 uncultured Sphingopyxis sp. | reverse complement strand
GATCGAACTGGATTTGCCGGGCGGGGTCCGCGTCGCCGCGTCGGACGATCCCGCCTCGCCGGTGCTGGCGCGCTTCTTCGCCGGATACGACCGCGCCTTCATCCTGCCCGACGAACGCGAGGAGCTGGAGGGGTTCGCGGCCTGCCTCGCGCTCAACGCGACGCACCGCCACGCCTATGGCCGCACCCAGTCGGAACTGGTCGCGGTTTTCGAGGATGCGGACGGCACCCTGCTCGGCGGCGCCAATTTCCTCGCGACGGCGATAGACCGCGGCGCTGCCCTGCCGCCCGCCGCGGTCTCGCTGAACTATGTCTATGTCGAGGAGGCGGCGCGCGGGCGCGGACTGCTCCGCATCATTCTGGCCGCCGTGCGCGACCTTGCGCGCACCGCGCTGGGGCTCGACCGCGCGGGGCCGCCGCCCGCCGTCTTCATCGAGCAGAACGACCCGCTGCGCCTGACCGCCGAGGAATATGCCGCCGATACCGCGCATTCGGGCACCGACCAGATCGACCGGCTCGCCATCTGGGCGCGGGTCGGCGCGCGGATCGTCGATTTTCCCTATATCCAGCCGGCGCTGTCGGCGGCGCAGCGACCCGACGACGGGCTGATCTATGCCGCGGTCGATTATCCCGGCGACGCGGTCGATGCCGGGCTGCTGCACGACCATCTGGAGAGCTTCTTCGGCATTTCGGTGCTGAAGGGCGCGCCCGACGCGCCGGACGGCGTCGCGGCGGCCCAGGTAGCGGCGCTGGCGGCGCGGCGCGAGCCGGTGCCGCTGCTGGCGATGGAACCGGCGCTCGCCTGGCTGCGCGCGGGGCGGCCGACGGGGGATCATGACAGCTTTCGCGCGCTGGCGAAGGCGGCTGCGGAGGAGCATGGCGGGCGATGACGGCGGGCGGAAGCGAGGCGGCGCAGACCTACGAAAAGGCGCAGGACGGGACGCTCTACTGGACGCTGTCGCTCTATATCTCGCCCGAACGCGTCGCCGCGGCCGCTGGCCGGCCGGGCCAGCGGCTCGATCACCGGCTGTTCGAGCGTGTGCAACGCGTGCACATGCCGTCGCAGGCGCTGCGCGACGCGATCGACCCGCTGTTCAACGACATCGCCGACCGCGAGGTGCTGGGCGAGGTGCAGGAGATGCTGCTCGCCGCGACCGGCGCGGAGGGCGAGGACGCCAAGGCGGCGGGCAAGGCGATCCGCACGCCCGAGGCGCTGACCTTCCATCCCCCCGCCGAGATCGCATGGACGACCGAGGGGGTGACCTATCGCGCGTCGCCCGAGGGTCTCGGCGACGCCCGCGCCGTGCGATTCCGCCGCTTCTGGTTCGCGCACAACAATGGCGCGCTCAGCTATCACATGAGCTTCAGCCACCATTATGCCGCGCATACCGGCAAGGGCGGCGGTTATGGGCCGGCGACCTATTATTTCCTTTCGCTGCTGCAAAAGCTGGCGGCGCCCAAGGAATTTACGCTGAAGGCGGAGATACGCGAAGCGGGCGACACCGTGTCGGCGCTGGACCCCGATCTGGGCAGCGAACCGAACGCCGCGCCGGAGGAGGCCGATGCGTGCGGGACGATCGCGCCGCTCGACAGGCTGGAGGTGGCCGATGCGAGCGGGAAGCGGCAGCGCTTCTGGCCCTTCGTCGAGGACCGCCTGACAGCGGACGCCGAACAGCTGTTCGAGCGGCTGGCGGCGGCGATGGAGCACGGAACCGCGCCGGAGAAGGCGGCGCACACGCCGCTCCGGTGGCAGGACCTGATCGAGGAGGTTCCGTTCATCGAGGTGCCGGGGCTGACGATCCCCAAGTCGCGCTTCATGTTCCTGTTCCACGACGGGCGCTTCTTCAAGCGGCTGATGCCGCTCGACCCGGTCAGCGGGGAGACGGCGGCGCGCAAGACGATGGTGCAGGAGCCGTGCTACGCCCCCTATCAGCAGGAGCTCGAAAAGCGGGTCGCGAAGGCGGAAGCGGGCGACGGCACGGTCGAACTCGACGCGGATTACTGGAACTGGGCGACGACCCGGCCGAACTATGACGAATGGATCAAGGGCCGCAGACCCGTGCTGCGCAAGCCGGGCGGCGGCAATTTCCGGAGCGCCGCCGAACTCGCCGCGGCGATGCGCGGCGGCGCGGTCGAACTGACGGTGGGCGAGGACGGGGCGCCGCTCGCCGAGCCGCAGACGCTGCACATCCCCGCCTTCGAGCCGCAGCGCACCGACTGCCTGGACTATCTGTTCCTCGCCGGGTTCAACCAGAACATCATCGATTTCATGAACCAGGATACGTCGGAGATATTGGACAGCATCGACCCCATCTATCCCGACAGCGACGAGCAGTCCGACGAGCGTTTCTTCGTCCGCTATGCCAACCACCGCGCGATGATCACCTATGTGCCGAAGAGCCGCAGCCTCGAGACGGGCAATGACTATATCGGCACCTGTCCCTATGCCTTCCTGATCCACGCAATGTCGCTGCACAACGAATATCTCGCGCGCGAGCATGAAGCGAAGAGCATGGCGCGGATCGAGCGGATCGAATGGCTGGTGACGCCGGAGAAGGAGCGCGCGGATGTGCCGCTGAGCGCTGCGGCGCGCGCGCTCGACGAGAGCGAGCCACTGCGCGGCGAGGACGATTATGATCGCACGGAACTGGCGATCAACCAGGCGAAGCTCGCCGAATATCGCGACTATGAGCGCTTCCGCTATGCCAATCCGTTCCGCTACGACACCGAGCGCGACGTCTTTGCCAAGCTGGAGGAATTGCGCGGCATCACGCGCAAGAAGGAGGCGCTGGCGCTGGCGATCGCGAGCCTCGAGGACCATGCGAGCGACCTGCAACGGCGCCACGAACAACAGACCGACCGCGCCGCAGCGCGCCGCGAGACGCAGCTCAGCATCCTGCTCGGCGGCACCGGCATCTTCGGCGCGGGGCAGATGATGTACTGGATCGGCGACGA
>CALMYE010000269.1 GCA_937873425.1 uncultured Sphingopyxis sp. | reverse complement strand
TGAAGCCGCGGATCGACGAGCAGCTCGACGCGCATTTCCGCTATCTCGACGGCGAGGTGAACGAGGCGGGCCATTTCATCGGCGAGGCGCTGTCGGCGGCGGACATCATGCTGAGCTTTCCCGCCGAGGTCGCCGCGATGAACGGTGCCGACCGCTATCCGCGGCTCGCCGCCTTCGTGACGGCGATGCACGCGCGCCCCGCGTGGCAGGCGGCGCGTGAAAAGGGGGGCGCTTATTTTGTCTTCTGATTCTGCGCCTGTCCGTGCCGTGCTTGCCGTGGCCGTTGCGTTGCTCGGTCTCGTCGGCCCGGCCGCCGCGCAAACATCCTCCCAGCCGCCGGCGCTCAGCCCCGAGGTCGAGCGCGTCGTCGATGCGCCGGACGGCGCCGACTTCGCGCCGGCCGACGCCGACGAAAAGGCGGCGATGGCGCGCTTCGTCGATTATACGCTGGCGCTCGAGCGCCGCGATTTCGCCGCCGCCTATGCGATGCTCGGCTTGGCGCGGCAGGCGGCGTCGCCACGCATCCAGTGGGAAGGCGATTTGCGCAAGCGCCAGGGGCTGTGGGCCGACGGCACGATCCGTATCCTGCGGCTCAACTGGTATCTCGACCCCGCGGGCCAGCCGCCCGGCCTTTACGCCGCCTTCGATTTCCGTGGCGACCGGCGCGACGGGACGATGGATTGCGGCTATGTCGTCGTCCATCGCGCGGCGGCCGGATCGGCCTTCGCGGTGACGAGCAGCAATGTCTCCGAAATCCCGCCCGATCTGATCGAGGAAGGGGTGCCGAAGGCCGAGGTGCTGCGGCAACTGCCCTGCTATCTCGGCAAGGGGATCGCGACCGCGCTTTAGGGTCCATACTCGATTGCAGCGGCGTCGAGGTTTGAAGCAAAATGGCCCAGTGCGAGGAGAGAAGGCGAAGACATATGTCGATATTTCAAGACTTCTCGACGAAGCAATGGGCCATTTTGATCAAATCCCTTCGGGACGCCCAAATGGCTTCCATCTCGGGCCGAAAGCCGCTTGGAAAGGCAACCAGCCTTCCCGGCGCGTCTTTCGGCCCGACCTGTTCGCCATTTGGGCGCCTCGACGCCGCTGCAATCGAGTGTGGACCCTAACGGCGGGGCCGATGGCGATCATCGGCGTTTCCCCGCTTGTCGCACCGCGCCAAAATGCCTACTTCGCGCGCATGACATCGACCAACGACATTCGCCGTTCCTTCCTCGACTATTTCGGGGAGGCCGGACATCATATCGAACCGTCGGCGCCGCTGGTGCCGTACAACGACCCGACGTTGATGTTCGTCAACGCGGGCATGGTGCCGTTCAAGAATGTCTTCACGGGGCTGGAGAAGCGCCCTTACAGCACCGCGTCTTCGTCGCAGAAATGCGTGCGCGCGGGCGGCAAGCACAATGACCTCGACAATGTCGGCTATACCGCGCGGCACCACACCTTCTTTGAAATGCTGGGGAATTTCTCCTTTGGCGATTATTTCAAGGAACAGGCGATCCACCATGCGTGGAACCTGATCACCAAGACGTGGGGGCTGGCCCCGGAAAAGCTGACCGCGACCGTCTATCACACCGACGACGAGGCGTTCGACCTGTGGCGCAAGATTTCGGGGCTGCCCGAGGAGCGCATCATCCGCATTCCGACCAGCGACAATTTCTGGTCGATGGGCGACACCGGGCCGTGCGGGCCGTGCAGCGAAATATTCTATGACCATGGCGACCATATCTGGGGCGGCCCGCCGGGATCGCCGGAAGAGGATGGCGACCGCTTCGTCGAGATATGGAACCTGGTGTTCATGCAATATGAGCAGTTGCCGGGCGGCGAGCGGCTGGACCTGCCGCGGCCGAGCATCGACACCGGCATGGGGCTGGAGCGCATCGCGGCGGTGCTGCAGGGCGTCCACGACAATTATGACACCGATACGTTCAAGGCGCTGATCGCGGCGTCGGTCGATTTGACCGGCGTGGCGGCCGAAGGGGCAACGCAGGCGAGCCACCGGGTGATCGCCGACCATCTGCGCGCGTCGAGCTTCCTCGTCGCCGACGGCGTGCTGCCGTCGAACGAGGGGCGCGGCTATGTGCTGCGGCGGATCATGCGCCGCGCGATGCGGCACGCGCACCTGCTGGGCGCCAAGGACCCGCTGATGCACCGGCTGTTGCCGTCGCTGACCGCCGAGATGGGCGCGGCCTATCCCGAACTGATCCGCGCCCAGCCGCTGATCGCCGAGACGCTCGAGCGCGAGGAAACCAAGTTCCGCCAGACGCTCGACAAGGGGCTCCGCCTGCTCGACGAGGCGACGGTCGGCATGGGCGAGGGCGACACGCTGTCGGGCGAGGTCGCCTTCAAACTCTATGACACGTTCGGCTTTCCCTATGACCTGACCGAGGACGCGCTGCGCGCGCAGGATATTTCGGTCGACCGCGCCGGCTTCGACGCGGCGATGGCGAAGCAGAAGGCGGCGGCGCGCGCGGCGTGGAAGGGCAGCGGGCAGAAGGCGTCGGAAGAAATCTGGTTCGACCTGGCCGAGACGAATGGCAGCACCGAATTCACCGGATACACCTCGACCGCGGGCGAGGCGACGGTGATCGGGCTGGTCAAGGACGGCGCGCCGGTCGAGCGGGTCGAGGCGGGCGACGAGGCGATCGTGCTGACCAACCAGACGCCCTTCTATGGCGAAAGCGGCGGCCAGATGGGCGACGCGGGGACGATCGCGACGCTGGAGGGCGCGAAAGCGTCGGTCAGCGACACGGGCAAGCCGCTCGGCCGCCTGCACACGCATCAGGTGAAGCTGGAGGCGGGTAGCCTGAAGGTCGGCGATACGGTGCAGCTGATCGTTGATGCCGCGCGCCGCGACCGCATCCGCGCCAATCACAGCGCGACGCACCTGCTGCACGCCGCGCTCCGCAACCGGCTGGGCGGGCATGTGACGCAGAAGGGCAGCCTGGTCGCCGAGGACCGTTTCCGTTTCGACTTTTCGCACCCCAAGGCGCTGACGGCGGAGGAGATCGCCGACATCGAGGCCGAGGTGAATGCGCAGATCCGCGCCAATGACGCGGTGACGACGCGGCTGATGACCCCCGACGATGCCGTCGCGGCCGGTGCGCTCGCGCTGTTCGGCGAGAAATATGGCGACGAAGTGCGCGTGCTGAGCATGGGCAAGGCCGACGACCGCAATTATTCGGTCGAACTGTGCGGCGGCACGCATGTCCGCGCGCTGGGCGACATCGCGCTGTTCAAGATCATCGGCGAGAGCGCGGTGTCGGCGGGTGTACGGCGCATCGAGGCGCTGACCGGCGAGGCGGCGCGGGGGTGGCTGAATGCGCGCGACGAGGCGCTGAAGGCCGCGGCAGCGGCGCTCAAGACTTCGCCCGACGAGGTGCCCGCGCGCGTCGCGGCGCTCGCCGAGGCGCTGAAGAGGGCCGAGCGCGAACTGGCCGATGCGAAGAAGGCGCTGGCGCTTGGCGGCTCTGGCGGCGGCGGGACGGCGGCCGGCCCGGCGGTCGAGCAGGTCGGCGACACGGACTTCCTGGCGCAGGTCGTCGAGGGGCTCGATCCCAAGGAATTGCGCGGCACGGTCGATGGGCTGAAGAAACAGGTCGGCAGCGGCGTCGCCATGATCGTCGCGGTCAACGACGGGCGCGCCTCGGTCGCGGTGGGCGTGACCGACGATGCGACTGGCACGCACAATGCCGTCGATCTGGTCAAGGCCGCGGTCGCCGCGCTGGGCGGGCAGGGCGGCGGCGGGCGGCCCGACATGGCGCAGGGCGGCGGTCCCGACGGCGACGCGGCCGATGCGGCGGTCGCGGCAGTAAGGACGGCGCTCGCAGGATGAGCGCGCGCATCGCTCTGGCTGCAGCAACTGCGCTGTGGCTCGCGGGTTGCGGTTCGGGCGATGCCGATCCGGCGGAGGCCGGCAAGGGCGGGGGGAGCATCCCCGCCGGCACATATGGCAATCTCGCGCAGAGCGCCGGGCACGGCGACATGGCGGGCGTCGAACTGCGGCTCGACAAGGGCAGCGAAAGCGATGCGGTCGAGATCGTCCTGTGCGAAGGCGGGTGCGGCCGGGTCGAGACGCGGCCGCTGCGGCGCGGGCTGAACGGCATTTCCTTCACCCTGCCGGCGGGCGGGCGCACGCTCGATGTGATGGT
>CALMYE010000268.1 GCA_937873425.1 uncultured Sphingopyxis sp. | reverse complement strand
TCCTTTCGGCGCAGAAAGCAAATCAATCATTGTCAACTAAAATAGTTGGCATATGCTTGCGGGCGAATCGAACCAGGGAAAGGGAAATCATGTCCGCCTCGAAAGAACCGGCCCCAGGCCAGCGCGAGCCCGTGCCGCGCGCCGTGCAGACGGTGCTCGACGCGCTCGACAAGCTGCGCTTCGGCGCGATTCAGCTCACCGTTCACGAAGGGAAACTGGTGCAGGTCGATGTGACCGAGCGCCACCGCTACCCCAACTGATCGTCTCCCGAAGGGGCGCACAGGCCCCGTTTTCAATGCCGCAGACCGGACCGCCGGATGTGGCAATTTTCTTGCAACAGGAAATTGTCATGACCGCTCGCTATCCGTCCGCCCGCCGCCGCGTGGCGGCCCCGTCCATCACGCTTCCGCTCCTGCTCCTGCTCGCCGCGGCGCCGGCCCACGCCGGTGAAACCGATGGCACCGGGGCGGCCGCCCCGACGCCCGAAGTCGACGAGGCCGGCGAAAGCGTCCAGGCCGCCTATGGCAACGACATCGTCGTCACCGCCCGCCGCCGCGCCGAAACCGCGCAGGATGTGCCGATCGCCATCTCGGTCGTGGGCGGCGACCAGATCGACAATACGGGCGCCTTCAACATCGGCCGGCTTCAGCAGCTCGCGCCGACCGTGCAATTCTATTCGTCGAACCCGCGCAACTCGGCGGTCAACATCCGCGGCCTCGGCGCGCCCTACGGCCTGACCAACGACGGGATCGAGCAGGGCGTCGGCATCTATGTCGACGACGTCTATTACGCCCGCGTCGCCTCGGCGACGCTCGACTTCCTCGACGTCGCGCAGATCGAGATATTGCGCGGCCCGCAGGGGACGCTCTACGGCAAGAACACCACGGCCGGCGCGGTCAACATCACGACCAACCAGCCGACCTTCGATTTCGAGGGCAAGGCCGAACTCAGCATCGGCAACCTCAATTTCAAGCAGGCAAAGGCCGCGATTTCGGGGCCGTTATCGGACACGCTGGCGGCGCGCGTCGCCATTTCGGCGACCAGCCGCCGCGGCACCATCTACAATGTCACCACCAGCCGCTGGATTCAGAGCCAGGACAATATCGGCCTGCGCGGCCAGCTCTTGTGGAAACCCACCGACAATCTGTCGGTCACGCTCGCCGGCGACTGGAACAAGCAGGACGCGGTATGCTGCGGTTCGGTCTTCGTCCGCACTGGCGCGACCCAGCGCCCGCTGGGCCGGCAATATGCCGCGCTCGCGGCGGCGCAGGGCTATACGGTCGTCAGCACCAATCCCTATGACCGGCTGAGCGACACCGACGCCAATCTCAACGCGGGCAACGAACTCGGCGGCGCCGCGCTGCGGGTGAAGTGGGACGTCGGCCCCGGCACGCTGACCTCGATCACCGCGTGGCGCTATTGGGACTGGCTGCCCGAAAACGACCGCGACTTCACCGGCCTGCCGGTCGTCACCAAGTCGCAGAACCCGTCGCAGCAGAACCAGTATACGCAGGAACTGCGCTACAACCATTCGGGCAGCAATTTCGACTTCGTGCTCGGCGGCTTCGCTTTCTATCAGCGCATCGACACGCAGGGGACCGAGGCGCATGGTCCGGCGTCGAGCCGCTGGACGCTGAACCCGACCAGCGCGCTCGCGAACGACCCGAGCGTGCTCGACGGGCTGACGGCGCGCAACACCCAGTTCCTGAAGAACACCAGCGTCGCCGCCTTCGGCCAGCTCAGCTGGAAGGTCACCGACCAGTTCACCATCCAGCCCGGCGTCCGGCTGAACTACGACAAGAAGGACGGCTATTATCAGCGGCTCGTCTTCGCGGGCGACGGGTCGGCGGTGACGCGGGCGCTGACCGACGCGGTGTCGGTCGCGCGCCTCGGCGTCTTCGCGCCGCAGGAATATGCGCCGAGCTTCAGCGACTGGAACTTCAGCTACGACCTGACGGGGACTTACAAGGTCACGCCCGACATCCTCGTCTATGCGACCTATGCCAAGACGTTCAAGTCGGGCGGCATCAACCAGAATGGCGTGCCCGCCGACGGTGCCGGCAACCCGCTTCTGGGCACCGCCACGATCCGGCCCGAATCGGTCAACCATTATGAGGCGGGCCTGAAGAGCGAGTTCTGGGACCGCAAGGCGACGTTCAACCTTTCGATCTTCCGTTCGGACATCAAGGATTATCAGGCCAATGTGAACAACGGCCAGTTCGGCGTGCTGCGCGGCTATCTCGCCAATGCCGGCAAGGTCCGCACGCAGGGGGTCGAGGCCGATTTCTCGGTCCGGCCGAGCGAGCGGTTCAACGCCTATCTCAACAGCGCCTATACCGACGCCAAATATGTGCGCTTCGTCGATGCGCCCTGCCCGCCGGAACTGGCGGGCGGCACGACCGTCGGCGCCGGCCAGACGCCGGGCGCGCCGGGAGTGCCGGGCGGGCTCAGCCCCGCCAACTGCGACATTTCGGGCCAGCGCCTGCCGGGCGTGTCGAAATGGGCCTTCTCCTTCGGGGCGGAGGTCAACGCGCCCTCGTCGCTGTTCGGGCGGGACGGTGAATATTACCTCGGCTACGACGGTAGCTACCGGTCGAACTTCTCGTCGAACGCGACGCCGTCGATCTACACCTGGGTGGAGGGCTATTCGCTGTCGAACCTGCGCGCCGGTTTCCGCGCCGACGAAGGCTTCGAAGTCTATGCCTGGGTCCGCAACCTGTTCGACAAAAATTATATCGACCAGCTGTTCGTCGGCCCCGGCAACACCGGCCTGATCACCGGCCTCCCCGGCGATCCGCGCACCTGGGGCGGGACGATCAAGGCCCGCTTCTGATCCGCGAAACGGACCATCCCGAAAGAAAAAGGGCCGCCCCGCGGGGCGGCCCTTTTTCTTTTGCGGCAACCGGCGTCAGCGCTGCTGCTGATCGTCGCGATCCTTGTCGGGACGCTCGGCGCCCGGCTGGCGGTTCTGGCCGCCCTGCTGTTGCTGCTGCTGCTTGCGGCGCTGCTCTTCCTCGCGCTGCTGCTGCTGGTTGGGGGTCTGATCGGGGTTCTGGTTTGCCACTTTCTCTCTCCTCGGGGGACACGCCGCATCGTTGCCGCGTGACCCTTGACCAACCCGCGGCAGCATCGGATGTTGCGCCCTCCCGCCCGGACGTGTCGCTTTCGCGACGAGATCGCCTCCGCTCTTCCGCGCACCGCCGCTATGATCGCCTGCGTCGATGACTGAATGCAGCTTATTCGGTTATGTCGATGGAAGGGTGCCGCCTATCCTTTCCATCCCAAGGCGAAAGGATGAGCCGACCGACTCGCGACCAGCCCCCCGACGCCGGTGCCCCGGCATCGCGTCATGCGCCGGTCATCCGGTCGCGCCACACGCATCGAACAAAAAGCCCAAAAAGGAGAGACTGCATGAACGACCAGACCCCCATCGGCGGCGGCTGCCCCGTCCACCAGCCCGGCGGCGTGCGCGCGCTGCTCGGCCGCACCAACAGGGATTGGTGGCCCGACATGCTGGCGACCGAAATCCTGACCCCCAACGGCTCGTCGAACCCGCTGGGCGAGGATTTCGACTATGCCGCGGCGTTCAAGTCGCTCGACTATCAGGCGCTGAAGGATGATCTGACCGCGCTGATGACCGACAGCCAGCCCTGGTGGCCGGCGGACTATGGCCATTACGGTCCCTTCTTCATCCGCATGGCCTGGCACGCCGCGGGCACCTATCGCACCGCCGACGGCCGCGGCGGCGCCAACAGCGGGCAGCAGCGTTTCGCGCCGCTCGACAGCTGGCCCGACAACGGCAACCTCGACAAGGCGCGCCGCCTGTTGTGGCCGATCAAGCAGAAATACGGCAACAAGATCAGCTGGGCCGACCTGTTCATCCTGACCGGCAACGTCGCGATCGAAAGCATGGGCGGCCCGGTGTTCGGCTTCGGCGGCGGCCGCGCCGACGTGTTCGAGCCCGAACGCGACATCTATTGGGGCTCGGAAGACAAATGGGTCAACGAGGGCGTCCAGACGCGCATCGATCCGGACAAGGGGCTGGAGGCGATCGAAGGGCCGCTGGCCGCGATCCAGATGGGCCTGATCTACGTCAATCCGGAAGGACCGGGGGGCAACCCCGACCCGCTGCAGTCGGCGCGCGACATCAAGGAAACCTTCGAGCGCATGGCGATGAACCATGAGGAAACCGTCGCGCTGACCGCGGGCGGCCACACCTTCGGCAAGGCGCACGGCAACGGCGACGCCTCGCTGCTCGGCGCGGCGCCCGCGGGCGGCGATCTGGCGGCGCAGGGCTTCGGCTGGGTCAGCAGCCACGAAAGCGGCGGCATCGGCGAGCACAGCGTGACCAGCGGCCTCGAAGGCGCATGGGTCAATACGCCCACCGAATGGAGCGAGAATTATTTCCGCCTGCTGCTCGACTATGACTATGAACTGGTCCGCTCGCCCGCCGGCGCACAGCAGTGGCAGCCGGTGAACCAGAAAGAAGAGGACATGGCCCCGGCGGCCTGGAATCCGGACCTGAAGGTTCCGACGATGATGACGACGGCCGACATGGCGCTGAAGGTCGATCCCGAGTTCCGCGTGATCAGCGAGAAGTTCCGGAGCAACCATGAGGCGTTCAAGGACGCCTTCGCCCGCGCCTGGTTCAAGCTGACCCACCGCGATATGGGACCCAAGGTCCGCTACCTCGGCCCCGAAGTTCCCGAAGAGGATCTGATCTGGCAGGACCCGATCCCCGCCGGCACCATGCCCTCCGACGCCGAGGTGCAGGCGGTGAAGGACGCGATCGCGGCCAGCGGCCTGACCGTCAGCCAGCTGATCAAGACCGCCTGGGCGTCGGCGAGCACCTATCGCAAGTCCGACTATCGCGGCGGCGCCAACGGCGCGCGCGTGCGGCTCGCCCCGCAGAAGGACTGGGAGGTCAATGAGCCGGCCGCCCTCGCCAAGGTGCTCGATACGCTCGACGGCCTGCGCGGCAGCCTGTCGATGGCCGACGCCATCGTGCTCGGCGGCGTGGTCGGCCTCGAAAAGGCGATCAAGGACGCCGGTTTCAGCGTCGCGGTGCCGTTCACCGGCGGTCGCGGCGACGCGACCGACGAACAGACCGACGCCGACAGCTTCGCGGTGATGGAGCCGGAGGCCGATGCCTTCCGCAACTATCTCGGCAAGAAGAAGCTGGCGGTGAAGACCGAGGAGATGATGCTCGACCGCGCCTCGCTGCTCGGCCTGTCGGTGCCCGAGATGACCGTGCTGATCGGCGGCCTGCGCGTGCTCGGCGCCAACCACGGCGAGCGCGGCCATGGTCACTTCACGAAGCGGTCGGGGCAGCTGACCAACGATTTCTTCGTCAACCTGCTCGACATGACCAATGTGTGGAAGGCCGTCGACGGCTCGGACGACCAGGAATATGTCGCCACCGACCGCGCCGGCGGCGGCGAGACCTGGCGCGCGACCCG
>CALMYE010000267.1 GCA_937873425.1 uncultured Sphingopyxis sp. | reverse complement strand
CCGCATGGGCAGCGACGGCGACGCGGTGGTCGATCCGACGCTGAAGGCTAAGGGCATCGACGGGCTGTGGGTCGCCGATGCGAGCATCATGCCGCGGCTGGTGTCGGGGAACACCAACGCGCCGAGCATCATGATCGGCGAGCGCGCGGCGGATTTCGTGAAGGCGGCGCTGGCGTAATCTCCCCTCCCTGAAAGGGAGGGGCCGGGGGTGGGTTGCGAGGCGGAGCCTCGCATTCTTCTTTCCAAAAGAAAGAATGCCTGCGGCCACCCACCCCTAACCTCTCCCTTTCAGGGAGGGGAATCAGTTGGTGCACGCCGCCGCGAGCAGCTTCCCCTTCCCCGTCAGCCCGTAGCGGCTCGCCGGCGGGCGGGTGTCGATGAGATCGCGCGTCACCAGCCCATGCCGCCCGAGCGCCGTCAGCCCCTGCGACAGCGCGCGCGGGGTGGCGGGGGCGAGCAGGCGCGAGAGGGCGTTGAAGCGGTCGTGGCCCGCGCCGATCCCGGCGACGAGCGGCAGGCCCCAGCGCGTCGCGCCGCCGGGCGGCAGGCCGATCGCCGCCTGCGCCCCGGCGATCGTTGCGGCGCGCATCGCCGCCGCCTCCCCCGCCTCGGTGAGGATATATTCGGGGCGCAGCGGGTGGCCGTGCCCGGGGTTGCGCATCACCCAGCCCTGCGCCGCCGCCGCCGCGAGCGTGCGCGTCAGGCTGTCGCGCGACAGGCCGAGCCGGTTGACCAGCTCGACGAAACGCGCGCCGCGATGCGCGGCGAGGTCGGCGAGCAAAGGCACCAGCCAGCGATGGCCGGAGAGCCGCGCAAGCAGCGGATCGGGAGCGGTTGACGGCATTTGCAAGTAACTATACAAACCGGACTATCGAGGCAAGCGGATTGGGGCATGCGTGCCGGACACGATGGATCTGGTGGTGGTGAGCGGTCCCGGATGGCTGCGCCCGGTGCCCGTCGGGCGCGAGGACGAAGAGGCGGAGGGGTGATCGGGTTTTGTAAAAGGAGGCGGATGTGAAGGCCGGCGTTCGGGGTGGAGAGCGGCCCGCGACGATCCTCCCCGGCACGGGGAGGGGGACCATGCGAAGCATGGTGGAGGGGCACAGGCGGAGTCGCGTAGCCCATCGACGGAGCGAGGTGCCTCGCCTGCCCCTCCACCACCCTCCGGGTGGTCCCCCTCCCCCGGTGGGGGAGGATCGTTACGGCCGCATCCGTTCATTTCCGCTCCAGCCGTACAATCTGTCCAATCGCAAAAAAGGAGGAATGACATGACGCTCACAATCGGTTCCGAACTCACCTGTTCGATGGGGGTCGCCGACATGACCGCGTCGATAGCCTGGTATGAGCGGGTGATGCTGTGCAAGCTGCTCTACCGCGCCGACGAGATCGGCTGGTGCGAGCTCGCGACGCCGATGGCGGGGGTCAATATCGGGCTGAGCCAGGTCGAGACGGTCGCGCAGGGCGGCGGCGCGACCAATGTGTTCGAGGTCGCGGACATCGACGCGGCCAAGGCGCATCTCGATGCCGAGGGGGTGCGGCAGGATGGCGATATCCGGCATATCCCGGGGCTGGTGAAGCTGATCACCTTCTACGACCCCGACGGCAATGCCTTCATGTTCTCGCAGTCGGAAATGGCGGCATGACGCCGGCCGCGTGGCTGGCGCCCCTGCTCGCCGCCGCCGCGCCCGCCGCGGCTCCGGCCGAAGCGCCCGCGCTCGCGGCGTGGCATGGCAATTGGGCGGGCGAGGGCATGGCGTTCGGCCGTCCCGCCACCGCGACGCTGGAGATCGGGCCGGCGCCCGACGGGGCGACGCGGCTCGCCTATCGGCTGACGGTGGGCGGGGCGCCGGCCTATGGCGCCGAGGGCCTGTATCGCCTCGACGCGAAGGGGCGGGTCGCCGGCAGCTGGACCGACAGCACGGGCCGCACGCGGCCGGTCGCCGGCGCGGTGGCGGCGGATCTGTGGTGGACGCACTGGGGCAGCGCCGACATCGAGATCGGCCGCTCGACCTATGCTCTCGAAGCCGGCGGCGTGCTGCGCGTCCGCGATTCGGTGCTGCAGGCGGACGGCGGCTGGCGGCTCTTCGCCGAGCTCTCCTATCGGCGAACGGACTGACTCCAAAGGCTTTTGTCGGCGCCCGCGTCCGGCGGGCAAAAAAAGAGGGCCGGGACTTGCGTCCCGGCCCAGCCTTTCAGGCTCTCCCCTCCTGAAACTTTCGAGGGCATGAATGCCATATTAATGTCATCGAGGGAAGGCTAAATTTGCAGCACCGCTGCCCATTTTTTGTGCGGCGGATGCTGCGCAAAAAAATGGCCGGGGACAAGCCCCGGCCCGTGGCCGTCCCGGCCACTGTTCAAAAAAATGGCCGGGGATAAACCCCGGCCAGTGGTTCGCAGGAGGAACCCCGTCGGACCCCGCCGCCATTTTTGAGGAGAGAGCGGCGGCGGGTGTCCTGTCCCGTGTCAGTAGTTGTAGGCGCGCTCGCCGTGCGAGGAGAGGTCGAGCCCTTCGCGTTCGGCTTCCTCGGAGACGCGCAGCCCGAGCACCAGCTTGGCGATGTAGAAGGCGATGAACGCGCCGACCGCGGTCCACACCAGCGCCAGTCCGGTAGCCGAAAGCTGGATGCCGAGCTGGCTGCCGATCGCATAGTCCGCATCGCCCGGCCCGCCGAGGCCCGGCGCGTTGGTGACCGCGACGAGGACCGAGCCGATGATGCCTGCGACGCCGTGGATGCCGAACACGTCCGCCGTGTCGTCCAGGCCCAGCTTGGGCTTGGCGTAGGAGACGAACAGGTAGCAGGCGACCGAGGCGATCGCGCCGAGCACCAGCGCGCCGAACGGCCCGGCGTGGCCGGCGGCCGGCGTGATGGCGACGAGGCCCGCGATGACGCCCGAGCAGGCGCCGAGCAGTGTCGGCTTGCGGCCGAACAGCTTTTCCGCGACCAGCCAGGCCAGCGTCGCCCCCGCCGTGGCGGTGAAGGTGTTGAGCATCGCGAGGCCGGCTTCGTTGTTGGCGGCATAGGCCGACCCGGCGTTGAAGCCGTACCAGCCCACCCACAGCAGGCTGGCGCCGATGAAGGTCATCGTCAGCGAGTGCGGCGGCAGTGCTTCCTTGAGATAGCCGATGCGCTTGCCCACGACGATGGCACCGACCAGCGCAGTGACGCCCGCGTTGATGTGGACCACCGTGCCGCCGGCATAGTCGAGCGCGCCCCACTGGCCGATGATGCCGTCGCCCCACACCATATAGGCCATCGGGAAATAGACGATCGTCAGCCAGATGAAGAGCGCGAGCAGCAGCGCGCTGAATTTTACGCGTTCGGCAAGGCCGCCGACGACCAGCGCCGCGGTGATCGCCGCGAAGGTCATCTGGAAGGAGACATCGACGAACTCGGGGATGGTGTCGGCCATCGAATCGACCGTCACGCCGGCGAGGAACAATTTGTCGAAGCCGCCGAAGAAGGCGTTGCCGGCGGTGTTGGCCATGGAGTAGCCCCAGCAAATCCACACGACCATCGCCAGGCAGGCGACGGTCAGCACCTGGGTCAGCACCGACAGCATATTCTTGGTGCGGACGAGGCCGCCGTAGAAGAGCGCCAAGCCCGGCAGGAACATGGCGAGGACCAGCACGGTCGAGACCATCATCCAGGTCGTGTCGCCGGTGTCGAGCGCCGGCGCGGCCTCTTCGGCCGCTTCGACGACCGCCTCGGCGGCTTCCTGCGCCCAGACGGGCAGCGCGGCGAACAGCGCGAGGCCCGCGGCCCCGGCGGTTGCCGCCGTCTTTTTCATGAAGTTCATTGCTTCCCCCTTTATCATTACAGCGCCGCCTCGCCGGTCTCGCCGGTGCGGATGCGCACGGCCTGACCGACGTCGAGGACGAAAATCTTGCCGTCGCCGATCGACCCGGTTCCGGCGCTCTGCTGCAGCGTTTCGACGACCCGCGGCGCGAGCGCGTCGTCGCAGACGAGCTCGATCTTCACCTTCGGGACCATGTTGGTCGCATATTCGGCACCGCGGTAGATTTCGGTCTGCCCCTTTTGCCGGCCGAAACCCTTGACCTCGGTCACGGTCATGCCGGCGATGCCCAGCCCGGTGAGGGCTTCACGCACCTCGTCGAGCTTGAACGGTTTGATGATAGCCAGGATCAGCTTCATGACGCCCCCTTTTGCTTGTTGCGTCATGTTGCGGTGCAACAGCCGTGCCAGATTGCGCGGGCGCGGGGTTTGTTGACATTTTGTGAACTATTTGGGGCGGTCTGCGACAGTTTCGGTCCGAATCTTGGGCAGCGCGGCGGCGGGGATGCTTAAAAAATGGGCAGTGAAGCGTCTCCCCTCCCGCAGGCGGGAGGGGTCGGGGTGGGCAGCGACGTGGCGATGGCCCACCCCGCTGCGACTAGCGGACAAGTCCGCAAGTCTCGCTGCCCCTCCCGCCTGCGGGAGGGGAGATCAGCTTTGTCCTGAAACCTTGGCGAAGCGCGCCCAGATCGGGAGGTGGTCGGAGGCGCGGGCGGCGAGGGGGCTCTGGTGGACGCCGGCCTCGAGCGCGCGCAGGTCGGGCGAGGCGAAGATGCGGTCGAGCCGCGCCACCGGGCGGCGGCTGTGGAAGCTGTGGCCGGTATCGACCGGATGGTGGCGCTCGCCGAAATCGTGGAGGCAGCCGCCGCGGCTGCGCCATTCGTTGCAGTCGCCCATCAGGATCGTCGGCAGATCCTCGCCCTCGGCGACATGGTGGAGGATCGCGCGCGCCTGCTGGCGGCGGCGCAGGCCCGAAATGTCGAGGTGCATGCCGACGACGCGCAGCCGCGTATCGCCGAGGCGCAGCGTCGCGGCGACCGCGCCGCGCGGTTCGAGCGTCGGCAGGTGGAGCGCGTGGCTCTCCTCGATCTCGACCCCGCGGCGCACGAGCAGCGCATTGCCGTGCCAGCCGATGCTGTGCGGGCGGCCGTCGAGCTCGACCGGGACATAATCGCTATGCTCGGCGAGCATGTGCGGCGGGATCGCGCTGGCGCGCGTGCCGAAGCGGCGGTCGGCCTCCTGCAGCGCGACGATGTCGGCGTCGAGCTCGCCGAGCACCGACAGCACGCGGCCGGGATCGCGGCGGCGGTCGAGCCCGATGCCCTTGCGCATATTGTAGCTGGCGACCTTGATCATGGGGGAGAGATCGGCTTTCTGTTCCGGTTTACAAGGGTATGACGAACGGGGCGGTGGGCTGGTTGCACCGGGACGGCGGATGCGGCCGCGACGATCCTCCCCCTTTGGGGGAGGGGGACCATGCGAAGCATGGTGGAGGGGCACCATCGGTTTACGCGACGCTCAAGCGAAGCGTTTGGCCTCCCGTGCCCCTCCACCACCCTTCGGGTGGTCCCCCTCCCCGTACCGGGGAGGAGCGTCAGCGTTCATCCCGGCGTCGAAGCAGACGGCGTGGACGCCCGCGCTTTCGAGCCGGCCGCGTAGCAGCTCGACGAGCATCAGCCGGCGATGAAGCGGTCGGTGGCGCGCGTGGGCAGGCCGTCGATGCTCGCCGTGCGGCCGCCGGCCTTCGCGACCCATTGTTCGGGGTCGGCCTGGCGGTGATATTTGCGCAGCGTGTCGCGCTCGGTCTGCAATTCCATCATCGGCACCCCCCAGCCGCAGCTTGTCTGCACGCTGTCCACGTCGATGACGAAGATCTGGCGGGTGCCGGGGAGCAGGGTGAACTGGCTCGCAAGCGCGTCCCATTCACCGTCCTGCGGCAGCACCGGCCGGCCGCGGCCGTAGATGCGCAGGATCAGCGCGCTGCGGTCGAAGGCGCAGAACATGAGGGTGATGCGCCCGTCAGCGGCCAGATGCGCGTGCGTCTCGTTCCCCGACCCGCCGAGGTCGAGATACGCGACCTGCGTATCCGACAGCACGCGGAAGCTGTCGGCATAGCCCTTGGGCGACAGGTTGATGCGCCCGCCCGCCGCGGCGGTGGCGGTGAAGAAGACCGGCTGCCTTTCGATGAAGGCGATATGCTTTTCGGTCAGCGTGTCGGTGAATTCGGCCATGCGCGCGCTCCGCGAGAGGGATAGGGCCGTCCTATCACCAGTGGCGCCCCGCTTCTATCGCCGTTTCCTCGCCGGGACGGTTCGCGCGGCCGAGCGCCGCGTTGCGGTGCGGAAAGCGGCCGAAGCGCTCGACGATGTCGAAATGCTTCTGCGCATAGTCGTGGAAGATCGGGTCGGCGAGCTGGCCGAACAGGCGCAGCGATTCGCGCTGGTCGGCGATGTCCTCGCTGTGCTGGAAGGGGAGATAGGCGAACTGCCGCCGCTCGTCGGGCCAGGCCTGATCCCAGCCGTTCGCGACGATGCCGCGCGCTATGGCCCGCGCGAGGCTGTCGGTCGCGAAGGCGTCGGCATGGCCGCGATATATGTTGCGCGGCACCTGGTCGAACAGGATCGCCGCGGCGAGCGCGGTGTCGGGGTCGGTCAGAAAGCTGTCCGCGGGCTGCGAGCGCAGCGCTTCGTGCCATTCGGCGGCGAGGTCGCGCACCTCGGTGTCGAATTCGGGCCCGCCGCCATACCAGTCGTCCATGCCGTGCGCGCCGAACCAGAAGGCGAGCAGCCGCGCCGCCCAGTCGGCGGGTGGGGCGACTATGCCCTTGTCGCTGTCATCGTGCATGTCTGTCTCGAGGCTATGGGGTTCGGCCAACCTTCCCCCTCGATGGGGGAAGGATACGAAGCCTTGCCCGCGATAGCGGGCTAGGCGGAGTTGGATGGGGGTGATCGCGCGTCCAAATACTGCCGATTCAGGCCGAAACCGCACCCCCACCGCTGCGACTAGCGAACAAGTTCGCAAGTCTCGCTGCCTCCCCCATCAAGGGGGAGGGAAAATGCGGCGATCCGCTTGAATCCCCTGCAGCCTTAGTTGGCGGCCGCCGTATCGACCTTGCGCCAGGGGACAAACTCGCCGAGCGCCAAGAAGCCGCGCCAGAAATGGCCGGTGCGGTCGTGGAGGTGCACCGTGTCGATGCTGCACAGCTGGCTGCCGCTGGTCTTCGTCACGAGAATATCGTCGTCGTCGAGCGATTCGGCGCCGCTGCGCGGGCGGTTGACCCACAAAGTATTGCCGACGCGATAGACGATCGCGGTGCCGTCGATGATCTGCGAGCTGCGCGCCTGCGACAGCGGCAGGCAGTCGCGTGGTTCGCCCGCGACGCGGCCTGCGAGCAGCTTCTCGAGCTTCGCCTCGGGCGCGAGCTTTTCCTTCGCCGCGGCGGGGACGGCCGCAATGGCGGCGGCGGCGATCATGGTTGCGATAAACGGACGCATGGTTCGACTCCTGTCATTCACACACCCTCTTTCGTCCAATATAGGGCAGCGGACGTGAACGGCAACTGACTCGCCGGTCAGCAGGCGCCGTCGGGGAGCGGGATGCCGAGCGGGCCCCGGCACTTCTTCTTCTTGGGCGGTTCGGCGGGCTGGCCGCTCTCGCCGCCGCCCATCGCGCCCGCGCCCATGCCGCCCAGATCGACCCCGACCATCAGCATGGTGTAGGAACGGAAGCGGACCTTGGCGGTCCAGTCGATGTTCCACGCCGCATTGCCGGCGGGCTTGGGCGGATAGGCGAAATTCGCCTCCGGTCCGAAGGCGTTGAGGTTGCCGACCATCATCTCGCCCGACGCTTTCTTGGCTTCGGCGGGGATCTGGCAGCTCGTCTGCGACGGCGGCATCACGATCTTCTGGTCGATCAGCTTCGCGACCACCGGGGGCGGCAGCCAGTCCCAGAGGCCGCCGCCGAATTCCTTGGTCGCGCTCGACGACCACCAGACGATGTCGCCGCCCTTTTCGAGCTTGTCCATGCCCCCGAAGGCCCAGGCGGCGTAGCCGGTGGCGGCGGGCACCGAATTCCAGCGGATCGTCACCGACCCGTCGGGCTGGATTGCGGTCGAGGCCTGGAGGCCGGGCATATAGTCCTGCGCCAGCGTGAAATTGATGTCGGAGCCGATATTGCTCGCGACGCGGTGCGCGCCGAGCAGCGAGCTGTCCCGCGCCGGCTGCTTCGTCGACTGGCGGTTGGGCCATTCGACATAGGAGCGGCTGTTGTCGGGCGACACCTCGCGGATCACCGGCACCGCGCTCGAAAACAGGCCGGGCGGAATCTGCCCCGCCGCGACCTTGGCGAAATCGACGATCACCGGCTGGCCCGGCCCAGCCTTCGCCCCGCAGCCCCAATAGAGCAGCAGGCGGCCCTTCGGCCGCTCGAATTCATGGGGATATTCGCCGGGCTTCCGCTCGGGGCTGATCAGCGGGACCGACTTGCCGAGCTTGGCCTGCGGCACAAAGAAATGGTCGCCCTTCGGCGGCGGCGCGGTCGGGGCCTCGTTCGATCCGAGGCGCAGGAAAAGCTGGCGCGCGATCGCATTGTCGGGGCCGCCGCCGAACATCATGCTCATCGCGCCGCCCATGCCGCCCTTTCCGCCGCCCATCGCGGCGAAGCCCGACATGGTCGCGACGTCCATCTCGTAGCGTTCCTTGGGGCCGGTGGTGGTCTGCGCCGTCACCGGGGCGGCGAGCAGGGCCGCGATGGCGGCGGCGGAAGCATAACGGAAAGTCGGACGCATAAATTCCTCCCTGCGACCGGAGGCGGATGCCCCGGCGGAAAATTCA